>JAJZEV010000145.1 GCA_021805665.1 Pseudomonadota bacterium
GCGCGGGCGCGGCGTCTGGCGATGCGGTCACCCTGGGCATCCGGCCTGAGGGGCTTCGGATCGATCCATCCGGCACCATCGGCGGAACCGTCGCCCTGGTCGAACGGCTCGGTGGCCTGACGCTGCTTCACGTCACGATCGAGGGCGGCGAGCCGGTGACAGTACAAATAGAAGGCAGCGACGCGACCAAAGCCCGGGACCAGATCCGGCTGGCGGTCGATCCGGCTGCATGCCACCTGTTCGACAAGGCTGGTCAAGCCCTGCCGCAACGCGCGCGTCATCCCCTGGCGGCCTGACCGACGGTGTTCCTCGGGATCGATTTCGGCACGTCCGCCGTCAAAGCGCTGCTGGTGGACGGCGCCCAGAAAACCGTGGGCAGCGCCAGTGTGGCGCTGTCTGTGCAGCGCCCGGCGGCGGGATACAGCGAACAGGAACCGGCCGCGTGGTGGCAGGCGATGCTGGACGCCGTCGATACCTTAGCGCGAGATCATGCCAAGGCGGTGTCGGCGGTCGAGGGGATCGGCCTGTCGGGCCAGATGCATGGCGCGATTCTGCTGGATGCGGCCGGTTCCGTGCTACGCCCCGCCATTCTGTGGAACGACGTCCGTTCGACCGCCGAATGTGAGGCGTTGGAACTGGCCGTGACGGATCTGCGCCAGATCACCGGCAATATCGCCATGCCCGGGTTCACCGCGCCCAAATTACTGTGGGTGCGGACCCATGAACCGGCGGTGTTCGCCCGCATACATACCGTCCTGCTGCCAAAAGCCTATATCCGCTATCGCCTGACCGGGGAACTGATCGAGGAGATGTCGGACGCGTCTGGCACCCTGTGGCTGGATGTCGGCAAGCGGGACTGGTCGGACGTGATGCTGGCGGCAACGGGTTTGTCGCGGACCGCGATGCCTCGCCTGGTGGAGGGTAACGCCGCCGCCGGAACCTTGAGGCCAGAACTGGCGGCCCGCTGGCACATGGCCCGTCGGCCCGTGCTGGCCGGCGGCGCGGGGGACAACGCAGCGGGCGCGGTCGGACTGTCCGCGATCCACGCCGGCAATGCGTTCGTCTCGCTTGGCACCTCCGGCGTGCTGTTCGCCGCGACGGATCGGTTCCGCCCCTGGCCGCAAGCCGCTGTCCATGCGTTTTGCCACGCGCTGCCGGGGCGTTGGCACCAAATGGGCGTAACATTGTCGGCCGCCGCCTCGCTGGCATGGTGGGCCGGCGTCACCGGACGCTCCGAATCCGACTTGCTGGCCGAAGTCGGGGCGCCGGTATCGCCCAGTGCGGCACTGTTCCTGCCCTACCTCGGCGGCGAGCGGACGCCGTTGAACAACGGCGCGATCCGCGGCGCCTTCGCTGAACTGTCGCACGACACCGACCGGCGCCTGCTGACCCAAGCGGTGCTGGAGGGGGTCGCGTTCTCCCTGCGCGACTGCCTGGACGCACTTTCGGCGTCCGGAACCCGGATCGCGGAGGCGGACGTTATCGGCGGCGGATCCCGGTCCCGAACCTGGATCGCGATCATCGCATCGGTCCTGGGGATTCCTCTGCACCGCCTCGCCGACGGTGAGAATGGCGCCGCATTCGGCGCCGGCCGGTTGGCCCGGATGGCGGCCACCGGGGATTCACCAGAAGCGGTTTGCACTCCGCCCGCCAGAGCGGAAACCATAATGCCTGACGAACGGCTGGCGGAGGCTTACGCGGGGCGGATTGCCCATTACCGGGAACTGGGGCAACGCTGCGCGACCCCGTTCGACAGGCATTAAGCTGGTTCCCCTCGGGGAGGCGATCGTCGGGCCTGCGATCTCAACGATTTAGCGCCGCAATGCCCGCCACAGGCGTTCTTGCGTGAACGGCATCGCCGGCAGGTCCCGCCCGCCAAGCGCGTCGGCGACAGCACTCGTCACCGCACACAGCGCACCGGTCGTACCCGCCTCCCCGATGCCCTTGACACCCAGCGGATTGAACGGCGACGGCGTATCGCACGCAATCACCCGATATCCCGGAAAATCGTCCGCCCTGGGCAGCGCGTAATCCATCAGGCTCGCCGCATAAGGCTGCCCGGACTCAGCATCGATCACCGCCTCCTCACCCAGCACTTCGCCGACTCCTTGCGCGATGCCGCCCTGGATCTGCGCCTCCGCTGCCTGATGGTCGATGGTCACCCCGGCATCGTCCACCGCCAGATAACGGGTCAGAACGGCCGCACCGGTATCGGGGTCGATCGCTACCTCGGCCACATGGCAGCCGGAGGCAAACGCCCGGGTCGGTGCCACCCGCCCGGTTTCGGTCATCGCTTCGCCCAGCAAATCCACCAGCCGGCACACCGGACTTCCGTCCGTTCGGCAGACGGCCTCATCCGCCAGGTGCAAGTCCTCTGGCGCGCAGTTGGCCCGCAGCGCCGCCATGCCGCGCAGCCGCGAAGACAGCGCATCCGCCGCCGCCGCGACCGCGCTTCCCGCGGCGATGGTGCTGCGGGACGCATAAGACCCCGCGCCCGACAAATGGGTGGCCGGGTCGGACGCCACGAAATCCACCGCGATTTCCGGCAACCCCAGCCGCGGCCCCGCGATCAGCGCGAACGTGCGAGCATGGGACTGACCAGTACTCGCCGTCACCGTCTCGATCCGCAAGGCAGCCTGACCATCCACGGCCGACAGGGTCAACGCCGCTTCGTCCGGGGCACCGCCGCCGCCGGACACCTCGATGAACAAACTCATCCCCCGCCCCCACAGCCTGCCCGGGGACGCTGCCTGCCGCGCCGCGAAACCGTCCCAGTCGGACGCCTCCCTGGCAGTGCGCATCAACCGCCCGAAATCGCCGCTGTCGTAGCGCGGGCCGTTCGGCAGGGTGAACGGGAACGCCTCCGCCGGGATCATATTACGCTCCCGCAGCAGGAACGGGTCCATGTTCAGACGCCGGGCGGCGATATCGACCATACGCTCGATCAGCAGCGCCATCTCCGGGCGCCCTGCCCCGCGATACGGCCCGGTCGGGACGGCATGCGTGTGAATCATCCGGAACACCGCATGCGCGGCGGGAATGTCGTAGCACCCGATCAGCGATTGCAAGGGATTGTTGATATTGGCGAACACCGCGACCGGCGAGATATAGGCCCCCAGATCGGCGTCGTACCGCATCGACAGCGCGGTGAACCGGCCCGCTTCGTCCATCGCCAACCGGCCCCGCACCCGCACGCCCCGGCCCTGGATATCAGTCAGGAACGACTCGCTTCGGGTTCCGCACCACAGGACCGGGCGGCCGGTCAGCTTCGCGGCCAGCATGACCGCGGCGTATTCCGGATAGGCGATGTTGCGCGGGCCGAATCCGCCGCCGACCTCGCCGCTCATCACATGGAACCGGTCAGGCGGCAGATTGAACACGGCAGCGAAGTCCCGCCGCATCTCGTTCACACCTTGATGCGGCGCGCGAATGAAGAAGACACCGTCATCGAAGCGGGCCACCGCGGCGCGCGGTTCCAGCGTAACGGGTGCCAGCCGAGGCATATGGATTTCGGTTTCCACCACCAAGGCGGCGACGGTCATCGCCGTCTCCACGGCAGCTTCATCGCCGGCCTCATGCCGCATCGCGACGTTGCCGGGCGCGCCGGGATGAACCAGGGGCGCGCTGTCGGCCAGTCCGGTCGCGGCCGGCAGATCGTCATAGTCAACCACCACGGCCTCGGCCGCGTCCAGGGCCCGCGCCTGCGTATCGGCCACGACACAGGCCACGGCCTCCCCGGGATGCCGCACGATATCCATCGCCAGGACCGGGCGGAACGGGATCGCCAGGCCTTTGCCAACGCGGTCGATCACCGGGAAATTCCCCAACCCCGCACAGTCTTGGCCGGTCACGATGCGCACTACGCCCGGCATGGTTTCCGCAGCGGCGGTATCCACCGACACAATCCTGGCATGGGCATGCGGGCTGCGGACGAACACCGCGTAGGCCGCCCCCTCGAACCGCTCATCCGTCGCATAGCGGCCCTGACCGAGCAATTTCCGCACCCGGTCGGTTTCCGCCCGCGGCACTCCAACACGATCCATATCGATAATCCTTATCCGGGCGACCGCCGCCAACGGTTCGGCACCATCCTCATACAGGGCACCGGCAACCGCCTCCAGACTTCGCCCCGCCGAGTCCGGCACGTAAACCATTCCTTAGGACTTTTCCGGCATACCGGCATCCACATGCCACGCTTCCTCATTCGCTCCGACACGCCCATGGCCGTTGCTTCGGGCGCACTCCTCGCCGCGGCGCTGGCCTTCGGGCTGGTTTCGCCGCCGCTGTTCGGCGTTGGCCTGATGGCGGCGGTCGCCGCCGGGATCGGCTTTCTGGCGCTGCGCTTTCCCATCGCCTTCTCCGTCGCATGGCTGTGGACCGCCGGCCTGACGCTGGAAATGACCTTTCACGATCTGGCCGGGCCAGAGACCTTTCAACCGGTCATCGCGGTCATCAAGGGCACCCAGATCGGCCTGGCGGCACTGTGCATGATCCGGTTCGGCCCGAGAGCCGATCCGCTGAACCCCGCTTGGGCATTTCCCGTCATGCTGGCCACCGGCCTGGTGCGTGGGTTGTATCCGCACCTGTCCGCCGCCGACAGCGTGCGATCGATGATCGGTTCCGTCGCGCCGTTCGCGTTTTGCTTCTGCCGCATGCCGGCGCGCTGGGCGGAGGCGATGATCCAGGCCACGAAATGGGCCCCCGCGATCGCCGTTCTGGCCAGCCTGCCGCTCGCCGCCGCCGATATCCGCCCACTGTTCGTCGATAGCGGCGGCGCCCGTTTGGCCGGCCTCGGCCATCCGGCGTTTCTGGCCGGGGTTTGCCTGCCGGCGATCTACGCCTGCCTGATCCAACTGTTTCGCCACGGACGGGGCGGCGACCTCGCCCTGCTGGTGGTCAATTTCCTGATCCTGACGCTGACCGGCGCGCGCGCGCCGTTCGTCTATGCCATCGCCGTGACCGGGCTGAGCCTGGTGTCTATCCACTCCGCCATCTTCCCTGCCCGGCAGCGTCTTCTGCTGGTTCTGACCGCGTTGGGGCTGCTTCCGGTGCTGCTGTTGCTGGGCGGCGGTCTCGACGAAATCCGCCTGTTCAACGTCTTCCTGCATGAAACCGGCAACCTGAGCGGCCGCGACCTGCTATGGCCCAGTTTCCAGGACGCCGCCGCCAGGTCGCCCTGGTTTGGCTGGGGTACCGGCGCCGGCAACGCGGTCGTGTCGCCGCAAGGACGGGTAGCCCAAACCCTGCACACCTGGGCCGCGCATAATGAATACCTCCGCATTCAGGTAGAAGGCGGCGCACTGGGCGAGGGTCTGCTGATCGTCCTGTCGGCGGGCTGGACGATTGTCCATACGCGCGGATTACCGGCCCCGGAACGGCGGATCATGCGGTTGGCCCTCCTCGCGCTGGGACTGCACGCGATCACCGACAACGTGCTGATTTCCACCCCGGCCTGTGTGTTCTTCGCCTTCGCCGCGGCTGTCTTCGCGCGTGGCGACCCGTTGGAGGCACCCGAATAGCCTTGCCCGATTCCGGCCATAAGGCGTAGGGAACGGCGCCATCCTGCCGGAGTACGCTGGCCATGCGGCGCCTTTGCCTTTTGCTGTCCCTTTGCTTCACCCTGCCTGGTTTTACCGCCCGGGCCAATGCCGGCGGCATCGCTTTCGTGATCGATTCGGCCGGTGCAGCGGTCAGCGTGATCGACATGGCGACCCAGAAAGAGGTCCGCCGCATCCCGACACTGCGGGAGCCGCATCATCTGATCCTCAGCCCCGATGGACGCAGCCTGCTGGTCGGCGATACCACCGGCAACCAGATCATGTTCCTGGACCCCAACACCGGGGAGGTGAAGCAGCGCGTTCCGGTCACCGACCCCTATCAGCTCGCGTTCAGCCCCAACGGCAAGTTCCTGACGGTCAACGGACTGGCCCGCAATCAGGTGGATGTTTACGATGCCGCCACCATGAAACTGGTGAAACGGTTCCCCGTCGTGGCGACCCCCAGCCATCTGGCCTATTCGCCGGATTCCTCCATTGTGTTCGTCAGCCTGCAGGACAGCGACAAACTGGCGGCGTTCGATCTGCGGACGATGACGCCAAAATGGACGGTTCCGGTGGGCAAAACCCCGGCCGGCGTGTTGTGGCTTAACGGCAAGGTTCTGGTGGCCGACATGGGCACCGACTACATCGCCGTGGTCGATCCCGAAACCGGCAAGGTTCTGGAGCATGTGGAAACCGGCAAGGGTGCCCACAACCTGTTCCTGTCGCCTGACCGGAAGATCCTGTGGGTGAATAACCGAGCGGGGGGGACCACGGTGTCGATGGATGCGGCGACGTTGAAGCCGATCCGCACCTATGCCATTCCCGGCGGGCCGGACGACATGGATTTCGCCCCCAACGGCAAGATCTGGATCACCCGCCGCTGGGCGGAAAAAGTGGCGGTGCTGGATCCGGCCACTGGCACGTTCGAGACGATCGAGGTTGGCCGCTCCCCGCACGGCTTGTTCCTGAATCCGAAAGGGCCGGCGCCCGCGGTCGTGTCCAGCCGCTGATGGGCGATCCGTTCGACCTCGCTGCCGGCTGGTTGCAGGAAAACCTGCTGATCCCGGCGCTGTACCAGTTCGGGCTGATGAACTGGGAGGATGTGTCCTATAACTGGGCCCTGTTCGCACTGTATGGCGCGGCCCAGGTCGCGGTGACATTCGCCGTATGCCTGCCGCTGGAACACTGGCGCCCGGTCGAACGCTGGCCCGACAGCAAGGCCGTGGGTGTCGATGTGCTCTACACGGTGCTGTCCCGGGTCGGCATTCTGCCACTGGTAACCTACGTGCTGTTCTATCGCGCGCAGGTTTCGGTCAGCGGATGGATGACGGATCAGGGCTGGGTACCGCCAACGCTGGAGGGGCTTTTTCCCGCTCTGCTGGGGCAGCAGGTGCTGACCTTCGTGCTGTATGCGGTCATTCTGGATTTCTCCGATTTCCTGCGGCACTTTCTATCGCACCAGTTCCGCTGGTGGTGGGCGTTGCATTCGCTGCATCACGCCCAGCGCCAGATGACGTTCTGGTCCGACGACCGCAACCATGTGCTGGACGACCTGATCGCCTTTGTCTGGTTCGGTGTGATCGCGCTGCTGATCGGCGTCCCGCCGTTGCAGTTTCCGCTGTTGGTGCTGATGCTGCGGTTCCTGGAATCGCTGTCGCACGCCAATGTCCGGCTGTCGTTTGGCTGGCTGGGCGACCGGCTGCTGATTTCCCCCCGGTTCCATCGCGCCCATCACGGCGTGCTGGGTGCCGGCGACCGCAGTTGTAACTACGGTTCGGTGCTGCCGTGGTGGGACATGCTGTTCCGTACGGCGGATTTCTCCCGCGATTACGTGCCGACCGGCGACCCGTCGGGCGAGGAGGCGCTGGCGACTGGCACATGGACGCAGCAGCAAATGGCCGGCCTGCGCCGGTTTGCCCGCGCGTTCGGACGGTCGCACGTCCGCTACGGGGCGTAACCTCCGCCCGTCTGCGATGACAGTTTCCTTCGGCCGTGCAAGCATGCGGGCCGGAGGAACCATCCCATGAACGATATGCCCGACACCCAAGCCATGGACACCCCGGCGCTGGACGGCAAAACCATCGCCGATCTGGCCGAACAACTGAACCAACTGCTGCGCCTGCGCACCTTCCCCATCGGCATGAAGCTGTTCGCCGACGTCGCGGAGATGGAGGCCGTTCCCGGGCTGCGCCGCCCTGCCAAGGGCAAGACCTATTCCACCTGCCAGTTGGTGACCCAGTCGCGCATGGCCGGCTTCACCCTGGGGATCACCACCGAAAACGTCCCGCCGTTCTCAAGCTGCAGCAGCGTGATCGGCCTGGACGCCCCGGGCGAAATCTATACCTCCGGCCGGAAGATGGAGGGCGTTTGGTTCGAAAACCGCACCGCCTCCGCCGCCCATCAGGCCCAGATGCCGCGCGTGACCCCCGGCACCTATCACGGGCTGGCGATCTCCCCGCTGCGCACCGGCCGGCTCAGCCCGCCCGACGTGTGCCTGTTCTACGGCAACCCCGCGCAGATGATCCTGTTCATCAACGGCCTGCAATGGCGCAACTACCAGCGTTACGATTTCAGCATCACCGGGGAAAGCGCCTGCGCCGATAGCTGGGGCAGCGCGCTGAAGAACAAGAAGGTCAGCCTGTCGATCCCGTGCTACGCCGAACGCCGCTACGGCGGGGTGGCCGACGATGAGATGCTGATGGCCTGCCCCCCGGCCGATCTGCAACGCGCGGTGACCGGCTTGCAGGGGCTGGCGAAAGCCGGTCTGCGTTATCCGATCATGCCGTTCGGCCCCCAGGCGGAACCGGGCGAGGGCATGGCGAAAAGCTACGCCGGCAAAAGCTGACACCGGTTTAGGCGGCGCGAAAGGGGAATGGATACCGGGCGTGTCCGCTTGGACATTGGATTCCGCAACCAAGCCGACGGCGGCGGCATAGACCGGAAAACCGGGCCGCGACGAAGCGAAGCCGTCCTCGGTCCCGAACTGACCTCAGCGGGCGACGAATAGCTGGCGCGTGTCGAACGATATCCAAACGTGCCGTCCGGCCAGCCAGTCGGCGCCCAGCAGCATATCGACGATGGGCGTCAGCCGGATCGGCGCCACCCATATCCGGGGCGAAACGGTTACATCGCCGCCCACCGCAAGCGCGCGGAACAAATGCCGGTGCATCGCAACCGATCGGGGCCCAAGGCCGCTGACCGTATCGGCCGGATCGGATGCCAGCGCCGCCGCGGTCAAGCCGAGTTTGAACATCCCGGGCGCACCCAGCAGGCTGGCGCTGGCACCGGTATCCAGCAACGCCCGCAGCGGCCGTCCATCCAGCGACACCGGCACGACGATGGCCGTATCAGTCGGCATCGCCGCCGGTATCGCGGCATAATCGCCGGTCCACGGCAGAAACCGCCCGGAACAGCCGGACACCCGGTACAGCAGCAGGCGCCGCCCCGGCACGTCCAGATCCAGGTCGAACACCGACAGGAAATCCCGCCCCAGCAGACCGTCGATGACCGCATCGCCAGCCCGCGCGCCCGGCAGGACCCCCACCGTCAGACTGTTGTCATGCGTCAGCGTCCGCCGCACCAGCGGCACGCCGCCCAGGCCGATGCTGGCGGGATCGGCGTTGGGGCTGCTTTGCACGCCGCCGACCCCGTTCATAACCGTCCCGACCCATTGGTCCCGCACCAGACCAAGCCGCCCGACAGCCTCCCGGGTCACCACCGAACGCTGGGCGCCCGTGTCCAGGATGAAGGTCGCGACATTGCCGTTCACCTCCAGCGGCACGGTCATGACGCCCCCGCTACCGCCCAGCGGCACCTCGGCCGCCCGCTGGGCGACACAGGCCGCATGGCCACCCGACGCCATCGCCATCAATACCAGGATCGCGGCCAGGAATTGTCGAAACCATGCGGTATCGTTAATCAACCTCTGCATGTCCGAAACGCGCCCCGCCCCCACCGTATTCGATCTGTTCGCCGGCTTCTTCACCGTCGGAGTCCTTGGCTTCGGCGGCGTCCTCCCCTGGGCTCGGCGTATGATCGTCGATCGCCGCCAATGGCTCACCCAGCCGGAGTTTACCGAGATGCTGGGTTTGTGCCAGTTTCTGCCCGGCGGCAACATCATGAATGTCACCATAGCCCTCGGGTCCCGGTTTCAGGGGGTCGCGGGCGCCGTGGCCTCGTTGCTGGGGCTGATGACGGCGCCGGTCGCCATCGTAATCGTCCTGGGCATCGTCTATGGCCGGTATGCCGACTATCCGCCGGTGCATCGGGCATTCGTCGGGCTGTCGGCGGCGGCGGCGGCCTATATGCTCAGCACCGCGTGGAAAATCGCCTCGCCGTTGCGGGGGCGGCCCCTGGCCATCGCGGTCGCCGCCTGCACCTTCGTTGCCATCGCCGTGCTGCGGCTGCCGTTGCAGGCCGCGATGCCAGTGCTGGCAATCGCTTCCACCTTGTTGCTGTGGCGGTTCCCGGCATGAGCAATCTCGCCGAACTCGCCGCGGTGTACGGGCAGCTTTCGCTGCTGGCGTTCGGCGGTGCCAACGCGATCGTCCCCGAAATGCAGCGTCAGGTGGTGGACGTTCACCACTGGATGAGCGCACATGAATTTGCCGCGCTGTTCGCCCTGGCGCAGGCGGCACCCGGCCCGAACATGATGGTGGTCAGCCTGGTCGGCTGGCGGGTCGCCGGCTTTTGGGGCGCCCTTGTCACCACCGCCGCGGTGACGACGCCCTCCTCGATCCTGACCTTGCTGGTCAGCGGGATCTGGTACCGGTTCAAGGATGCACCCTGGCGGAAAGCCGTTCAGGCCGGCCTGCAACCGGTGACGGCCGGGTTGATCATGGCCAGCGCGGCCCTGCTGATCCAGTCCACTGCCGTGGACTGGACCGCGGCGGCGGTCACGGTGGTAACGGCGGCGCTGTTCATCTTCACCAAATTGCATCCGCTGGCCATTCTGGCGGCGGCAGCTGCCGCGGGCGCCGCGGGCCTGGTGGGATAGACGATTCAGCCCATCCCACAGGGCGTCCCCAATCTACGTGGAAACCGCCCGTCGGTATAAATGCCAGGTCGCATGTCCGAACACCGGCACAACAAATACCAGTCCAAGTAAAAGCGGCAACGACCCGGCCACCAGGCCAGCGGCGATGAATATCCCCCATGTCCCGATCACGATCGGATTGCGCGCCACCACACGAAGCGACGTACGGATTGCCATTTCCAGCGACACATTCCGGTCCAGCATCATCGGGAACGACACCACGCTGATCGCGAGAGCAACGGCCGCGAATACGAATCCGATCCCAATGCCAGCCACCATCATCGTCAACCCGGCACGGGTGTGCAGAACGTCGTGCGCGAACGCGTACAGCGAAGCCGGCGGCTTGGGTCCAAGCGTCAAATCATAAACCGCGTTGGACAGCACCAGCCAAAACATCAACATGACCAGAAGGATAAACCCAAGCAGCGCGATCCCGCCGATAGCAGGCGAGCGGAACACGGTAAACGCGTCGGCCCAGCCAGCCGACAAGCCCAGTTCCCGCCGTCTGCTCATTTCCGTCAGACCCACGCCGGCCAGCGGCCCGACCAGCGCGAAGCCCGAGGCCAGCGGAAACACCAGTGGCAACAACTGGTAGCCAAACGCCAGTCGCGCCAACAACAGCCCGACAAGGGGATAAATCAGGCACAGAAAAATCACGTCGGTCCGGGACGCACCGAAATCCCCGGCCCCGCGCGCCAGTGCCCAGCGCAGATCGGAAAGCCCGATCCTGTGGATCACAACCGGCGAGGACCTGGTCACCGCCCAATCCGGCCGCACCGTCGTCACCGTTTGATAGGCCCGGGTCAGCATGTCCGCGCCCCAGCCGGGTGGTGTCCTGATCATCGCGGCATCTCCTCTGAACTTTCATTCCCGAGGGCGCGCGGCCCGTCATGCGCTACCGATCTGGCGGACGAACAGAGTCGCGGCCATGGCATTCGCTTATCATGTGCCTGTTTCCGCTTTTCGTGCGATCACGACTCCGCGACCAGCGCCGGCTTTCCCAACTGGCCCGAATGCGTCACGATCCCCGCATGACGGACCCGATCACCATCGCCGTGCTGCAAAACCGCCTGAGCGCCATCGCCGAGGAGATGGGCGAGGCCATGTTGCGCACCGCCTATTCGCAGATCCTGAACTCCTCGCGCGACTTCTCCATTGCGCTGATCGACGCGCGCTGCCGGCTGGTGGCGCAGGCAGACCATATTCCGGTTCATGTCGGCGCGATGCCCTGGGCGGCGAAAGCCTTGTCGGAACGCTTCCCCGATCCGTCGCCCGGCGATGTGTATCTGCTGAACGACCCGTATCGCGGCGGATCCCACCTGCCCGACCTGACGATCTTCGTTCCAGTCTTTACCGGCGCGACCCTGATGTTCTGGTCGGTGGTCCGCGCCCATCACTCCGACATCGGCGGCGCGACGCACGGCGCATACAACCCCGCCGCGACGGAAATCTGGCACGAGGGCCTGCGCCTGCCGCCGATGCGGCTGACCGAGAACGGCGTGCTGCGCGAAGACCTGCTGGAAATGCTGGCCCTGAACGTCCGTCACCCCCGCGACTTCCGTGGCGACCTCGCCGCCCAAATCGGATCCGCTCGGTTGGGCGAGCAACGCCTGAACACCGTCATCGGGGAATTCGGCCCCGAAACCCTGTCCGCCTCGATCGAGGCGATGCTGGACGCCGCCGAACGCCACGCGCGACACATCGTTGCGGAATGGGCGGACGGAGAATACCGCGGCGAAGCGCTGCTGGACGACGACGGCTTCGGCAAGACCGACATCGCCATCCGGGCGGTTGTGACCAAGCGCGGCAGCGATATCGTGGTCGATCTGACGGAGTCGGACCCGCAGGTTACCGGGTTCGTCAACTCGTCCTACGCCAACACCCGATCGGCGGTGGCGATGGCGTTCGCCTTCATGCTCGATCCCGATATCGCCAAGAACGACGGCGCGTTTCGGCCGCTGACGGTAAAGCTGAAGGAAGGCACCATCGTCTGGGCGCACGAGGGCGCGCCGGTGACGATGTGTACCAGCCACTGCTCCAACGAAATCGTCGAGGCGATCATCGTCGCACTGGCCCGGGCCGCGCCCGAACGGGCCATGGGCGGTTGGGGCCGGCGGTTGCGGATCGCGCTGAACGGCACCGATCCGCGCACAGGCCGCCGATTCATCTGGCACATGTTCCAGGCCCGTCCCGGCGGCGGCGGTTCCGCGGCTGGCGATGGGTATTCGACAATCGGCGAGTGGCATTCCGCCGGGGGGATCAAGTTCGGCAGCATCGAGGTGGCTGAAACCCGCTTCCCGCTGGTATTCGAAACCCACGAATACCGGCTTGGATCGGGCGGCGCCGGCCTGCATCGGGGCGGCGACGGCGGCGATATGCGGCTGCGGGTCGAAGCCGCCGGGACAACGAAGGCGAACACCGCCGGGGAGGGCGTGGTGCATGGCGCCCGCGGCATCAACGGTGGCGAGGACGGCGCGCCGCATGACTACACGTTGTTGGCGCCCGGTTCGGCGCCCCGGAAGCTGAAAAGCAAGGAGATCGACGTGCCGGTTCCCTCCGGCAGCGTGATCCACGTGCTGTCCGGCGGCGGTGGCGGCTGGGGCGTGCCGGCGCAGGCCAATGCCACCGGATCGGCGTTGTCGCAGCCGTTGTTGCCCACATGATCTGCAGCATCGGCATCGACGTCGGGGGCACCTTCACCGACATCGTCGTCTCCGTCGCCGGCGGCGGGACCATCGTCGCCAAGGCCTCCACCACCCCGGCGGACCAATCGGACGGCGTACTGAACGGGATCGCACTGGCCGCCGAACGCCTGGGTCTGACCGTGGCCGATCTGCTGGGTTCTGCCGCCCGGATTGTGCATGGCACCACCGTCGCCACCAATGCGTTGCTGGAGGGCAAGGTCGCCCGCACCGGCATGCTGACCACCACCGGGCATCGCGATGTGATCGAAATGCGCGAGGGTCTGAAGCCCGACCGCTACAACCTGCGCATGACTCCGCCCCGGCCGTTGGTGCCCCGCGCGCTGCGCCTGCCGGTCACGGAACGCATCCGAGCGGATGGATCGGTCGAAATCCCGCTGGATACCGCATCGCTTGACGCGGCGATCGGGATATTGCGCGATGCCGGTGTTCAGTCTGTTGCCGTCTGCTTCCTGCATTCCTGGCGGAACCCGGCGCACGAACGCAAGGCCGCCGCCGCGATCCGTGCCAGGCTGCCCGGCGTTTACGTGACCACGTCGTCAGAAGTCCTGCCGCAGATCAAGGAATTCGAGCGTTTCTCCACCGCCGTCGCCAATGCCGCCGTCGGACCGGTGATCGAACACTATCTTGGCCGCCTGCAATCCCGCCTGCGCGGCGCGGGGTATGACGGCGAGCTTCTGGTGATCCTGTCGCATGGCGGCGTCGCATCGGTTGCCGAGGCGATCCGCCTTGCCGCCGGCACCGCATTGTCCGGGCCGGCGGGCGGTGTGGCGGCGGCGGTCGCGCTGGTGCGGGACGGGTTGTCGCCGGATGTCATTGGTTTCGATATGGGCGGCACGTCCACCGACATTGCCGTGGTGCGTAACGGGCAGCCGACCCTGTCGGGCGACAAGGCCATTGGCGGTTCACGGATTGCCTTACCCAGCCTGGATATCGTGACGCTGGGGGCTGGCGGCGGGTCGATCGGCAAGCTGGACCGGTCGGGCCTGCTGGCCGTCGGCCCGGAAAGCGCGGGCGCGGTACCCGGACCGGCCTGCTATGGCCAGGGCGGTTCGGGCGCCACCGTGACCGACGCCAACCTGGTGCTTGGCTACCTCGACCCGGCCAATTTCCTGGGCGGACGCCGCCGGCTGGACTTGGACGCGGCGACCGCGGTGGTGGCAAGACTCGCTGCCGATCTGGGGATCGAAACCGCCGAGGCCGCGGCCGGAATCCACCGTGTGGTGAACAGCCGAATGGCGGATGGGGTCCGCATCGCGACGGTGCGCCGCGGCGTCGATCCGCGCCGGTTTACCCTGCTGGCATTCGGCGGCGCCGCCGGCCTGCATGTCACCGCCGTGGCCGCCGAACTGGGCATCGCCCGCATCGCCGTGCCCGTCGCGGCATCGGTCCTGTCGGCCTGGGGCATGCTGAAAACCGATCCGCGGGTCGAACTCAGCCGCGGCCAGGGCCAGTCGGGCAACCTGGACACAACCGGACTCCGATCCGCCTTCGCCGCGATGGAGGAAGAAGGCCGCGCTCGGTTGGCATGGTTCGATGGCGAGGTCGCCCTGCGCCGCTCCGCCGACATGCGCTATGGGGAGCAGGTGTTCGAAATCGCGGTCCCGCTGGACGGCCTGGACTTGGAGTCCCCCACCCTGGCCACCGATTTAGCCGATCGCTTTCACGCGGCGCACGAAGCCCTCTACACCTATGCGCTGCGCGATCAGGAGGTTGTTCTGGTCAACGCCCGCCTGTCGGTCATCGGCCGCCTGCCGCCGGTGGAACGCGGTGCGGCCGATACCGCCACGGCCGACGCGGCGCCCAAGGCCCGTCGCCGCATATTCCTGGGCGACTGGATCGACGTGCCGGTCTTCGACTTCGGGGCCGTTTCCGAAAAGCAACGGATTTTGGGACCGGCGCTGGTCGAATCCGATACCACAACCGTGCTGCTGCGTCCCGGCGACACCGCCTGCCTCGACAACAGGGGCTGGCTGGACGTCGCGATTGACCGCCGGCCCGGGCCGGCGTAACAGCGAAGGCAGGAGGTCGAAGCGATGCAAGGCGACACCGCACTGAATGTCTTTTGGCAGCCCGGATGAACGAGCTGCCTGAAACTTAAAGAGTTTCTCTCGGTCCGTGCGATCGGGTTCAAGTCCATCAATGTGCTGACCGACCCTGACGGGGCCGATGAACTGCGCCGCCTGGGTGCGCGCTCCGTTCCCGTGCTGTCGCGCGGCGACAACTGGATATTCGCCCAGAATCTAGGCCATGTGGTAAGGTTCCTCGGGCTGAATGAAACAACCGGCCCGGTGCTGCCGCCTGCGCGGTTGATGGAACGGCTGGACCTGTTCGTCCGGACCGCGATCCGGATCGTCCCGCAAATGCCCGACGCGCTGCTGAGCCAGGAGGTTCCGGGACGGCCGCGCAGCTATCTGGCGCTGGCGCACCACCTGTTCCGCATCCCCGAAAGCATTCAGGAGGTCGCGGCCGGCGCGATGCTGACCAATGGGATGCTGACCGACGGACCACCGCCGGACATGAACACAAGTGCGGCACTGGGCGCCTACGGTCAGCGTGTCCTCACAGCGATGAATACATGGTGGGACGCGAAACCCGATAAATCCGGCCGCGAGACGGTGCAAACCTATTACGGCCCGCAGCTTCTGCACGAACTGCAAGAGCGCATGACCTGGCATTGCGGCCAGCATGTGCGGCAGTGGTTCATGCTGCTGGAAATGGCCGGGATCCAGCCCGTTGTCACACTGAACGCCGCGGCCTTCGCCGGATTGCCGATGCCCGCGAGCGTTTGGGACGGTTAGCAGCCGGAGTCCGGCCACCCCGCTGCCAGCGGCTTCCTGCAACCGACCCAATATTGAAACACTGGCCTTTCACCGTCGTGACGGCAAAGGGCTGCCATCCACGCTTTCCGCGGGACAATGTCACCAAGGCCGCGCCTTCGGGCAAAACATTCGCCCATTTTGCCCCGTCCGCGGCGCGATTTGACCCATCCGGCGGTGGATTCAAAACCGCCACCGGCATCTGAACATTTGTAAATTGTCACTTTTCGTTCATCCGGCGCTGGTACAATGTGCCGACCGACTTTGCCCCGGGATACGCACTGAATGGACCAGCCGAACCAACCGCACGACACAGAGCGTTCGGCCCCTGCTGTTGGACGGCGGCTTAGCCCGCGTGTGCAATTCATTCTGCTTGCGTTCGCCGCCGCCGCGATCCTGGCCGGTTTTGTCGCCGGCCCGGCCCTGCTGCGCCTCGCGGGCCTGGAGCCTCATGAGGCAGCGAACCAGGAACAGCCCGCGACGGTGGACGGACAGACGTTCAAGGCGACCGACAAGCAATGGCAGTTACTGAAGATCAAGCCGGTAGCCGAACTGCCATTTCAGAACAGCTTCGAAACCGACGGCCGCATCGCGCTGGACGACGATCTGGTGACGCCGGTATTCTCGCCGTTCTCTGGCCACGTCACGAAACTGCTGGCGGAGGAGGGGGAGGTGGTGCGCCAGGGCGATCCTCTGTTCAGCATTCAGGCCACCGAACTGGCGCAAGCCCAGAATGACGTGATCAGCGCGGTCGCGGCGCTGAAAACCGCAAAGGCGCAGTTAAATCTGGCGACCACGAACGAAAAGCGGCAGCATGACCTGTTTACCGCACAAGGCGCCGCGCTAAAGGACTGGCAGCAGGCGCAGGTCGATCTCGCTACCGCACAAGGCGGAATGAACAGCGCATCCATCGCGCTGGCGGCAGTGCGCAGCAGGTTGCGCATTCTGGGTAAGACCGAACACGAGATCGAACAAATCGAGGCAACGCCCGATATTCTGCACCTGGATGCCGACAGCGCCGTCGGTGCGCCCATCGGCGGCACGGTGGTCCAGCGCCAGATCGGCCCCGGGCAGAACATCGTCAGCGCCGCGTCGGGCGAAGCCACCCCGGTGTTCATGATCGGCGATCTGTCGAAGCTGTGGCTGGTGGCGAACGCGCGGGAGGACAGCGCGCCATTTCTGCACAAAGGCGATACGATTCGGGCTACGGTCGCCGCACTGCCCGGCCGCATCTTTACCGCACGCCTGACATACGTCGCCGCCACCATCGACCCCAACACCCATCGTCTGACAGTGCATGCCGAACTGGAAAACACTGACGGCGCGCTGAAGCCAGAGATGCTGGCATCGTTCCGCATCCTTACCGGAAGCATATCCTCCGCCCCCGCGATGCCGGAATCGGCGTTGGTCTATGAAGGCGATTCAGCCCATGTCTGGGTCGCGAATACCAAAACGCGGACCCTGGAAATACGCCAGGTGAAGCTGGGACGAACAAGCGGCGACATGGTGGAGGCAACCGGCGGCATCCACGCCGGGGAAGAAATCGTGACCGCGGGTGCGGTGTTCATCGACCGTGCCGTGTCCGGCGACTAGGGGCACCGACGATGGGTCAACTGATCGAATTTGCTCTGAAGCAGCGGATTCTGGTGTTTATCGTCATGCTTGCGGTATTCGTCGGCGGCACCGTGGCATTCCTGAAACTGAATATCGAGGCCTATCCAGACCCGGTGCCGCCGCTGGTGGACATCATCGTTCAGAATCCCGGTTCCTCGGCGGAGGAAATGGAACGGAACATGACCATCCCGGTCGAAATCCAGATGGCCGGGATTCCCAATGTGACGGCCATCCGGACCATCTCGTTGTTCGGCTTGTCCGACATCAAGGTGCAGTTCACCTACGATTTTACTTATGATCAGGCGGAACAGTGGGTCATCAACCGGCTGTCGCAGTTGCCGCCGCTGCCGAATAACGCAACGCCCCAAATTTCCCCGGAAAGCCCGATCGGCGAAATTCTGCGATACCGCGTCGTGGGCCCGCCCGGATATTCGGTCATGGACCTGAAGACGATCGAGGATTGGATGCTCGAACGCCGCTTCAAGGCCGTCCCGGGCGTCGTCGATGTGAATGGATGGGGCGGTAAGACAAAGACCTATGAGGTCAGGATCGATCAGAACAAGCTGATCCACTATGGTCTGTCGGTGCCCCAGGTCATTGCGGCCCTGAACAATGCGAACGTCAATGTCGGCGGCCAGACCGTTGACTTCGGGGAGCAAGCCGCGGTCGTGCGCGGCATCGGGCTGATCCATTCGCTGGACGACATCCGCGATACAATGATCTCCCAGAACAGCGGGGCGCCGGTCCTGATCCGCGATGTCGCGACAGTAGGCGTATCGAACCTGCCAAGGCTCGGGGTTGCCGGCCAGGATTTCGACAACGACATCGTTCAGGGCATTGTGTTGATGCGCCGCGGCGCGGAAAGCCTGCCTACCATCGAACGCGTCGAGGCGTTGATGAGGAAGATAAACACCTCCAACATCCTCCCTCCCGGCGTTCGGCTGGAGCGGATATATGACAGAGCGGATCTGATCCACGTCACCACGCACACGGTGCTGCACAATATGCTGGAAGGCATCGTGCTGATTTTCGTTCTGCAATGGTTGTTTCTAGGTAATTTTCGAAGCGCCGTGATCGTCTCGGCAACCATACCCTTCGCGTTGGCTTTTGCCATCGGCCTGATGCTGCTGCGTGGCGAATCCGCCAACCTGCTCTCGGTGGGCGCGATCGACTTCGGCTTAGTGGTGGATGCAACCGTGATCATGGTGGAGAACATATACCGCCGCTTGTCCCAGGCGCCGTCGATGCGGTTCGCCCAGTCAGCCGTCATTCACCGCGTGCAGACAGCCGCCAACCTGAAGGGTAAATTCGCCGTCATCGCAAATGCGGCCACCGAGGTAAACAAGAGCATCTTCTTCTCCGCCATAATAATCGTTGCCGGGTTCGTTCCGCTCTTCACGATGAGCGGTATCGAAGGACATATTTTCGGCCCAATGGCGAAGACTTACGCCTATGCGATCGCAGGCGGCCTGATCGCGACATTCACCATTTCGCCCGCTCTGGCGTCCGTACTCCTGAAAAATCAAGAAAGCGAGAAGGACACGATCATCGTTCGTGCGCTTCATCGCCTTTACAGCCCCCTGCTCCGGTTCGCGTTGGCGAACCGTATCCTGGTTTTAGGCGCGATGGTGGTCCTCGGCGTGCTCGCGGGGGCGTCCGTGCGAGATCTGGGACTCGAATTCCTGCCTAAACTGGAAGAAGGCAACCTGTGGGTTCGGGCCACGATGCCCACCTCGGTCTCCCTCGATGCAGGGAACGCAACCGTGGACGGCATCCGCGGGATACTCAAATCATATCCCGAAGTGGTGACGGTCGTGTCGCAGCATGGCCGGCCGGATGATGGAACAGACGCCACCGGCTTCTTCAACGCCGAATTCTTCGTTCCCCTCACCCCGTTCGATACCTGGCCGGCGGGGATGAATAAGGACAAACTGACCGAGGAAATCACCAACCGGCTCCAGGAACTATACCCCGGGGTCATTTTCAATTTCTCTCAATATATCGAAGACAACGTCGAGGAAGCGGCGTCCGGTGTGAAGGGCGAAAACTCGGTCAAGTTGTTTGGCGGCGATCTGCGGACACTGGAAAAGACGGCGGACCAGATCAGCCATACGATGGGCACGGTCAGCGGCATAACCGACCTGGGGGTGTTCCGGTCATTGGGGCAGCCTACGGTGCGGATCGACATCGACCGCGTGAAAGCAGCTCGTTACGGACTGGCGCCGGGCGATATCAATACAACAGTTCAGGCGGCGATCGGTGGCCAGGCCGCGGGCAATCTCTACGAAGATGGTTCCGACCGGAATTTTCCGATTATCGTCCGCCTGGCATCGGAATATCGCAAAAGCCTGGATGCGATCCGCCGGATCGCGATCGGCGCGCCCAACCTTAACGGCAATGGAATCGTGCCAATCCTGTTGACCGACGTAGCCGATGTACGGCTGGCCTCGGGCGCGGCCTTTATCTACCGCGAGGGGCAGGAGCGTTACATTCCGATAAAGTTCAGTGTTCGCGGTCGCGACCTTGGTTCAGCCGTCCTGGAAGCACAGAGAAAGGTCGATGAAGCGGTCTCGATTCCCAGCGGATACCATCTTGAGTGGGTCGGCGAATTCGGCAACCTGCAAGAGGCGATCGGCCGGCTGGAAATCGTCGTCCCCATCACCCTGGGGCTGATCTGCTTGCTGCTGTTCGCGAATTTCGGCTCCATGACTGACATGGTCCTCGCGTCCAGCGTCATCCCCATGGCCCTGATCGGTGGAATATTTGCACTGTGGATTACGGGAACGCCATTCAGTGTCTCCGCCGCCATCGGTTTCATCGCATTGTTCGGTATCTCGGTCATGGAGGGAATTATCGTAATTTCCTACTTTAATCAGTTGCTCGAATCCGGTTTAGACCGAGCGTCCGCCGTCATCCGTGCTGGTGAAATCCGGCTGCGGCCGGTGATGATCACGTGCTCCACGGCCTGCGTCGGGCTGCTGCCGGCCGCGTTCTCCAACGGCATCGGTTCCCAGGTGCAAAAGCCGCTGGCTTTGGTCGTCGTCGGCGGCATCCTTCTGGCCCCGGCGCTCATCCTGATCGTGCTGCCCGTTCTGATCGACGTGTTCTCCAGGCGGGCAGTTCGGCATGATCATCTTGGGGCGGCGGCGGAGACAGCGGAATGATCCTTCGCCATCTAACCGCCCTGCCCCTGGTTCTGGCCCTGCTCGGCGGCTGTGCCGTGGGACCCGACTTTGAAACCCCGAAGCCGCCGGAAGAAGCCGGCTATGGCAAAGACGTTGCGCCGCCGCCAGCCGACGACACCACCCAGCGTCTGGTATTCGGCCACGACGTCGCCGGCGACTGGTGGCACCTGTTCCACTCCGAACCCCTGAACGCCCTGGTGCGGCAGGCCCTGGCCAACAACCCGACCATGGCCGCCGGTCAGGCCGCACTCCGGCAGGCCAGGGAAAACGTCGCCGCACAGCAGGGATTTTACTATCCGTCAGTGTCCGCCGGGATAGATGCCAGCCGCAATCTGACCCCGCTTGCTGCCTTGTCCCCAACAGGACCGAACGGCAACCCGTACTACAGCCTAGTCACCCCGCAGTTGAGCGTGGCGTTCGCCCCGGATGTCTTTGGCGCCAACCAGAGGGCGGTGGAATCGTTGCAGGCCCAGGCTGACAACCAGCGGTTCATGCTGGAAGCCACATGGGTTACGCTGACATCGAATATCGTGGCGGCTGCGATTCAGGAAGCATCGCTGCGCGGGCAGATCGGGACGGTCGAACAAACCGTCCGGATCGAGGACGATCTGCTGACAATCCTGCGTGCCCAGCAACGACTTGGCCAGGCATCGGGCGCAGACGTGGCGGCGCAAGAGGCAGCGCTGGCGCTGGCCCAGCAGCAACTGCCGCCGCTGCGCAAGCAACTGGCACAGCAACGGGATGCGCTGATCGCCCTGGCCGGCCAGTTTCCAGACGACGACATCGCACAAAAATTCGATCTCGTCTCGTTCCAGCTACCCACGGAACTGCCAGTCAGCCTGCCGGCCGATCTGGTGAAACAACGCCCGGATATACGGCAGGCGGAGGAAAATCTGCACGCGGCCAGCGCAAATATCGGCCAAGCGGTCGCGGCACGCCTGCCGCAGATCGTGCTAACGGCACAGGCGGGAAACAGTGCCAACAGTCCCGGCAACTTGTTTACGCCAGCCACGAATTTCTGGAGCGTGACCGGCGGATTGACTCAGCCTTTATTCGACGGCTTCACCCTGATGCACCGTCAGCGCGCCGCCCAAGCCGCATTCGATCAAGCCGCCGCGGAATACAAAAGCACGGTATTGACCGCTTTCCAGAACGTCGCCGATGCCTTGCGCGCGCTGCAATCCGATGCCGATGCCGTGAATGCCGCCGCAGCGGCGGAACGGGCGGCCGGACGCAGCCTGGAGATTGCCCGCAAGCAAATGCAACTAGGTGAGGTTGCCTATCTTGCGCTGCTGAACGCACAAAATGCCTATGCGCAGGCCCAGTTGTCGCAGGTTCAGGCCATCGCGATCCGGTTGGCGGATACCGCGGCACTGTTCCAGGCGTTGGGCGGCGGCTGGTGGAACCGGCCGCCGGACCCGGACGCCAATCCATGAAAACAGGCCAGGGGTTCGCCCCTGGCCTGCTCATCCGCGTCAGGCCGATCAGAACGTCAGGACCATGTCCGAGGCCATGGTCAGCGATCCGTTGCTGCGGTTATTGTCGAACGCCCTGTTGCCACCAAGGTCGCGATCGTAACGGATTTCCGGACGGACCATCAAACCGGAGATCGCCGCGGGCAAATTGGCCGGCTTGTAGGTGACACCGACCGTCATTTCACCATAGGTCGTCGCATGCAACGCGGCCGTGAGGGGTGTTGGGAAGCCCATCTGGAACCGGTCGGCACCATTGTTCGCCCCATATCCGGCAACGAAGAAATTGTTGTCGTCACGGAAGACTTCCGCCCGGCCGTTCAATGTAAGTGTATCGGTAAGAGTATAGGACGCGTACTGGGCGATACCGAACGCGTTAGAGGCAGACGGCTTACCTGTGGCATAGCCGGTTGCACCGAAATCGTCGCGAATCAGGTTCAGTTCGGTCACCAGGGTCAGGTCGCTGGTTGCCTTATACGTGGCGACGATGTCGTTTTCATAGCGATAATAGCCGTCGGCGTTAAACCGCGGGGACAGATCGCGGGAGGGATTTTCTGGCCCGATATGCGTCAGTGCCAGAATGACCAGATTGCCGTCCATCATGGTCAAATTCACACCGCCGAGGAACGCGGCGGCGCTGTTATTGTCTCCCAATGGACCGAATGTCGTGTTTTCACCCGTGTCAGCACCCAGATAGACATCCAGCAGCCCGCTGACATGGCTGACCGTTAAGACGCCGGTATGTTTGAAGGGAAGGCCGAACTGGAAGATATAAGAGTGCGAATAGAACGGATTGGTGGAAGGATCGATCGTTTCGAAACCCAGCGGAGTAGGGTATTGGCCGGCCTTGATGTCGATACCGCCATCGAACGCGATCGGCAGATGGGCCAGGACATTGGCCTCGACAATGTCGAATTGATTGCGGTCGTACGGATCCACGCGATCAAGTTCTCCCAGGAAATGGGTATAGCGCGCATCGGAACCATACATGCCCTGAAATTTGAAGCCCCAGTCAAATCCGGTTGCTTTAGGGTCCAGCGGCTTGTTTGCCGTTAACAGTATTTGATTCAAAATTACCGTATTTGGCTTATCAGTGAACAACTGACCGAAATTTTGCTTTGGGTCCGCCGGATTGAAACTAAAGCCGACGTCGCCCTGCGCCGACAGATGAATCCCGTCGATCCAGAACCCGGGGGGCGGCGCATCGGGCGCGGCTGTGGCCGGCTGTTCGGCGCTGTCAGTGGCGGATGCGGCCGGGGCAGTTTGGGCCGGAGCAGTTTGGGCCGGAGCAGTTTGGGCCGGGACAGTTTGGGCCAGAGCCGTCGCGGTTGCGGCAGCAAGCGACACCGTGGCACCCAGCAACGCGCCGGGCCAGGCTTTCGATACGGTCATCGATGTGTATCCTGAAAGTGATTGGACGCAACCGCGGCGTCGCGCGTCGGCATTTGACCCCGGGCAGGGTCACTGCGTATCCATATCTTAGGGGATAGACAGAAAATGGGGCGTCCCGAACCAGTCGGGACGCCCTGTTTACTTAGAAAATCTGTTCACCGTGCAAGACGATATCCAGACCTTCCCGTTCTTCTTCCTGACCAACCCGCAGGCCGACCAGCGCCTTGGTCACCATCAGCAGGATCAGCGTCATGACACCGCTATAAACAACGGTGGAAAGCACGCCGATCGCCTGCAGCTTGAGCTGAGCCAGACCGCCCGGGCTGCCGTCCGGCGCCGCGTCGGTGGCGGACAGCGGACCGTAGGCGAACACACCCGTCAGCAGCGCGCCGACGATACCGCCGACACCATGCACGCCGAACGCGTCCAGGCTGTCGTCGTAGCCAAGCATGTGCTTCAGGGTCGTTGCCGACCAGAAGCAGATCACGCCGGCTGCGACACCGATGATGATCGCGGAACCCGGAAGCACGAAACCAGAGGCCGGGGTAATAGCCACCAGGCCGGCCACCGCACCCGAAATAGCGCCCAGGACCGAAGGCTTGCCCTTGGTGATCCATTCCGCGAACATCCAGCCCAGTGCCGCCGCGGCAGTCGCAATCTGCGTGACCGCCATGGCCATGCCCGCACGGCCGTTCGCGCCCACCGCGGACCCCGCGTTGAAGCCGAACCAGCCAACCCACAGCAGCGCGGCGCCGATGACCGCATAGCCCACGTTATAAGGCGCCATATTGTCGGTGCCGTAACCCACGCGCTTGCCAAGGACCAGCGCACACACCAGCCCCGCGATGCCCGCGTTGATATGGACGACGGTGCCGCCAGCGAAATCCAGCACGCCAAGCTGCGAAACCCAGCCAGTCGGCGCCCAGACCCAGTGACAGACCGGCGAATACACCAACAGCGACCACATCGCCATGAACAGGCACATGGCCGAAAACTTCATGCGATCGGCGAACGCACCGGCAATCAACGCCGGGGTGATGATCGCGAAGGTCATCTGGAACATCATATAGACCGTCTCCGGGACAGTCTGCACGGCGGCGGCGTCGGTGCCCGCACCCAGGGTGAACGCGATATCCGCACCCTTGGAGATATGTTCGCCGATGCCATTCAGCATGAACCGCGAGAAGTCGCCCAAATAGGCATTCCCGTTGGTGAACGCGATGCTGTAGCCCGCGACAACCCAGACGATCGTCACGATGCAGCAGATCGCGAACGACTGCATCATGGTCGCCAGCACGTTCTTCTTGCGAACCATGCCGGCATAGAACAGCGCCAGCCCGGGAATGGTCATCAGCAGCACCAGCGCGGTGCTGGTCAGCATCCAGGCAGTGTCGCCGGTATCGATCTTCGGCGGCCCAGAGGCTGCCGCGGCAGCGGCGGCAGGCGCCGCATCGTCGGCCAGCGCCGGCAAAGCGAGCAACAAAGCGAACAGCAGTCCGCTCAGTCCCCAATACAAACGGGGTCTCTTCATAGTCCTGTTTCCCTATCCTTTTTTGGATTAAAGCGCTTCGGAATCGACTTCGCCGGTGCGTATCCGCATCGCACGTTCGATATCCAGAACGAAAATCTTACCGTCGCCGATCTTGCCGGTATGCGCGGCCTTGGAGATCGCTTCGATAACCTGGTCCGCCAGATCGGCGGCAACCACAACCTCGATCTTGATCTTGGGCAGAAAGCTGACGTGGTATTCTGCCCCACGATAGATTTCGGTCTGGCCTTTCTGGCGGCCAAATCCCTTCACTTCCGACACGGTCAATCCCTGCACCCCAAGCGGGGTCAAGGCTTCCCGGACGTCGTCAAGCTTGAATGGCTTGATGATGGCCATGATCAGTTTCATGTCGGCCGGTCCTCCGGTCTTTCATTGGGGTTGCGAAAAGCCTGCATCGGGTGTCCTGTCCTGCCGTTCCGTTACGGCCCGGCACGAAACAGAAGCCGGACGTGGATATCTGTTAATCAATAATCGTGCCAACAGGAAAAGACCCGGCATTACCGGAATTTCCCCGCGGAACCGTCGGCAGCTACACCAGATGTGCCTATAAAACGTGCAGTTGCTCGCCCAAGCTATTGTTCGTCGGCAAGATGAAAAGCCGCCACCCAACAAAAAAGCCCCGCCGAACGAACGGCGGGGCTTGTTCGGAAGGTCTGACGAATCAGACCGAGTAATACATCTCGAACTCAACCGGGTGCGGGGTGTGCTCGAACCGGTACACTTCGCTCCACTTCAGCTCGATATAGCTCTCGATCTGGTCCTTGCTGAACACGCCGCCTTCAAGCAGGAAGTCGTGGTCCGCGGCCAGGGCACCAAGAGCCTCGCGCAGGCTCCCGCACACTGTCGGAATGCCTTTCAGCTCCTCCGGCGGCAGGTCGTACAGATCCTTGTCCATCGGATCGCCAGGGTGGATCTTGTTCTTGATCCCGTCCAGCGCCGCCATCGTAATCGCCGAATACGACAAATACGGGTTGCAGCTCGGATCGGGGAACCGAACCTCCACCCGCTTGGCCTTCGGGTTGGTCGTGTACGGAATCCGGCACGACGCCGAACGGTTGCGCGCCGAATAGGCCAGCAGCACCGGCGCTTCGAACCCGGGGATCAACCGCTTGTAGCTGTTGGTCGAGGGGTTGGAAAACGCGTTGATCGCCTTGGCATGCTTGATGATGCCGCCGATCGCGTAAAGGCACATTTCCGACAGGTCGGCGTAGCCATTACCAGCGAACAACGGCTTGCCAGCCTTCCAGATAGAGATATGCGTGTGCATGCCCGACCCGTTGTCGCCGTAGATCGGCTTCGGCATGAACGTCGCCGTCTTGCCATAGCTGTGCGCGACATTGTGGACGCAGTACTTGTAGATCTGCATCTGGTCGGCCATCGTGGTCAGCGAGTTGAAGCGCGTTCCCAACTCATGCTGCGACTGCGCGACTTCATGATGGTGCTTCTCGATCGGCAGGCCCATTTCGCCCATCGTGGACAGCATTTCCGCACGCAGGTCGCTGTCGCCATCGACCGGGGGAACGGGGAAATAGCCGCCCTTCACGCCGGGACGGTGACCCATGTTACCTTCTGGATAGTCCTTCATGGACGAACCCGGACCCTCGACGCTGTCCACCTGGAACGTGCCGAAATTGCCGCCCGTGCCGAACTTCACGCTGTCGAAAATGAAGAACTCTGCTTCCGCACCGATCGACACGCTGTCGCCGACCCCGCTGGACTTCACATAGGCTTCGCACAGCTTGGCCGTCGCGCGCGGATCGCGGGAATAGAACTGGCCCGTCGAAGGCTCGATAATATCGCAGAACACGATCATGCTCGGTTTCGCGGAGAACGGATCCATCGTCGCCGTCGCCGGGTCCGGCATTAGAATCATGTCGCTCTCGTTGATCGCCTTCCAGCCGGCGATCGACGATCCGTCGAACATGATCCCGTCACGGAATGCGTCTTCGCCCATCGTAGAGATGTGCTGGGCGGTGTGCTGCCACTTACCGCGGGGATCGGTGAACCGAAGGTCCACGTATTCCACGGAATTGTCCGCCATCATCTGGAGAACCTTGCTGACTTCCGCACTCGGTCCCGATGGTGCTGCTGCTGCCGGCTTCTTCGCCATCCTGATTTTCCCCGTTAGCTGTATGAACGCCGCGAATATCCCACCCGTCAGGGGACGGCGGGATGCGGCTGGTGAAGGCTCCGCACCACGCGGAGCCTCGAAAACCGGCCCCCCTTAACCAATATCGCCAGGGGCCGGAAGCGGAATTACATTGCTAATCGCTCGGTCGGCCCATGCCGATGCCGCTTAAAGCGGCGCGGCATGCCCCGAAGACCCTAGATCGCATCCTCCCCACGTTCGCCGGTGCGGATACGAATCACCTCCTCGATCGAGGAAATGAAAATCTTGCCGTCGCCGATGCGCCCGGTACGGGCGGCATTGATGATCGCTTCGACCGCACGCTCCAGCAGCGCATCGTCGCAAATCACCTCGATCTTCACCTTCGGCAGGAAATCGACAACGTATTCGGCACCGCGATACAGTTCGGTGTGACCCTTCTGACGCCCAAACCCCTTGGCTTCCACCACGGTGATGCCTTGCAGTCCAACCTCGTGCAGAGCTTCCTTCACCTCATCGAGTTTGAACGGCTTGATGACAGCTTCGATCTTTTTCATGTCCATCAAGCCCGGTTTAGCCGGGCCTCCCACAAAGTTCAGGCTGCCCGTTTCGCTTCGCATGTCAGCGGCATGAACAGCGTCATAGGTTTGCATGTGCCGTGCCAAGCGGCAACGGCGAACATGAATGAACCGGCAACCTTTATCGACAACAGCGGCCGGGGCGCCTGAACCGGATCGAACCAACCCGATTCCCCGCGGCACAATCCCCCGCGGGCCCCGCCCCCAACGCCTGCTTATTGTTTGCTCAGTCGAAATAGGGGCATTCCGCCTGTTTTTTTTGCACCGGTTGGGAGAAATAGATACGCCACTTGCCCGACAGCGCCTGCCCTTTCCAATCGCCCGCGTCGGCGATATTCCCTTCCGTCGGAACGAATCGGGACGGAGTGCCAGCGATGCGCGGGGCGAACACCTATCTGGGGTCCATCGGCACCACCATTTTCACGGTGATGTCGGCCCTCGCCACGGAACACGGGTCGATCAACCTGGGTCAAGGTTTCCCCGATACCGAAGGCCCCGCCGACGTCGTAAAGGCCGCGGCCGATGCGCTGAAAGACGGCCGTAACCAGTATCCGCCCATGCCCGGCGTCCCGGAACTGCGCAAAGCCGTCGCCGCCGCGAATAAACGCTTCTACGGCCTGGACATCGACGGCATGACAGAAGTCACCGTCACCTCCGGCGCCACCGAGGCGATCACCGCCTGCCTGATGGCCGTGCTGGACCCGGGCGACGAGGTCGTTCTCATTGAACCGCTCTACGACACCTACGTCCCGGTCGTCCGCATGTTGGGCGCCATCCCGCGCATCGTGCGCCTGACCCCGCCGCACTGGGAACTGCCGCGCGACGCACTGGCCGCGGCATTCGGGCCGAAAACCAAGGCAATCCTGTTCAACTCACCGATGAACCCGTGCAGCAAGGTGTTCACCGCGGACGAACTGGCCTTCATCGCCGGACTGGTGGAACGCCACGACACCTACGCGATCTGCGACGAAGTGTATGAGCATCTGATTTTCGACGGGCTGAAGCACATCCCGTTGATGACACTCCCGGGAATGCGGGAGCGTACAATGCGTATCGGCAGCGCCGGCAAGACGTTTTCGCTGACCGGCTGGAAGGTCGGCTATGTGACGGCCGGGGCGGCATTGACGCCGCTGGTGCAGAAAGCCCACCAGAACCTGACCTTCACCACCGCGCCGAACCTGCAACGGGCGGTCGCGGTCGGGCTGGGCAAGGACGATGCCTATTTCGCCTCGCTTGCCCGCGACCTGCAGGACCGGCGGGACCTGCTCGCAAAGGGCTTGGCATCGGTCGGGTTTTCGGTCCTGCCCAGCCACGGCAGCTACTTCGTTACCACCGATTTCGCCCCTCTCGGCTTCAACGGCGACGACGTCGCATTCTGCCGCCACATCACCGAAAAGGCCGGCGTCACGGCGATTCCAGTTTCGGCATTCTATGACGATCCCGACGCCCCCCGGCACTACGCCCGGTTTGCATTCTGCAAGCGCCCCGAGGTTCTGGAGGAGGCGATCGCCCGGCTGAAACGGCACTTCGGCCACTGATTGCCGAATCCGCAACCGCAAACGACTGCCTGGCCGGTAACGGAATCGGCCGGGCTACCGCTCGCCGTTGAACCGCTCAGCTCAGGCCGCCGCGCGCCGCGACGGGCCACAGGCATTCCACCCGTCCATTACGCACCCCGACATACCAGTCGAACCGATCGACGGTCGGATCGCAATGGCCGGGAATCAGCCTCAGCTTGTCCCCAACCTTCGGCGCAACCGTTTCGCTGCCGTATTGCAGCTTGCCGTGCTCGTCCGATGCCCCGGTATAGGCGATGTCGGGCCGTTGCCAAACGACCGGAAACCCGGAATCGACAGCCACCGCCTTAAGGCCGGCATCCAGCACGGCGACACCGGTTTGCGCCTGACTCATCACCGACGACAGCACGAACAGCGCATGGCGGAAGGTGCTGACCGGCACGCCCGTTTCGTCCAGGTTGCGGGCATAGTCGGCATCCATGAACACGTAGCTGCCGGCCTGCATTTCCGTATAGACGCCGGAGTGCGATTCGATCTCGAACGTGCCGGTTCCGGCACCGCCAACGATCGGGCATGCCAGCCCCTGCTGGCGAAGCTGTTCGACCGTCCGGCGGGACGCCTCGACCGCATTGCCGATCAGGGTGCGACGCTCCGCGGGGGTACGCTTGTGCTGGGCGCTGCCATGATAGGCCTGCAAACCGCCGAAAATCAGGTGTTTGGAGGCCGCGATCCGGCCGGCCAGTGCCACCGCGTCCGGCCCCGGCCGCACGCCGCAGCGGCCGGCACCGACATCGATCTCCACCAGCACCGTCATGCGGATGCCCGCATCGGCGGCCGCGGCCTCGATCGCCGCCACCTGACCGGCATCGTCGGCGCAAACCGCGACCCTGGCGATGCGCGACAGCGCGCACAGCCGGGCCAGCTTCGCCGCCCCCGGGACCTCATTGCTCACCAGGATGTCTGGAATCCCGCCCCAGGCCAGGACCTCGGCTTCCGCGACTTTCTGCACGCAGTTGCCGATCGCCCCGCGCGCCATTTGCAGCTTGGCGATGATCGGGGATTTGTGGGTCTTGGCGTGCGCCCGCAGCTTAACCCCGGTCGGCGCCAGCTTCGCGGCCATCGTGTCGAGATTGAACTCGAACGCATCCAGGTCGATGACCAGCGCGGGTGTGTCGATTTCATCTTCGCGCATACCAGGCGCAGCAGGCGGATTTTGCAGCATCGGACGCTTCCTTCAGGATAAATCAGTCTCGCCCCTCGCGCCCCGCCCGGCAACCCGGTTTCCCATCGCCCCGACATCCCCTAAGCTGGTCCTGCAACAAACCGGGGGAAACCGACCATGTGGGAACAAAGCCAGCGTTATCCCGATCCGAATGTCCAGGTACTGGACCCAGCCTTCAATGCACTGCGCCTGCCGCTTGCGTCGGTGGAGCAGATCGCCACCGGATGCCGCTGGTCCGAAGGGCCGGTGTATTTCGGCGACGGGCGCTACGTGCTCTGGAGCGACATCCCCAACGACCGAATCATGAAATGGGAGGAGGAGACCGGCGCGGTCAGCGTATTCCGCAAAACCTCGTGGAATTCGAACGGAAACACCCGCGACCGACAGGGACGTCTGGTCACCTGCGAGCATCGCGGCCGACGCGTGACCCGCACCGAGTATGATGGCAGCATCACCGTGCTGATGGACAGCTTCCAGGGCAAGCGGTTGAACTCGCCTAACGACGTGGTGGTGAAGTCGGACGGGTCGATCTGGTTCACCGATCCGCTGTTCGGCATCAGCGGCTTTTACGAAGGCGAGATGGCGCCGTCGGAGATTCCGGCCGCCGTCTGGCGCATCGACGGGCAAACCGGCGCCGCCACCATGATGGCCGATGATATCGACGGCCCAAATGGTCTGGCGTTCTCCCCCGACGAATCGATCCTTTATGTCGTCGCATCGCGCGCCGAACCAAACCGGCTGATCCGGGCGTTCGATGTGGTGGATGGCGGCAGGAAACTGGCCAACAACCGTATTTTCATCGACGCGGGCGCCGGATCCCCTGACGGTTTCCGGGTCGATATCCACGGCAATCTGTGGTGCGGCTGGGGCATGGGGACCGCCGATCTGGATGGCGTGCGGGTGTTCGACAAACACGCCAAGCCCATCGGGCACATCGCGTTGCCGGAACGGGCAGCGAATGTGTGCTTCGGCGGCCGCTTCCGGAACCGGCTGTTCATGGCGGCAAGCCACAGCCTGTATGCACTTTATGTCAATACACAAGGCGCAGCGGGCGGCTGAGTCAGCGCGTCCGGATCAACACCATGCGATGCAGCGCCCACGCGGCGCCGCATCCAGCCAGCAGGACGGCGCCCCAGACGGCGCCCGACTGCCAGTCCCCGTCGCGCAGCCGCCCCAGCGAAACGCCGGCAAGCTGCGCGGGGTAAATATGAAGCGGCGCCCAAACCAGCGCCGAAGCCACGTTCGCGACGATAAACCGGCGCTGCCGCATGCCCGCCATCCCCGCGACCAGCGGCACGGTGGAGCGCAAAACGGGCACGAACCGGCAGAACGCAACGCTGTAGGTGCCATAGCGGGCAAAAAACCGCTCCGCATTGTCCATCAAATCCGGCCGGCTGGCGAACGGCCACAAGCAGCGCAACCGCACGCTGAAGCGGCGTCCGACCCAGAACGACAGGAAATCGCCGATCACCGCGCCAACGATCGAAAGCGTCAGAAACGGCAGCATCGGCTGCCCGCACATGGCAGCAGCGCCCGCCACCGCCATCAGTATCGGCGTGCCGGGAACCAGAATGCCCAGAACGGCCACCGCCTCGATAATCGCGGCAAGGAACACAGCCCCCAGCGCGACACCCGGATAGAGTGCGACGAGGTTCACAACGCTGTCGATCCAGGACCACATCGAGTTGACCGTATCTCTCGTACCGAAAAATAACGATCAGTGTGGCCGCTCGCGGGGGCCATGGGAAGTGCCTGTTTCGTGTGGCTATTCGTTACATCTGAAGTACGGTTTTAACCGATACCCAAAAAAAACTGATTGTGGCTCTTCGGCACAGACGCCGACGCGATCCTTCAAGCCCGCATCTAAAATTTCGTTTAGGCCGCGCCCCCGAACGTGTCCTTCGCATATTTCAATAGTGGCATATTTTCAATACTTTAGGCTGATTTCCCGGAGCATCGATGCCCAGAGATGTTAAAGTTGTTTCACTTGGTTCCGCCGTTCGTGACAAACTTCAAGTCTTGGTGACTTGCCGATCAGACCGAGCCGATGAATATGCGCCAACGCTGACGGGGACCCTGCCCATCCAGGGTTTCACGCGGTCGGTCCGCTTCCGGACGAACAAGACCTAACCAGGAGTTCAAACGCATGCGCCTCCGCAGTGCGATCCTTGCCACCACCATGTTGGCGGTTCCCGCCATGGCCATGGCCCAGCCGATAACAGGTATGTACATCGGCGCCGGTGCTGGCCTGCATGCCCCCGATTCGCCTCAAGCTACGGCCTATGGACCAGGGTTCGGTACCGGGGGAGTCAAACTCAATCAGGATTACGGGTTCAATTCGAACCTCGCCATCGGTTACGGGCTCGGTAATGGATTCCGGTTCGAGATTGAGGGCGACATCATGCGCAGCAATCTGAACCAAATGAGCGGCACGCCGTTCCCAACCGCCAGCACCGGCGCCATGCGCACCTGGGGCGTAATGGCAAACGCGATCTACGATATGGACGTCGGCCTGCCCTGGATGTTCCCCTATGTCGGCGCCGGCGCCGGTTACCAGTGGACCAGCCTGAACACGGTGAACTCGGCCCAGGTCGGTGGCCCGTTCGCGTCCAGCTTCAATAGCCAGAGTGGCGCCTTTGCCGGCCAGGCGATCATCGGCGCATCGTTTCCCGTGCGCAGCGTCCCCGGCCTGTCGTTCACCGCGGACTACCGCTTCATGGATATCCTCGGCGGCGAACGCTTTACCGGCGATTCGACCGGCGGCGGAGGCATTCAGCCGGCCGTACTGAAGGGGCATAACCAATTCATGAACGACCTGGTGTTCGGCATCCGCTACGCCTTCAACACACCCCGTCCCGCACCCACGCCAATGGCACCCATGCCGATCGCTGCCCCCGCCCCGGCGCCGGCCCGTTCCTATCTGGTGTTCTTCGATTGGGACAAGGCAGAGCTGACGGATCGGGCCAAGTCGATCGTCAAGGAAGCGGCGGATAATTCCACGCATGTCCAGGTCACCCGGATCGAGGTCAACGGCTACACGGATACCTCCGGCAAGCCCACCTATAACCAGGCCCTGTCCGTTCAGCGCGCCAAGGCAGTCGCTGGCGAACTGGTCCATGACGGCGTGCCGGAAAGCGCCATTACCGTCCAGGGCTTCGGCGAAACCCATCCGCTGGTGCCCACCGCCGCCAATGTGCGGGAGCCGCAGAACCGCCGGGTGGAAATCATTATCCGGTAATCCTGTTCGGCGACGCGATGACGGGCCGGGGGAGCGATCCTCCGGCCTGTTTTCGTTTGCGCTATCGAGTGGCGGCAATCCCCGGATGGCGATAAACTGCGAGCCCCGCCAGGTTACGGTCCATGCAAGACACACACACCATCGACCGGGTCTCAGACGAGCATCTCTGGAACCAGGTTCTGTCACGCCACCCCGGCGCGGATTTCCTGTATGCCGTGACGACGATGGGCATCTACTGCCGTCCCGCCTGTCCCTCCCCCCGTCCGCTACGCCGCAACGCCCGGTTTTTCCGCTCCCCCTCAGAGGCCGAGGCGGCGGGATACCGAGCATGCAAACGCTGCGACCCGAAGGGGGATCGGGCGCGGATCGCGCGCGATGTCGTCCGGGATGCCAGCACCTTCATCGAGGCCAGCGAGGACATCCCTTCGTTGGACACCCTGGCAAAGCGATCCGGTTACTCGCGGTTCCACTTTCTGCGCATGTTCCGCGACCATACCGGCCTGACCCCGCGCAGCTATGCCGAGGGCGTGCGAGCCCGCCGTCTGCAAGCGGCCCTGGCGGACGGCGGCCGCGTGGCCGATGCCGTCGCCGGCGCTGGTTTCGGCTCCGAAAGCCGCGTTTACGAAAAGACCGCCGCCATCCTCGGCATGACCCCCGGCGCCGCCCGCCGGGGCGGCCAAGGGGAGCAGATCCGCACCGCCTTCGCCGATTGCCCGTTCGGACGCCTGCTGGTGGGAACAACCGATAAAGGCGTGTGCTTCATCGGCTTCGCCGAACCCGACGACTCCCTAATGGGCGACCTGCGCCGCCGCTTTCCCCGGGCCACGGTAACGACGGACGACCCGGCACTGGCAGGGACGGTGCAAACGGTGCTGGACTTTTTGCAGGAACCGAAACAGGCGCTGGACCTGCCGCTGGATCTGCGCGGCACCGCGTTCCAGCAGCGGGTATGGCAGACGTTGTGCCAGATTCAGGCCGGCGAAACCCGCACCTATGCCCAGCTGGCGCAGATGGTTGGGAATCCCAAGGCAATCCGCGCGGTGGCCC
>JAJZEV010000309.1 GCA_021805665.1 Pseudomonadota bacterium
CGGGGAACATCGCCCTGCTCGGACGTGACCTCGATACCGCCGCTCACCAGGAACAAATCCGCCTGCGCAACGCCATCGCCACGGGCGCGCTGCTCACCTCCGGCCGGCACCTTCAGCACGGCGACGAGAACCAGCCCGACCGGAATATGGAGGTGTTCACCAACTGCGCGACCGCCATCGCCTCGTTCGCCAAGTTCTACCTGTTGTTGAACGGATCGGGGGTCGGCCGCAGCTACGACGACGCGCTGATGGCCACTAATTGGTCCAATGCACCAACCCTTCTTCTGCATCTTTCGTCAGACCATCCGGACTATCCGCACAGCGACGACGCGCTGTGCCAGTTGGGTGCGGATCTTGGCCTGCTGGCCTGGGGTGCTGCCGAAGGCGCGGACACGGTTCGCGCGTTCCTGGCGGACCATCTGGTCCACGATCTGTCCGCGCTGCCGAATGGAACGACCTGTCACCGCATCGACGACAGTCGCGAAGGCTGGGCCAAAGCAGTCGAGGTCCTGGAGTCCATGACCTTCCGCCAGGAGCATGACGCCACGCTTTTGCTGGACCTGTCGGCCATCCGCCGGGCGGGATCGCCGATCCGGGGTATGCAGGGCCGGCCGGCATCCGGCCCGGTGTCGCTGCTGCGGGCGTTCCTGAATATCAGGCGGCATGTAATCGACGTCGCGGCATCGATGGACCCGTGGGAACAGGCGCTGCAAATCGACCATCACCTGTCCGTGGAAGTCCAGGTCGGCGGTGCCCGCCGCGCCGCGCGGATGGCAACGAAATCCTGGCGCGATCCCGGGGTCAAGCGGTTTATCCGAACGAAGTCGGAGGGCGGGCTTTGGACGGCCAATCATTCCATCATGGTGGACGCCGAATTCTGGCAGCGCGTCCACGGAACAGAGGACGATGCGCTCAGCCTGCACGCCAGGGCAGTATTCGCCGAGGCAACGCGGTGCGCCTGGATCAACGGCGAACCCGGATTCATCAATGGCGACGCGCTGGAAGACCACCGCACCGGAACCGCCCGGGACAAACCCGTGCATGAAGATGGCCGCGACTTCCGCAGCGCCCGCTATCAGGTGGACGCCGCGGCCGGCCTGCTGGCCGAGGTGTCGCGGCGCGCGGCGTCCTCGCGGTTTCCAATGACGACCAATCCATGCGGCGAAATCGCCCTGCATGTGACCGGCGGCTATTGCGTGATCGCCGATTACGCCCCGCTGCTGGCCTGTCCGGTGCCGCTGGACCAGGTTTTCCCTGGCGATGCGCCAGCCGATGTGGCGGCGCTTTGGGATGCCAGGGTCGAGGATTCCGTCCGGCTGGGCGTGCGTTTCCTGATGCGCGCCAACGGCATGGACGCGCTGTATGGGCAAGAGGTCGCCCGGACCAACCGCATGGGCATCGGCCCGACCGGGCTGCATGAATGGGCCTGGATGCGTTTCGGATTCGACTTCGCCGATCTGCTGGACGAAGACCGTTCGGCACCGTTCTGGGCGATGCTGGACCGGCTGTCGCGGGCCGCGAAGGAAGAAGGCGCGGCTTATGCCGGGGAACTCGGGATGGTGCGGCCGACCACGGTCACCACGGTGAAACCGGCCGGCACGACCAGCAAGCTGTTCGGCCTGACCGAAGGCGCGCATTTGCCGGCCAGACGCCAATACCTGCGCTGGGTTCAGTTCAAGGGCGTGCAAGACAACACCGGGGCGTGGGCCGATGGCTCCGACCCGCTGCTCGCCGACTATGCCGCGCGCGGGTATCCGATGCGGACGCTGAAGACGTTTCCGGGAATGACCATCGTCGGATTCCCCACCATCCCCCTGCTGTTACGGCTTGGGCTCGGGGAGCGGGTGGTAACCGCGGGCGAAGCCTCCCCAGCCGACCAGTATCGCTGGCTGCGGCTGCTGGAGCGGCATTGGATCGGCGCCGAACAGGGCAACCAGGTCAGCTACACGCTGAAAATCTTCACCGACCGGCACGACCTGGAGTCATTCCGCGACATCGTGCGCGAGCAACAGCCGCTGGTACGCTGCTGCGCGGTACTCCCAAGCCGGCCGGATCATGAACTCGGGTACGAGTATCTTCCGGAGGAGGAGGTTTCGGCCACGGCCTTCGATGCCATCGTGCGGGCGATCGGTGCGGGGGAAGCGGCGGAGGGAGTGGATTTAGTCCATCTGCAATGCGCCAGCGGGGTATGCCCAATCTAACGGCTCGCTGCCGGCAACCCCGCCCGCGGGTCCGGCAGCATTACACAATGCCGTAAGCGGCCTACAAATCGTGCCCCGAGTAAGAGCAGTTGAAACTCTTATTGCAGATCGGAAAATCGGCGACGATGTTGCCCTCGATCACCGCTTCCAGCAGCGGCCATTGGAAGCACGAGGCATCGCGCAGATGGCACCGCTGCACCACCCCGGCTTCGATCCGCAGCCAGACCACCAGATCGCCGCGGAACGCTTCGACAACCGCCATGCCCTCGGCGATATCGGGGGCAATTCCGGTGACCGGTTCAGCGATTGGTCCCGCCGGAAGTCCGTCCAGTAGCTGGGTCAGCAGCGACAGGCTTTCGGTGATCTCTTTCAGCCGTATCCAAACCCGGGCGTTCACATCGCCCTGAGTCAGCACCGGTACGGTGAAGGTCAGTCTGTCATAAGGCGCATAAGCCAAATCGCGGCGCGCATCGAAATCGCGGCCGGACGCGCGCCCGACATAGCCGCCCGGGGCGAACCGCCTGGCTAGGTCCGGCTTCAGGATTCCGGTCGAAACCGTCCGATCCTGCAACGACGGCGTATCGTCGTACAGCTTGGTCAAAGCGGGCATCGCCTTGCCAATGTCCTCAACCAGCCGTTCCAGTTGCAGCACATGGTCCGGGTTCAGATCGGCCGTCACCCCGCCGGGGACAATCCGGTCCATCATCAACCGGTGCCCAAAACATTCGGCCGCCGCACGCAACACCCGTTCCCGCCACACGGCACAATGCGCCAGCATGATCCCGAACGAGGCGTCGTTACAGATTCCGCCGACATCGCCGATATGGTTGGCCAGACGTTCAAGCTCCGCCATGATCGCCCGCAGCCAGACGCCCCGTGGCGGGGGTACGATGCCAAGCGCGGCCTCGGCAGCGCGGGAGAACGCCAGCGCATACGCCACCGTACTATCCCCCGACACCCGCCCGGCCAACCTCACCGCTCGGTCCAGCGTCGCACCCGCCATAAGCAGATCGACGCCCTTGTGGGTGTAGCCAAGGCGTTGTTCCAGCCGCACCACCGTCTCCCCATCGCAGGTGAAGCGGAAATGGCCGGGTTCGATGATCCCGGCATGGACGGGGCCGACGGGAATCTGGTGCAAAGCGTCACCGTGAACCGGCAGAAACGGGTAGGATGCGGCCGGCGTCTGTTCCTCGCCCCAGCGGCCGTGATCCAGCCATGGCCTGGTGTCGCCCAGCCCGACCGGTTCCAGCCCGAACAGGTCGCGCATCGCCCGTTCCAGGCGGATCGCCGGCGGATGCAGCGCGCCGACCGACGGATACCGATTGTCGAGGCAGGCAATGCTCAGAACCCCGACCTCGCGGCCATCCAGCAGCGCCATGTGCGCCCAGCCGGGTTCGCCCCATACGCTCAGCAGCGTCAACCCGCCGTCTGCCAGCGCCGCCGCCGCGCGTTGCCATGTTACGGCATCGACCTCCGCGCGCGGCCAAGGGCGATGCGCCGCCACGCGGCTCCCTGCCCCAAGGATGTCGGACAAAATGCTCATCCCAGTATCGCCGCGATGTGCTGGAACCACGCCACCAGCGGCGGCGGCAGCCAGATGCCAGCCATCAGCACCAGCGACAGATGCGCGAACATCGGGATATACGACGCATGCACCTGCCCGATCGGCCCCTTGACCGGCCCGAAGGCGACCTCGTTCAACCGCGGCAACAGCGCCCCGAACGCCAGCAGCAGGCCCGCCACCAGGATCACCGCCAACACGGGTTCCCGAGCGAAGGTGGACGATACGGCGAGGAATTCGCTGGTGAAGACGCCGAAGGGCGGCAACCCGACGATGGCGGCAACGCCGGCGACGAGGCCCCATCCCAGCAGCGGGTGGCTTTCGGTCAGGCCGCCCATATCGTCGATGCGCTGGCTGGCCTTCACCTGGGCGATGTGTCCGACCGAGAAAAAAATCGCCGACTTGGTCAGGCTGTGCATCGTCATTTGCAACAGGCCGGCGAAATTGCCCAGCGGCCCGGCCATGCCGAAGGCGAACACGATGATGCCCATATGCTCGATCGAGGAGTAGGCGAACAGCCGTTTGATATCGCGCCGCCGATACAGCATGAACGCGGCGAAGATCAGCGACAGCAGCCCCATCCCGATCATCAGCGGCCCCGGTGCGATGGCATGCGGGTTGGCCGCGAGCAGCACCTTGAACCGCAGCAGCGCATACAGCGCCACATTCAGCAACAGGCCTGACAGCACGGCGGAGATCGGGGTCGGACCCTCGGCATGGGCGTCCGGCAGCCACGCATGCAGCGGCACCAGACCGACCTTGGTGCCGTAACCCAGCAGCAGGAACACGAACGCGATGTTCAGAAGGGAGGGGTCGAACTCCGGCGCGTATTGCTGAAGGTTGGTCCAGATCATCGCATCCAGGCCGGCGCCGATCACCGGCCGGGCCGCGAGATAGACCAGGATCGTGCCGAACAGCGCCAGGGCAATGCCGACGCTGCCCAGGATGAAGTATTTCCAGGCCGCCTCCAGCGCCTCCGCGGTGCGATACAGGCCGACCATCATCACGGTCGTCAGTGTCGCCAGTTCCACCGCCACCCACATCAGGCCGATGTTGTTGGCCAGCAGCGCGAGGTTCATGCCGAACAGCATGATCTGGAACATGGCATGGTAGAACCGGAGATGGATCGGTTTCAGCCGTCCGGTCTGCAGTTCGTGCCCGATATAGGATGCGCTGAACGCGCTTGTGGTGAAGCCGATGAAGCAGTTCAGCAGCACGAACACGATGTTCAGGTCATCGACCAGCAGATAAACCCCGACCGGGGGCCGGTCGAACAGCAGCACCACCGCGAAGACCAGCGCGGCGAAGCACGCCAGCATGTTCAGTGCTGCCCCAAGGCGATAGCCCGGCAGCACGGCCAGGATCGCGGCGGCGAACAGCGGAGTCAACAGGATCGACGCAACAGGATCTGGCATCACCTCTGGCCCCCGCGCGATCGATCCAACGCGCTGACATCGATGGTGTCGAACCGCTCCCGGATGCGAAACAGAAACACGCCGATGACGATGAAGGCGATCAGCACGGAAAACGCGACGCTGATTTCCACCACCAGCGGCATACCGCGCGCGCCTGTCGCCGCGAGGTTGATGCCGTTCTCCAGCGACATGAATCCGACCACCTGGCTGATGGCGTTGCGCCGCGTCACCATCATCAGCAAGCCGATCAGCACGACGGACAGCGCCAGGGCGATATCCTCGCGCGCCACCGGATCGGTGTGCGCGGTGACCGGCAGCATGACTTCCAGCGACAACGCCACCAGGGCGATGCCGGCCAGCATGGTGATGCCGACGCCGCCTACCGTCTCGATTTCCCGGTGCAGGCCCATTTGGAAGACCATCCGGCGCAGGGCGTAGGGCACCAGCATAGCCTTGAACACCAGTGCGATTCCGGCGGCGATATACAAATGCGGCGCGTCCTGGATGTACGCCTGCCAGGCCACCGACAGCGCCAGGACAAACGCATGCAGCGCCAGCACATGCAGCAGGGCCGTCAGCCGGTCCTGGTACAGCATCATGAAGCTGACCAGCACCAGGCCGCCGGCCAGCATGTGCGCGACATCGAACGACAGACCGTGCGGCGCGACCAAGCCCATCACATCCCCCGGGAGACAAACAGCAGCAGCACGCCCAGCAGGCCCAGCATCAGCGCCGCCCCCAGGAAGTTCGGCACGCGGAAGACCCGCATCTTCGCCACCGATGTCTCCGCCACGCCCAGCAGTACGCCGCCGGCCGCCATCTTGCCCAGCCACGCCATCGCGCCGATCGCATCGGCGCCGATCTCCCCCGGCCCGCTCGCCATCCCCAGCGGGGCGAACACGCAGGCGATCATGGCGATATAGAGGGTCAGCTTCAGCGCCGCCGCGAGTTCGATCATCGCCAGATGGCGGCCGGAGTATTCCAGCACCATCGCCTCATGCACCATCGTCAGTTCCAGATGGGTGGCCGGATTATCGACGGGCACCCGGCCATTTTCCGCCATTGCCACGATGATCAGGGCGATCAGCGCCAGCGCCAGCGAAACCCGCAGTCCGACATGTCCGTTCAGCATCGTCTCCGCGATGGTGGAAAGCTGGGTCGATCCGGCGATCAAGGCGACGGTGAACACGATCATCAACATGGCCGGTTCGGCCAGGGAGGCGATCATCATCTCCCGCGACGATCCGATGCCGCCGAAGCTGGTGCCGATATCCATGCCAGCCAGCGCCATGGCGAAACGGGCGCTGCCCAGCAGGGCGGTAATGGCGATCAAATCGCCGGACCAACTGAACATCAGGTTGGCGGCGAAAGTTGGCACCAGCGCCGCCGCCACCCATGTCGCGGCAAAGACGAAATACGGCGCGACGCGGAACAGCCAGGAGGCGTTATCGGCGATGACTGCCTCTTTCCCCAGCAGCCGCCGCAGATCGCGATATGGCTGCAACACCGAAGGCCCGCGCCGGCGTTGCAGGCGGGCCTTTACCTTGCGAACCAGCCCGGTCAGCAGCGGCGACAGCACCAGGATCAGCGTCATCTGCACAAGCTGCGCCAGGAAGCCGTAGATCATTGCCATATCGTCAGCGCCATCAGCAGCACGACCAGCGCGCCGAACACGAAGCCCAGGTATCGCCGTATCGTCAGGAACTGCATCTTGTTGGCCCTGTCCGCGACCCAGCCGACACCGCGCCCGAGCGGGAGGTAGAGCGTGTCCCAGATCGGGTCGCGGATGCGGCGGACGATACTGGCGGGCCGGTTATCGCCCGGCGGCGGCATCGTCACCGTCTCGCCCGCCTGGAACACCACGGTGGCGAACACCCGCCGCAACGGCTGGGCGAAGCTGGCGCCCGAGTACTGGCTGGCCGTCGTCGGGTCGGGAAAGCCGCAGTCCCACGCCGGTCCGCGCCGAACGCCGCGCGACAGACGATGCACGACAGCGACCGTCAACAGGATCGAGGCGGTGACGAAGCCGAACACCAGCAAGCCGTTATAGGAACTCCGGCTTGCCGCCACCGGGGCAATGGTCATCCACGCATCGGTCAGTTGTTCGGGCATCCTCGCACCTGTCAGGCCGCGCGCCACCGGGGCGATGGCGTCGATCGCCACGCCGGGGAATATCCCCGCCAGCAGACAGAGTGCCGCGAACCCCAGCATCGCCGTGGCCGACCAGGAATCGGTTTCCCTGGCCTGCGCCGCCGCCTCGGAACGCGGGCGCCCAAGGAACACAATGCCGAAGGCCCGCACGAAGCAGGCCGCCGCCAGCGCCGCCGCCAGCGCCAGCGCGGCGCCATCGACCGGGATCATCAGTTTCAGTCCCCATTCCGACATCTCGGGATGCACCAGAATGGCCTGCAATGTCAGCCATTCCGACGCGAACCCGTTCAGCGGCGGCAGTCCGGCGATCGCCACGCACCCGGCCAGAAAGGCGAACGAGGTCCGGGGCATGCGATGGATCAGCCCGCCCATCGTTTCCATGTCGCGCGCCCCGGTCGCGTTCAGAACCGCGCCCGCGCCGAAGAACAGCAGGCTTTTGAACACAGTATGGTTCAGGGCGTGGAACAATGCCGCGGTCAGCGCCAGCGCCGCGCCGGCCTGGAAACCGGTCGCGCGGAAGGCCAGCGCCAGACCCAGGCCGATAAAGACAATGCCGATGTTCTCGACCGTCGAGTAGGCCAGCAGGCGCTTGATGTCGCGTTCCATCAGCGCGTGCAGCACGCCCAGCACGGCGGTGATGCCGCCCAAAGCCAGAACCACGGTTCCAGCCCACCACTGGTTCGGACCCAGCAGGTCGAAGACGATGCGGATGAAGCCGTACACCGCGATCTTGGTCATCACGCCGCTCATCAACGCCGACACATGGCTGGGGGCGGCGGGATGCGCGAGCGGCAGCCAGACGTGCAGCGGCACCAGGCCGGCCTTAGATCCGGCGCCGATAAGCGCGACAACCAGGATGACGGCGGCGGTGCCCATGCCAGGATGGGCGGCACGCATCGAGTCGAACGCATACCCGCCGAGCGGCCCGGCCAGCATGCCGAATGCCAGCAGTAATGCCAGCCCGCTGAACGTCGCCATGATCAGATAGACGAAGCCCGCACGAGCGTTACCGGCCTCTCCGTGGTGCGCCATGACCAGCGCCCAGGAGGTCAGGGACATCAGCTCCCACCCGAACAGAAAGGTGAAGGCGTCGTCGGCGACCAGCACGATGGCCATGGCAGCGAGGAAGGCGGGGAAGAACGGCAGAACCCGTTCCGGATGATGCTCATGGCGGCCGTAGCCCAGGGCGAACAGGCTGGCGCCGCCGCCGCCAAGGCCGAGAATGATCAGAAAGAACCCGGACAGGGCGTCGAGACGCAGGTTGGTGCCGATCCACGGCAAACCCAACGGCAGCCGCAGGTGCTGGACCGGGCTGGTGAGCGCATCGAAGCCGGCCAGCAGCAGACCGGCACACAGTACCAGACTGCCGCCGTAAATCAGGACACGCCCGGCTGGCAGCCTGGCTGTCAGCACCCCCGCGAGTGCCAGCACGAACAGCGCCGGGACGATCGAAACGACCTCGGTCACGACGTGGGTACCTTCAGACGCACGCCCCGCCCGCCGCTGGTGCTGGGGGCGTTGTCGCCCAGCAGTTCGATGCCGGCGACGGTCAGCGCCGCGGTGAGTTTCATCAGGGAATCCACGTTGCCGCGGATCACGCCGTCGCTGGCCTCCATCCGCTGGATGGTGGGCAGGGACAGTCCAGACAGCTCTGCCAAAGCCCGCTGGTCCAAACCCAGCAGCGCTCGTGCGGCTCGTACTTGGCCGGCGGTAATCATGTTTCAGATGTTAGATGTACTGCCTGCGATTGGAAAGTGATGTTTTATGTATCACATCTTCGCGTGCAGCCCATACAGTCCGACACGGATGAACCGTCACGGTTACGTCCGCCCGTTGTCCGAACCGGGCGAGGATTGTCATCGGCCGGTCGATGGTAAGGCGGGTCAGAGCCGCCCACGGACAGGTGGGAAGTCCATTGCTGCGACACGCGTTTCCTCGCCCGCCGCGGCGACTGTCGGCTTGCGGTCATCCGGCGCACCGACGATCCCGGCGGCCAGCAGCGTCCGCAACTGCTCACTGCCGACAGCAGGATGTCCGCGCCCGGAAAGACAGTGCCCCTGTCGCGGTTAGTGTCGGCCTCGCCGACCATGCCAGCAGCCGCTTCAGCCGTTCCCGAACCCGGTCCCGCAAAGGGGCATGGCAATGCCCGGGTCCGGCCTTCGGCAAGAAGGGCCGGAGCCCCGGCCATCCCGATCTGAAAAACATGCGGGACGGCTTCGAAATCCAGCCCG
>JAJZEV010000194.1 GCA_021805665.1 Pseudomonadota bacterium
TCTGAAGGACATCGTGAAGGGCGGCATCCGCGAACGCTTCAACGAATTACGCAAGATGGGCATCCGCACGGTGATGATCACCGGCGACAATCCGCTGACAGCCGCCGCCATCGCCGCCGAGGCCGGGGTGGACGACTTCCTGGCCCAGGCAACGCCGGAGGCAAAGCTGAAGCTGATCCGCGACGAACAGGCCCAAGGCAAACTGGTGGCGATGTGCGGCGACGGAACCAACGACGCCCCTGCCCTGGCACAGGCGGATGTCGGCGTGGCGATGAACACCGGCACGATGGCCGCGCGCGAGGCCGGCAACATGGTCGATCTGGACAGCGACCCGACCAAACTGATCGAGATCGTGGAGATCGGCAAACAATTGCTGATGACGCGCGGCGCGCTGACGACGTTCTCTATCGCCAACGATGTCGCCAAGTATTTCGCCATGATCCCGGCGATGTTCATCGCCTTCTACCCACAGCTGGGGGCTTTGAACGTAATGCACCTGGCGAACCCGCGCAGCGCGATCCTGTCGGCGATTATCTTCAACGCACTGATCATTGTGGCCCTGATCCCGCTGGCTCTGAAGGGCATCCCCTACCGCCCGATCGGCGCCGCCGCCCTGCTGCGGCGCAATCTGCTGATCTACGGGCTGGGCGGGATCGTGGCCCCGTTTGTCGGGATCAAACTGATCGACATGGCCGTCACCGCGCTAGGATTGGCCTGAACCCAGCGCCCGGCCTTCCCCGATATTCCAAGGAGTAAACCCTATGTTCCAGCATATCCGCCCCGCCATCGCGATGATCGCCGGCATGACGTTGCTGACCGGACTTGCCTATCCGCTCGCGATGACCGGGATCGCTCAGGCGATCTTCCCGCATCAGGCAAACGGCAGCCTGATCGAAAAGGACGGGAAAGTCGTCGGCTCCGCCCTGATCGGCCAAAACTTCACCGGCGCGAACTACTTCCACCCACGCCCGTCGGCCACCACCGATACCGATCCGAACGACGCGACCAAAACCATCGCCGCGCCGTACAAGGCGGATAACTCCGGTGCTTCCAACCTCGGCCCCACGGCGAAAGCCCTGGTGGACAGGATCGCGGCGGACACCGCCACCCTGGCCGCGGAGAACCCCGGCACGTCCGTCCCGATGGACCTGGTCACCACCTCCGCCAGCGGGTTGGACCCCGACATCTCCCCCGCCGCCGCGCTGTTCCAGGTGCCCCGCGTCGCGAAGGCGCGCAACCTGCCAGAGGACCAGGTGCGGCGCCTGGTGCAAGATCGCGTTGTTCACCGCCTCGCGGGGCTGATCGGCGAACCGCATGTGAACGTGCTAGAGTTGAACCTGGCATTGGATGCAGCAGGCCGGAGCTAGATGGGCGACAGCACGCAAACCGACCGGCGACCCTCCCCCGACGCGTTGCTGCGGGAGGCTCAGAAGGCCCATCGCGGCCGGCTGAAAATCTTCCTGGGCGCCGCGCCGGGCGTGGGCAAGACTTATGAGATGCTGTCGGCCGCCCGGGCGCGCCTGCGAGACAACACCGATGTAGTCATCGGCGTCGTGGAAACCCACGGCCGAAGCGAAACCAAGGCCCTGACAGAGGGTCTGGAAGCCATTCCGCCGCGAACGATCGCCTATCGCGATCATACGCTGACGGAAATGGACCTGGATGCCATTCTGACCCGGCGCCCCGACCTGGTGCTGGTCGATGAACTTGCCCACACCAACGCGCCCGAAAGCCGGCATCCTAAACGGTATCTGGACGTCGAGGAGCTGCTAGCCGCCGGCATCGATGTCTATACCACCCTCAACATCCAGCACGTCGAAAGCCTCAACGACGTCGTCGCTCGGATTACCCGCATCCGGGTGCGCGAGACCGTGCCGGACTCGGTGATCGAGCGCGCCGACGATATCGAACTGATCGACCTGACCCCGGAAGACCTGATTCAGCGCCTGAAAGAGGGTAAGGTCTATGTGCCCGCGCAGGCGGAACGCGCGGTGCGGCACTATTTTCAGCCCGGCAACCTGACCGCGCTACGGGAACTGGCGTTGCGGCGCACCGCGCAACGTGTGGACAACCAGATGGTTGACTACATGCGCAGCCATGCCATCGAAGGCCCCTGGCCAGCCGGCGAGCGGGTACTCGTCTGCGTGCAGGGCGGCCCCAAAGCGTCGGCAACCGTGCGCCATGCCAAGCGGCTGGCCGATCAGCTGCGCGCACCGTGGACCGCGATCAGCGTTGAAACCACCCGGTCGAGCGGTGCGTCCAACGACAGTGCGAACGAAGCCCTCCGGCTGGCGCAACGGCTGGGCGGCGAGCCGGTTTCGATCCCCGGCCAGGATGTGGCGGGTTCGGTGACCGAGTACGCCCGCGCAAACAATGTGACGCATCTGATCGTCGGCAAATCCGATCGGGCGTGGTGGCGGCAGATATTGCTGGGCTCGGTCACCCAACGGCTGATCACCAAAGCCGGCGGGATCAACATCCATGTGATCGAGGTGCCGGAGGAACGGGCCGATGCCACGCCCGCGCCGACGGCGGCGCAACCGTCGTTCGAAGCCAGGCCCTATGCCGTCGCAGCCTCGCTCGTCGCGCTGGCGATTCCGATCGCCATGGGCCTGCACGACTGGCTGGGCATCACCAATGTCGCACTTGTCTTTCTGACGGCCATTCTGATCGGGGCGGTGCTGCACGGGTTGGGGCCGTCGCTGGCGGCCTGCCTGCTGGCGATGCTGGCCTATAATTTCTTCTTTCTGCCGCCGATCTACACCTTCACCATCGCGGATCCGGAAAACGTCGTCGCGCTGTTCTTTTTCGCCTTGGTCGCGGTGATCGCCAGCAACCTGGCGGCACGTGTCCGGGCACAGGCGCTGTCTGCCCGCCTGCGCGCCCGGCAAACCGATGACCTTTACCAGTTCAGCCGCAAACTGGCGGCAGCGGTCACGCTGGACGATCTGCTTTGGGCAACCGCGCATCAAATCGCGCTGATGCTGAAAGTTCGGGTGGTTCTGCTGCTGCCTGAAGGCGACACGGTCGCCGTCCGAGCCGGCTTCCCGCCAGAGGACATGCTGGAAGACGCCGACCTCGCCGCGGCCAAGTGGTGCTGGCAGAAAGACCATGTCGCCGGTCGCGGGTCAGACACACTGCCAGGCGGCAAGTGGCTGTTCCAGCCGCTGCGGACCGGACGCGGCCCGCTGGGTGTCGCAGGCATCATTCGCGATGACCCGGGCCCATTGTTGACACCCGATCAACAGCGTCTGCTGGAATCGCTGCTGGACCAGGCGGCGCTGGCGATCGAGCGGGTCAATCTAGCGCGCGACCTGCATCTGACGCGATTGCAGGTAGAAACGGATCGGTTGCGTTCGGCGCTGCTGACGTCGATCTCCCACGATCTGCGCACACCTTTGGCCTCTATCCTGGGATCGGCGACGAGTCTGCGGTCGCAAGGTGCGTTCCTGGATGCGCCAACACAGGAATCGCTGTTGGGTACGATTATCGACGAATCCGACCGGTTGAACCGCTTCATTGGCAACCTGCTGGACATGACGCGCCTGGAGTCAGGCGCCTTGAAGCCGCGAACCAGCCTCAATGAATTGTCGGACGTGATCGGGGCGGCCCTGCAGCGCGCCGCGAAGATCCTGGCCGGGCACCGGGTCACGGTCGATCTGCCGGCTGACCTTCCCCTGGTCGCTCTGGACATGGTGCTGTTCGAACAGGTGCTGTTCAACCTGCTGGACAATGCCGCCAAGCATGCCCCAACCGGCAGCCTCGTCACCATTTCCGCGGGCGGCGACGACGACAGGGTCAGGCTCAGCATCGCCGATGAAGGCGAAGGCATCCTGGCTACGGATGTCGAGCGGATATTCGAAAAATTCTACCGCTCCGGGGATGGCGACCGCAGGCGGGCTGGCACCGGATTGGGCCTTGCCATCTGCCGCGGATTCGTCGAAGCCCTGGGCGGCACCATCGCCGCCGCCAACCGTACCGACCGGCGGGGGGCGATCTTCACGATTACCCTGCCCATTCCGGTCAACACCTTCCTGCCCGATGAGGAAACCACGTCATGAGCGCCGGTGCCGGCCCGCTTCGGGTTCTGGTGGTGGACGACGAGCCGGCGATCCGCCGCTTTCTGCGCGCGGGCCTGTCCAGTCAGGGCTACGTCATTACCGAACTGGAAACCGGGCTTCCGGCCGTGGACCTGGTTCGGCGCAAGGCGACCGACCTGGTGGTGCTGGATTTGGGGTTGCCTGACATCGACGGCACCGAAGTCATTAGCCGGATCCGGGCTTCCGGCTCCGGCGTACCGATTATCGTGTTGTCGAGTCGAAGCGATGAGGCGGCGAAGGTCGATGCGCTCGATCTGGGCGCTGACGATTATGTGACCAAGCCGTTCGGTATCGACGAATTGCTGGCCCGGATCAGGGCCGCGCAGCGGCACAGGCTGCAGCGGGAGGGCGAGGCGCCGGTCTTCCGCGGCGGCGACCTGACGGTCGATCTGGTGCGCCGGATCGTCACGGTTCGCGGTGCGGAGGTGAAGTTCTCGCCGCGCGAATATGGGGTGTTGCGGCTACTGGTGCAGCATGCCGGAAAGGTGCTGACGCACCGGATGATTTTGAAGGACGTATGGGGCGCAGACACCGACGTGCAGTATCTGCGTATATACATTCGAGCCCTCCGTCAGAAAATCGAAGCGGATCCGGAGAGACCGGTGCATATTCTGACCGAGACGGGCGTTGGCTACCGCCTGCGGATAAGCGACCAGGATACATGATCAGTATGACGATTGCGGATTTTCTGTCACCCGACCACGTGCTGCTGAACGTCAAGGTACGCGACAAAGCGCACCTGATCGGCGACATCGCCCGGGCCTTCGGGCGATCGGCGAATGGCTTTGCGGCGGAACAGGTGGAGGCCAGCCTGTTGGGTCGGGAGCGGCTTGGCTCGACCGGGCTGGGTGCGGGATTCGCACTGCCGCATGCGCGGATCGAGGGCCTGGAGCGTTTCACGGGTCTGTTCATGCGGCTGACGAAACCGGTTGCGTTCGATTCGATCGACGGCAAACCGGTCGAGATGGTGTTCGTTCTGCTAATCCCCGCAGCCGGCGAGATACCGCATGTCGGCGCCCTGGCTGCGATTTCCCGGGTATTCCGCGACAACGCTTTCGTTTCGGGCCTGCGCGAGGCAGCAACGCCGGCGGCGGCGTTTCGCCTGCTAACGGGCGGGGGTTAGATTTTTCCCAACGGACAGCCGGCCTCGGCGAGTGGCCGAAAGGCCTGCTGTCCGGGTACCGTCTGAAGAATTTGCTCGAAATCCCAGTCCTCTTTCGATTCTTGCGGGGTTTTGACGCGCACCAGATACATGTCGTGCACCAGCCTGCCGTCGGCGCGGATCGTGCCCTCGGCATAGAAGTCCTTGACTGACATGGCACGCATCCTGGCAACCACGGCATCGGTGTCGGTGGTTCCGGCCGCGGCAATCGCTTGAAGGTAATGCCGGGTCGCGGAATAGGTCGCTGCCTGGTCCATCGACGGCATCGCATGGTGACGATTGAAGAATCGTTTCGACCACGCCCGGGTCTGTTCGTTGCGATTCCATGTGAACGACGTCATCAGCGTGATACCCTGCGCCACCGGCAACCCCAGCGCATGAATGTCGGTGTTCAGGCACAGCATCGGCACCAGTGTCTGCCCACCTTGTTGCAAGCCGAATTCGGCCGCCTGCTTCAACGCACCCGTCATGTCGCCGCCGCCATTGGCCAAAGCGACAACCTTGGCGCCGGATGCCTTGGCCGCGATCAGATAGGAACTGTAATCGCCGGCATTCAACGGATGCCGCACCGACCCCAGAACCTTGCCGCCGGCCGCACGCACGGCATCGGACGCATCCGACTCCAGCGCCGCGCCGAACGCGTAATCCACGGTCAGGAAGAACCAGGTATCCAAACCCCGGGCGACGAGCGACCTGGCGACGCCGTGGGTCAGGCAGTAGCTGTCGTAGTTCCAGGACATTGCGTTTTCGGTGCAGAACTTGCCGGTAAAGTCGTTGGTGCCGACGGCGATGGCGACAGCGATACCGTTACGCTCGCGGGCAACCTGCTCGACGGCGAGCGCGACCGAGGAGTTGTCCAGGCCGACAATCATCCCGACCCTGTCCCGGTCGTACCACTGGCGGGCGATGGCGGAGCCGATGTCGGCCTTGTTCTGATTGTCGGCGGACAGCACCTCGATGGGCCGGCCGATGACGCTGTGGCCGGCATCCTCGGCGGCCATCTGCGCGGCAAGGAAAGACCCGGGCCCGATGGAATCGGCATAAAGCCCGGTCATGTCGGTCAGCACGCCGACCCGCACGGGCGGTTGTTGCGCCAATGCCCGCGTGGCGACCATCGCAAGCGGAACGCCCAGCAGCGTTCGCCGATTGAGATGTGTCATCGTTTCCCCCGGTACTTTTTTGGATTGGCACCAAGCGTAGCGAGATCGAGTGCGGTCGTATAGACGGCGCCCTTACGGGATCGGGCGACGCCCAAAGATTGGCGAAGCGCGTTGCCGACGGTGTCGTCACCGAATCGTTCTCATACGTTCGCTGATCGGTATACGCCGCTCGATCGATGGGCGGGATGCGATCGAACCATCGCAAGGAAGGGATTTTCGCCGCGGATGGACGCAGATGCACGCCGATATTCCGGTAGTGGATCGAATATCGGGGCCCGCTATCGACTGCTCATTTCGGGTTATGATTAGGCTGAGTGCCTGGTCCGCGAGGACGATTTATGAAAATACCCTGGCCCATGAAATGGACGAGGGCGGGCGGAGGATCGTGCAGCGGCAGGCGATCGCTGTGCGCTGCGACGATATCGCCGCTGCGCGTATGCGACCGACTTGCAGGTTGGCAACAGCATCCCGGTTGAACTCCAGGCCGTTCGCGGACCCGACAAAGCGCAAATGGCGCAATGCATCGATGAACCGACGGCGACCGGGGTTACATGTGTGCCCGTTACGCGATTTCGGTAATGCTGGCTTGAAGGTCCAGCGAATAGCCCGCTGTCTTTCAGCCCACACACGGCATCGGCGTACATCTGCGTGCATCCGCGGCTAAAATTCCTTGCTGTCTCGGTTGCAACCGGAGGGAACCGGGGTCGCGTGCCACGGACTCCGGCGGTTGCCCAAGGTGTGCGGCGACAGGCGGCGCGAGCCGCACAATGCGTCCGCATTGACTATGGGCACAGCCTTACGCCCGCCGGCCAGCGTCTCGCAGCCGTTCGTTCAGCCGCGCCAGAGCGTCCGCCGTCACCGCCGCGGACGATCCCTCCACATCCACGACGATCGGGTGCTCATCCGGTCCGGGTTCCTCCAGCGTCGCGAACTGGCTGACCAACAGGGCCGGCGGCATGAAATGGTTCTTCCTCGCCCGCATGCGTTCGGCGATGAGGTCGTAGGACCCCCGCAGATACACCAGCACGGTCCGGGGACGATCGCCGATCAGGATATCGCGATAGGCACGCTTCAGCGCCGAACATGCGACCACGGCCGACTGGCCGGCAGCAAGCAATTCATCCTCTTTCGCCGCGATCGCCCGCAGCCAGGGCCCGCGGTCGTCGTCGGTCAGCGGCGTGCCGGCCTTCATCTTCGCGATGTTCGCCGGGGGGTGAAACGAATCACCCTCCAGCATCTCCCACCCCTCCTGTTCCGCGAGCGCCCGGGCGACCGTGCTCTTGCCGCAGCCGGACACGCCCATCACGACGACGATGGTCACTTCTTCGCTGGCTCCACATGTCCGCCGAAGCCGAAACGCATCGCCGACAGGATTTTTTCGGCGAAGGTGTGCTGCTGGCGGGACCGGAACCGTGTGAACAGCGACGCCGCCAGCACGTCCGCCGGCACCGCTTCCTCGATCGCCGCTTCCACCGTCCAGCGCCCTTCGCCGGAGTCTTCGACCTCGCCGGAGAATTTTTCCAGTTGTTCGTCCTTGGCCAGCGCGTCGGCGGTCAGATCCAGCAGCCAGGATGTCACCACACTGCCGCGCCGCCACACCTCGGCGATGTCGCCGATGTTCAGGTCGAACCGTTCGTCCTCCGGCAACTGGCCGGAATTCTTGTTGCGCAGGATATCGAAGCCTTCCGCCATCGCCTGCATCATGCCGTATTCGATGCCGTTATGGATCATCTTGACAAAATGGCCCGAACCGACCGGCCCGGCGTGGATGTAGCCCTGTTCCGCCCGCGGATCGCGGTCCTCGCGCCCCGGTGTCCGTTCGATCGTCCCAATCCCCGGCGCCAGCGCGGCAAAGATCGGATCGAGATGCTTTACCGCGTCGGCGTCGCCGCCGATCATCAGGCAATAACCCCGGGCGAGGCCCCAAACACCGCCCGAGGTGCCAACGTCCAAATATCGAATACCCTTGGCCGCGAGAGCCTTTCCGCGGCGGATGTCATCTTTGTAATAAGTATTGCCTCCATCGATGACGATATCGCCCGCCGCCATCAGGCTGCCCAGCGTAGCGATGGTGTCTTCGGTGATTGCGCCGTGCGGCAGCATGACCCAGACCGCCTTGGGCGATCCAGTCAGCTTGTTCACTACGTCCTGCAAACTGCTCGCGGTTACTGCCCCGTCCTTGCCAACCGCTTCCACGGCGCCGGCACTGGCGTCCCATACCACCGTGGAGTGACCCGCCTTCATCAGACGACGGGAGATGTTGGCCCCCATACGGCCTAGCCCGACCACGCCAATTTGCATCTCGAAGAATCCCCTGTTCGCTGTGTGCCGCCTCGACGCGCACCCTGCCACATGCCGGCAGCAAGGCAAGCCGTTATCGGGAGAAGAAGACCGAACCCGGTGCTGTTCAGGCGGCCGCGTGGATGTTCATGTAGCTGCTGCCGCTGGCCGCATCGGTGCCAAAGGTCACGCCTAGCCGGCCGTTGGAAAGATCGGCGCTGGAGAAGCCGGCCAGTGTCAGAATAGCCTCCGGTTTGCCGGCCGCCGTGGCGGTCAACGTTAGCCCGGTATGGCCGGCGGCCCCGGCGCTGTTCAGCCAATCCAGCGAAAAACCGGCCGGGGTAATCCCCCATAAAGTGACGTTGTCGGCGACATTCATGTGGCTGATGGTGCTCCATGTCACCCCGGTCGATGCCCGCTCGTCCAGGAAGAATGTGTCGGTTCCGGTGCCGCCGGTCAGGAAGTTGGACCCCGCGCCGCCGTCCAGTACGTTGGTGCCGCTGGCAACGGCGATCGCATCCTCCCCGGAACCGGACAGGATAAACCAGTTGGGGGTCGTCGCGGTTATGTTCAGGTTGTCGGTCCCGGTGTTCATATACTGCTGCTGCAAACCAGCCACCGGACCGATATAGGGATGCCCGGCGACCGAAAGGGGTTGGGACGTGCTCGTGTCCGACACTGTCAGCGGTGCGGCGCCATTCAGCAGTTGTTGTGCCGCCTGCATCACCGCCGTATGGCCGGTCTCGGTTGGGTGAAGGTGGTCGAAAAACAGCGATTGATCCTGCGTCGCAAGGTCGGTGGAGCTTAGCGTGCCGCTGCCGGCGCTTGTGTAGTTGCCGCTCCAGACCGGGGTGGTCACATTGGTCAGGCCATAGGTAGCGGGCGCGGCGATGGCGTTGTCGATCAGCGCGTTGAGATTCACCACCTGGATGGCGGCGCCCCCGATCGAGCCAAGCTGATTGGCCAGCGATGAGTCATACGCCGTGGACAAATTCCTGGCCTCGGTCGTCAGCGCGACAGAGGGCGTATTGGTGCCGTTGGCCACCCCCGTCGTCACCTCGGGCGTCATACTCAGATCGGGGACGTTCAGCACCAGCACATTCTTCGCGCCATCGGCCACCAACGAGCGGACGAAGGAAATCTCGTTGCTCACGGCGGCCTGAAGATCGGTGGTCTGCTGCGCCTGCGTCAATGTGGGATCGGCGAGAATACCCAGCAGGTCGTTGGCACCGATCGACACGGTGAACAGCGCGGTGGGCGATATATTGGGTTCGGCCGTCTTGAATGCCGTCAGTTGGGCTGGCAGCGACAGCGCCAGAATTGCGGGATCACCGGCATTTTGCGGGGTCGTCCCGGTCTCCGCACCGCCGAAGGCGAAATCCGTCCCGCCGGCCAGACTGGGCTTCAGGGTTCCCAGACCCAGCGCGACAGACAGGTCCTGCACCCAGGTTGGGCCGTTGCTGAAAACAGTCCCCGACACCGAACCGTAGCTTGCCTTGAAGTACGGCGGCGAGACCGGTTCGGCGCCCGCCAACGCCGTTGCGATCGACAGGTTGCCCGCATCGGACAGCGAATCCCCGAACGCGTAAACCGCGCTGTAACTGGTACCCATGAACGATCCCCCCAAGCGTCGAAGCGACGCCTTCAGGGCAGGTGGGGACCCGGTATGGCGGCCAGCAGGGACAACAAGGAATTTTGACCCGCGCTTACGGCAGCACTTTTCCCGGGTTCATCGTCCCGGCGGGGTCGATCGCGTTCTTCACCAGCCGCATGATGTCCATCGCCACCGGGTTCTTGTGCGTCGCCATCGCGTGCCGCTTCGACTGGCCGATGCCGTGTTCGGCGGAAAAACTGCCGCCCAGCGAAACCGCGATCGCATTGATCATCGGTTCCATATCGGCAGCCCGGCCGACCCAGGCGCCGCGATCCGCCATGCCGGCCGGGGCATGCAGCGACAGATGGATGTTGCCGTCGCCGGCGTGGCCGATGGCGGCCATCCGGCCCTCTGGCCAACGGGCTTTCAGTTCGCGTTCGGCGATCCGCAGGAACTCCGGCACCGCGGACACCGGCACCGAGGTGTCGGTGCCGATCGACGGACTGTCCCGGCGGGAGCAGTCCGGATAATCCTCCCGTATCTTCCAGATCATCTGGCGCTGCGCCTCGCTGTCGGCAATGGCCGCGTCCAGCACCTCGCCGGCGTCCATCGCCGAACCCAGCGTGCCCTCCATGATCTCGCGCAGCGGGATGCTTTCGTGCGCGGCGGACAGTTCGACCATTACATACCACGGCGATTCCAGCGGCAGCGGGATGCGCAGACCGACGCCGTGCTTGGCGGCCATTTCCATGCAGTAATTGGCGCAGAGTTCGAACGCGATCACATCCGCGCCGCTTTCCATCATGCGGGAGAACAGCGACAGCGCGGCATCCGGGCTGGGGACCGCGACATAGGCGGTCTCGATGCGTTTCAGCGCGGGTTGCAGGCGCATCGCGGCGGCGGTGATCACGCCCAGCGTGCCTTCGCCGCCGATGAACAGGTGGCGCAGCGCGTATCCACTGTTGTCCTTACGGACGCGGCGCAGATCGTCCAGCACGCGCCCGTCGGGCAGCACGACCTCCAGCCCCAGCACCAGTTCGCGGGCGTTGCCCCAGCGCAAGGTGCGGATACCGCCGGCATTGGTGGACAGCATGCCGCCGATCTGTGCGGTGCCCTGTGCGCCCCACTGGATCGGGAACAGCCGGCCCGCTTCGGCCGCCGCCTGCTGAACGTGCTGGACGACGCACCCGGCCTCGGCGACGATGGAGAAATCGCGCGCATCGATCGTGCGGATGCGGTTCAGCCGTTCCAGCGACAGCACCGCCGATTCCGGGCCGTTGGCGAGCGGCACCGCGGCACCGGCCAGGCCGGTGCGGCCCCCGGCCGGAACGACGGCGATCCGGTGGTCGATGCAGCATTTTACCAGGTCGGAGACTTGCTGAGTCGTATTGGGCCGCAGGACTGCCGCCGGGGTGCCCTTGTAGCTGCCGCGCCAATCCACACCGTAGGGGGCAATATCGTCGGGTGCGGAAAGCACGTTCGCGGGACCGGCGATCGCGGTCGCAGCGGCAAGGAAGTCCATGGGTACAAATGCCTTTTCTAGGGACGCTTCTGGTCGCGGCGATTCAAACAGCAGTTCCCGGCCGTGACAAGGGCGCGGCTTGCGGTAAACTACATCGCGTTCGAAGGGGGAAACAATCCATGGCGCTATACGAACTGCGGACCTACTCGCTGTATGTCGGTAAAATGGGCGAGGCGGTGAAACTGTACCAGGAATTCGGCTTTCCGGCGTTGCAGAAGGGTGGCCACGACAAGAAGCTGGTGGGGTATTTTCAAAGCGATACCGGCACGATCAATCAGCTGGTCCACATGTGGAAATTCGACGACGACGCGGATCGCCGCAACCATTGGACGGCGGTGTTCGCGAATGTGGATTTCGTGGAGGGTTTTGCCGCCAGGTTCCGGCCGCTGGTGATGTCGCAGGAAGTGAAGCTGCTGCACGCCGCGCCTTGGGGTCCGCACCCCTGATCAGGTCGCGGCCTCGCCGGCCGGGGCGGCGATGCTCTGGCGTCGCCTTCTTGCCGAGCGTGCCGGCAGACTTCCGGAACATGGCCTGCCGCATCCCATTGGCGATTGGCAGCACCGATTGCTCTTCGGACGCCAATTCCTATATCTTCGTCGTGAACGGACGCCTGATCGGCGCGCCGAAAAAGGCAACCCTTCTGTCGGCCAACGTGCGAACGGCGATATCTAAGCAATCCCGCCAAGGACGTTTGGTGCGTTCCACCACTGGCCCGATCGCGGCAATCGTAACCGCGGTGATCCCCATGGCTGTCATTCCATATTCACGGGGCAGAAAAGCGGCGCAAAGGTGCAGCAGCGGCTCGTGGAACAGATAGGTGGCGAAGCTGATGCCGGCGCACCAGCGGATCAAGCGGGCGATGCTGGCGAGCGGTACCCGATCGACAACCGCACCCGCGCCCGCAAGGTGAAGGGCAATCGCCGCGCCCAAAATCCAGTCGAGCGTATAGTCATTGCACAAGATGGAGCGGCACGATGCAACAAGTGGTCAGTTACATTCGGGTTAGCACAAACGGGCAAGGCAAGTCCGGCCTTGGCATCGAAGCGCAACGCGAGGCCATCGCTCGCTTCTGCGATAACGAGGGGATGGCCATCGGTAGCGAGTTTGTGGAAGTCGAAACCGGCAAGGGGGCGGACGCTTTGGAGCGCCGCCCCCAACTTCGCGCCGCGCTGGCGTCCGCGCGCAAGGGCAAGGCGCCGGTCGTGGTGGCGAAACTCTGCCGCCTCTCCCGCGACGTGGCCTTTATCTCCGGCATGATGGCGCAGAAGGTGCCGTTCATCGTGACCGAGTTGGGCGCGGATGCGGACCCGTTCATGCTGCACATTTACGCGGCCCTTGCCGAGAAAGAGCGGGCATTGATCGCCGACCGGACGCGACAAGCCCTGGCCGCGAAGAAAGCCCAAGGCGCGACACTCGGCAACCGGACCAATCTGGCGGAAGCCCAAGCCAAGGGCGTTGCCACCAACCAAGAGGCGGCGGACGCCTTCGCGGCGAACATCCTGCCCGTGATCCACCAAATCCAGGCGACGGGTGCCACAACCTACCGGGCGATTGCGGCGGCGTTAAACGCGCGCGGGCTTCGGTCGCCTCGCGGTGGCGAATGGCAACCGACCACGGTTCGGAACATCGTCAATCGGGCGCCCTGATCGGCGCCGGGCTGACCCCTGGCATCGGCGGGCGGCTGGCACGGCCTGATCGGCACCCTGGCCACGCCCGGCACCCGCTGGCATCGCCCGCTGCTGTTATCCCGGTGTTATCCCGGAAATTTTCGCCGGGTCGGAAAAGTCTGCTAACCCCTTGATTCGGATGGTGGGCGCGACAGGGATTGAACCTGTGACCCCCGCCGTGTGAAGGCGGTTCCGACCGTTTGCGGCGGCTTTCCGGTCATTTCAGCGGTTTGTTATCCCCTTGTTTTTCCTTGATATTCGTTTGACCTGATCGGATTGGCATTGAATCCGTTTGCGGGTTTCTGCTACCTAGCTGCTACCTAGCAGGCGCCTAGGTAGCAGATCGGGAACGCAACAAATGACCGAACGGAAGCGTATTGGAGTAAGAGACGTGCGGACGCTCGGGCCGGAGCAAGAGATTTGGGATACCGCTGTTCCTGGCTTCGGCGTGCGACGCCAACGTAGCGAGGCCGTGGCCTATGTGCTGCTCTATCGCGATCCACACGGCAAAAGCCGACGCTTCACCATCGGGAGGCATGGCGCACCTTGGACGCCCGATACCGCCCGCGACGAAGCCAAGCGCATCCTAGGCGCCGTGGTCCAAGGCCAAAACCCGGCGGCGGATAAGCAGGCCGTCCGTAAGGCCGTCACGATGGCGGACCTATGCGGCCAGTATTTGGCCGATGCCGAAGCCGGGCGGCTGCTGGTGCGCGGTGGAAGACCAAAGAAGCCCCTCACGCTCGCCAGCGACCGAGGTAGGATCGAAGGGCACATAATCCCGCTGCTCGGCAAGATGCCGGTCGGGGCCGTCACCAAGCGCGACGTGGAAAAATTCATGCACTCGGTTGCGGCAGGCGATAGCGCGGCCAGCCGCAAAACCAAGCCGCGCGGTGTGTCCAACCTTCGCGGCGGTCGGGGCGTGGCCACGCGCACCATCGGCCTGCTTGGCGCCATATTCACGTATTCGATTGACCACGGGATGCGAACCGACAACCCGGCGCATCGGGTGCGGAAATTCGCGGAGAACCGGCGCGAACGCCGCCTGACGGAAACCGAGTATGCCAGCCTTGGCGCCGGGCTACGGCAGGCCGAAGCGACGGCATGGCCTGCCGCCGTGGCCTGCTTTCGCTTCCTCGCACTGACCGGCTGGCGTTCGGGCGAAGCCGTGGCACTGCGCTGGCGAGACGTTGACCTCGCACGCCGAACCGCGACACTGCCGGATACCAAGACGGGAAAGAGCATACGCCCGCTGTCCGGCGCCGCGTGCGACCTGCTGCGCGCCCAACCGCACCTAGGCGCCGATGGCCTGATCTTCCCGGCCACGCGCGGGGACGGCCCGATGGTCGGCTTCAAGAAGTTTGCCCGCCGGATCGTGGCCGAAGCCGGGTTGCCCGCCGATATCACGCCGCATGTGCTGCGTCATTCCTTCGCATCGCTGGCGATGGACCTTGGCTTGTCCGAACCCACCATCGGCGCCCTGATCGGGCATAAAGGCCATAGCGTCACGTCGAGATACATGCACTCCGCCGATGGTGCGCTGCTCGGCGCCGCCGATATCGTGGAAAACGAGACTTCATATTTTTTTGGCGACCCGCGCGTGCGTAACCCAATACGTTAAGCCCGATAAATATTTTCAGGATTAAACACCAAGCCGCTCAATATATTTTCGCCTGTAAGAAGTATCGGGATCGAATGACCGCGTGTAAACGCTGCCATCATACAGGAATAGGAAGAATAGTTAGACGAATTTGTTGACGCGATTTGCGCCATGCACATAATGCAAAGCCTCACAAGCCCGCATTTGCTGGCAAACATGGAGGCTAGTCATGGAACAACCCGCCATCGCCACCCCGACGCCCGACGCCCTGCTGCGCCGGACGGACGCGGCCACGGCCCTGCGTTCGGCCGGATACCCGACAACCAAGGCCACGCTGGCCACGCTGGCCACGCGAGGCGGCGGGCCGGTGTATCGCAAGTTTGGCGCGATCCCGCTCTATCGGTGGTCGGACTTGCAGGATTGGGCGCAAAGCAAGCTGTCCGCACCGATGCAATCGACTTCGACTGGCGACCTTCAAGCGAAGGCGGCGTAAACATGAATATAATTTTCGGCAAAGGAACCGACGCCGATCTACGCAAGGCCGCGACAATTTGGCTTGGAATGTGGACCGCACTTCAAGAGCGGTTCAACGATAATCCGGCATACGAACTCGACGATGCCGAGTGCAAAGTGGCCAACGCATTTATGGAAACCATCTTAAATGTCCGCGCCACAACATACGAAGGTCTTTGTGCAAAGGCCGCTGTATTAACCGCGCTTGATGGTAATTCGGACAGACTTGCGCTCGGTCTTTGCGCCGATATCCAAAGATTAGGTCGCGGTTAAAACAATGCAGTGAGTGCGTGTAAACGCACTCGTTTCTTGCATGGCTGGGTTTCGTCTTTGGCGTTACCAAACGCCCCGCCTTTCTGCTATTCTGCCGATATGATGGGGAACCGCCACGCGAGCCGCGTGGCGATCCCTTCCACCCAAAAATTGGAGAGTTACCATGTCACGCACGCAATCGCGTGAGCCGACTATTGCGTTCACCACGGATGGACTGGCGCGCGGATCGCTGCTGAACCCCGCCGCCTCGGTCCTGTTTCTGGCGCTGCTAGGCGAGGAAATAAGTTGTAACGATCTCTCGCGGGCCGAACGCAAGAACCACGGCCCGATCCCGACCTACGTTGCCGGAGTGCGATGGTATCGCCTCGACAACTTGGTCGATTGGCTGGAGCAACGCCATGGTATGACGATCTGGCGCGCGGCCAGTCTTGGCCAGTTGACGCTGCCCGCTGGCATGGCGGCGCTGTTCCCGCGCGAGGAAGCCGACCGCGAGGCAGCGTGATCGCAAAAAGGAACCCCGCCTTGCGAGGGGCGGGGTCAAGGTAATGCAGAACTTATCAGGAAACATCACCTATATAGGTAAATTTCCTGTCCGCGTCAAGTCTTTTTCATTCCGATCAGGAAATTTCACGATGCAAACCCATATTTTGACAGGCGCGGCCAATGTTTGATTCAACGGCCTTCGCCGCACACCGCGCCGCCGCCGAAGCTGCCCGCCGGGCTAACGATGCGATCCTGATCGCCGAAGCCCGCCGCCGGGTTGCCGCCGGGTTGCCCGCCACCGAACCCGGCCCCGACGATTGCATACAAATCGGCGATTACTTCCTCGACCGCCGCCAACCGCCCGACGTGGTCGAGATCGTGGCCCAAACGGTTCGCGCCGAAGCCGACTTCCGCCTGACACGCGCGATCCGTGCCGCCCGCCAGCGCATCGCCAACGGCACACATTCGCAGGCAACGAAGGATCACATGGCCGCGTATGCCGACGATGGCGACGATGAACCGGATCCGCCCGGCCCGGCCGGGGAGCCGCGTGTAAACAGGGCGGAGCAACCCGCATACGGACGCAACGCGCAAGGTCAGAACACGCTCAGGGCCGATACGCCGAAGCGATCATCCGCGCTGCGCGTGCTGACACCCACAGACTGCGCCGCAAGTGTTCCGCGCGGTTACATTGTGAAGGGGCTTATCGCGCCGCGCGATTTATTCTTGATGGTGGCAAAACCCGGCGGCGGTAAGTCCGCCCTGGCGCCGTCCATCGGCTACGCCATCGCGCAAGGTCAGCCTGTATTCGGGCGTCGGACAAAGCCAGGACTGGTATTGTATGTCCCCGTCGAAGACCCGCACGGCATGCGTCAGCGTGTTCACGCCCTAAAGCGCGAACGCGGCGACGCGGCGAACTTCCTGATCGTCGAAGGCGTGGCCGACCTGTTCAGTGCGGCCAGCCCGGACCCGGCGGCGCTGCTGGAACTGGCGACGGACAGGCGCCCGGCGCTGATCGTAATCGACACGATGGCGGCGGCTTGGCGCGGGTTGGAAGAAAATGAGGGCCGGGACATGGCGCGGGTCATCTCGGTTTGCCGTAGCCTCAATGAGACAGGCACTGCCGTCATGCTGCTTTGCCACCCGAACAAGTCCGCCGTGTCCGATGGCATCGCGCGCGGCCATTCCAGCCTTAATGGCGACGCCGACGTAGGGATGGCCCTGGAATGGGCAGCGGACGGCGGCGCCATCGGTGTCCGGCTTACCAAGAACCGCAACGGCCCGACCCATGGCGCCGGGATGGCCTTCACCATCCGAGGCGTCCGCGTCGGGACCGATGAAGATGGCGACGCCATCTATGCCCCTGTCGCGGACGAAATCGAGGGCACCCTTGCCGCGCATCGCAAAGAGCCGACCGCCAACGAAACCGCGCTGGCCATCCTGACCGGCCTGATCGCCTCGGAAGGTCAGCCTTTGCCAGATGGCGACGGATACCCGCCGGGCCTCTCTGGCGTCGCCGACACCGCATGGCGGGATGAGTGCGACCGGCGCCGCCTGTCGATATCCGACGTGGCGGCAAACCGTGGCCGGGCATTTCAGCGGGCGTTTAAGAAGCTGCTCGCCGATAGGGCAGTAGAAGCACGCGATGGCGTGGTCTGGATACCCCGACCGGACGCCTGATCGTAACGCGGACAAAACATCGGACAAGCCGGACAGACTTCAATTTCTGTCCGATTTGGCACCCCGATTGGTCGGACAGACAAGCCCCCCCCTTTAGGGGGCTGTCTTGTCCGTCCGATGCCCCGGACAGACAGGTGGACAAAAGGCTGTCCGACCGCTGTCCGAAACCAGCCACGAACCACCCAAAGGAGCAGCATACATGAGTAACCAGAAGGACGGCGGGAAACATCCGTCCGAAATGAGCGACCCCGAATTGAAACTCGCGATGGCCAATCGGCCTTGGCGCAACAACCAGCCACCACCGGCATCCGCAAAGATCGCGATGGGCATGACCGATGCAGAGTTTGCAATCGCCCTCAAGAACAAGGCTTGGCGAATTGTAAGAAACAAGCCGACCATCTCCAACAATCATTAAACACAGGACAAACATACATGACCGACAACATTCTGACGATTGAAGTTGCTACCGAGAATTACAGCGCCGCACTGTCCCGCCTTCGCGAACTCGACGGCGCCGTGTTCGATGCCCAGCGGGCCAAGGCCGATGCCGAACGCGAGGCCACGGCGATCCTCACCCGCGCGGCGGCTGGTGGCACCCTCAGCGCCGCCGACGTGCTGGCCGCGCGCAATGCAGCGTCAGCGGCCGGGCGCGGCTGGGAAGTCGCCACCGCCGTCCGGCAGGCCGGGCAGGGCGCCGTGGATCGCGCCGAAGTCGCGCTGTTCGCCGCGAAGGCCAGCGCGGCGCACACAGAACTGGCAGCGCTGCGTGGCCAAGCCGCAAGCGACGCCAGGGCGGTCGATGCCGCGATCCAGGCCGCGCGTGAGGCGTTGGACCTGCTGGCTGCGACCGGGCGGCGGCTTGGCGAATTGCGATCCCGCGTTCTCGGCGAGATGGACGCGCTTCGCGTTGCAACCGCGACGAACAGCGTTCTGAAGTCGCAACATTCCAGCGTGCATCCAAAATTCCCGTCGCCGGACGCCATCGTCGGCCATTCATACGATAGTCTGAGCATCGAACTCCGGCGCCCGGCGACGATGGCGCTCACCGGCACCGAGGACACACGTATTCACCGAAGCGTGGTTAGCTGGCTGGGCCTCGACCGATGATCGACTACAATGGTCTGTATCTCCGGAACGTGGCGACCGTCCGCGCTTACAATCGCTCACCACGCACAATTCCGACCGTCAAAAAACCATTCGGTTGGGATGCGGAGCCGAAGCCTCCACGGCGAAGCCCCGCCGATGCCAGGGCGCCGCGAGCGGGTGCTGACGTGGCTTCGGAAGGGGCAGGCAGTGCAAGCCCCTGGCACCCGTCGGGAGGCGTCGCATGAGTGTGTCGTATCGTATGCTTGACCTGACGGTTGGGGAGGGCGGGGCTTCGGCGCCGTTCGACCCTGACGACTTGCAAGATGAAACCGACTTGGCGCTTGGGCGGATCGCCGGGCGGCTTGCGGCGGCTCATGCCCGGCGGACGCGGGTGGATCGGCTGGCATCGTGGCGGGCGGCGGATCGTCCGGCATCGGTCGGGAGGGTGTCGGGCGGGAGGGTTGGCGTGGCTTCGGTCGGATCGTCCGGCGCCCGCCGATCAAGCATATAATCAAAATTTGGACGGATGACTAAAATGGAACCAATAGTCCCAAAAAGGAGAGGCGGTCGCAAAATCGGCCAAACCAATCTCGCCACGCGAGAAAAGGCCAGATTAAGTGCTGCTGTCGCACGGGCGTTGACGGATCGCGCTTTATGTGAAGATATCTCAAAATTGAGCGCGGCGGACGTTCTGCGAAACATCATGCATATGTGTTACCAGTCGGGCGACTACGCCGGGGCGCGCGTGGCGGCGGCTGAATTGATCCCTTACACGCATGCGCGTGTCACGCCAACATCGGCGCCAGTGGCATTGCCGGATGACCTTCTGCCCGACCAAGACGCGGAACCGGACGAACCCGGCCCGCCGGGTGGTTGCATCGAAGCGTAGCCGTCCGGTCCTGTCCGATGCCGTTCCACCCTGTCCGAAAACGAACGATTGCGGACAGGGTGCGGCGGCATGTCCAAAAACTAGCTTGACGGACTTTCGGACATGGTTCTATATCCGGACACCGATTACGGACAGGAACCACCCAGATGGCCCGCACCTTCGCTTACCTTCGCGTCTCGACCAACGATCAGACCACCGCGAACCAAATGCAGGAGATCGAAGCCGCCGGGTTCGCGGTGGACCCGCGCCGGGTGGTGACAGAGACGGTGTCCGGCAGTTCCGCGATTGAGCAACGGCCTGGCTTCATGCGGTTGCTGGACCGGTTAGAAGCTGGCGATGTGTTGGTGGTTTCACGGATGGACCGGCTCGGGCGCAACACGATTGACGTGGTGGCGTCGGTGGACCGGCTGGCCGCGATGGGCGTGCGGGTGCATTGCTTGGCGCTTGGTGGTGCCGACCTGACAAGCCCTGCCGGGCGGATGGTAATGACCGTCCTGGCGGCTACGGCGCAGTTTGAACGCGATTTGTTGATTGAGCGCACCCAAGCGGGTCTGGCGCGTGCGAAGTCCGAGGGTGCGACGTTCGGGCGCCCTGCCACTCTGGACGATGCCACGCGCGATGCCGTGCTTGCCGGGCTGGCATCGGGCGCAAGCGTGTCCGCACTGGCCAAGCAGCACGGCACAAGCCGCCAGACCATCATGCGCGCTCGCGACGCGGTAACGGCTTGATCCGACGCCGGGCTGGCCCCTGGCATCGCCGGGGCTGGGTTCGGCATCGCCCGCCCCGCGCCGCGGCAAACCTGTCTCAACTGTCTGTTTATTGAGATAGACCAATCCCATGCCATGAGACGTGACCGGGGGGGGCGGCTGGCATCGGCGGGCGGCTGGCATCGGCGGGGCCACGGCTGGCCATGGCACGGCATCGCCCGGCGCCTGATCGGCGCTGCTACCTATGTGCTACCTAGGGCATTTTGGCCGGGTCGGAAAAGTCTGCTAACCCCTTGATTCGGATGGTGGGCGCGACAGGGATTGAACCTGTGACCCCCGCCGTGTGAAGGCGATGCTCTACCGCTGAGCTACGCGCCCATCCGACGACACGAAGGGGCGCTTGGCCCCGACATCGCGAAGGCGCGCTAACTAGCTTCTCCCGCGGCCGGTGGCAAGACTGGAAATGTACCAAAATCGCGCGCACACCGCCGCCACAACGACCGCCGCCGAATTTCCCGTTGGGTTCGGCCCGTCCCACAAAGCACCCTGCACCCGGGGAGATTTCCGATCATGCCGCAAACCGACCGCATTACCATCCGCCAACCCGACGACTGGCATGTGCATCTGCGCGACGGCGCCATGCTGCGCGCCGTTCTGCCCTGGACCGCCGCCCAGTTCGCCCGCGCGATCATCATGCCGAATCTGACACCGCCGGTGACCACGGCCGCCGACGCAGCCGCCTATCGGGGGCGTATCCTCGCCGCCCGGCCGCCGGGTTCGACATTCCAGCCGCTGATGACTTGTTACCTGACCGACTCCACCGACCCCGATGAGGTGGAACGCGGCCACACGCAGGGCGTTTGGGTCGCGGCCAAACTCTACCCGGCCGGCGCCACCACCAACGCCCATCATGGCGTCACCGACCTGAACCGCATCCGCACGGTGCTGGAACGCATGCAGCGAATCGGCATGCCGCTTTTAGTCCACGGCGAAACCACCGACCCCGAGGTCGATATCTTCGACCGCGAGGCGGTGTTCGTGGACCAGATCCTGCCGCCGTTGCTGCGGGCGCATCCCGGCCTGAAAGTGGTTCTGGAACACGTCACCACCATCGAAGCCGTCGAGTTCGTGCGCGCCCACGCACCCAACTTGGCCGCCACCATCACCCCGCATCATCTGCTGATCAACCGCACCTCGCTTTTCCAGGGCGGCATCCGGCCGCATCTGTATTGCCTGCCGATCGCCAAGCGGGAACGCCATCGCCTGGCGCTGCGCAAGGCCGCGACCGGCGGCGAAGCCTGCTTCTTCCTCGGCACCGACACCGCCCCGCACCCCGTTGGCGCCAAGGAGGCCGCCTGCGGCTGCGCCGGCTGCTTCGTCGGCCCCACGGCGCTGCAGTGCTACACCCAGGTGTTCGACGAAGAAGGCGCGCTCGACCGGCTGGAGGGTTTTGCCTCCCGCAACGGGCCAGCCTTCTATGGCCTGCCGGTCAACGACGGCTCGATCACCCTGCGGCGCGGCAGCACGCCCATGCCGAACGCCATCGCGGTTGGCGACGACCGGGTGACGGTGTTCCGGGGCGGCGCAGAGACGTCCTGGTCGATCGCCTGAACTCCAACGACGTGACGCCGGTTCGGAACACGATCTTCCGGACGAGGCGGCGGCGGTCGGAACCGGCATCGATCTGCCTGACGCAACTCTGGCGGTCCGAGAACCGGCTCAGGCGTCCCGATCGCACTTGGCAGCTGCCTCGAACCCGGTCTTCGCCGTGGGCGCCTTCCAACCGACCGAGCAGCGGGCCTCGGGAGGCTGGGGAGCCTGCCGTTCAGGCCGGATCGTCGATCGTGCCGAAAACGGTCGATCCCGCGACCGAACAAGACCGCGACGAAGTGCTCGGAGAGCGGCGATGGTTTCGGGGCAAACCAGCAACAGACCGCACGGGACCGCCAAGGGTGCCGCACCACTGGTCCACGCGCTTCCAAGCGAAATGAAGACAGCACGAGCAGCCGCGCTGGCCGTCCCGGGGACGATCCCCTGCCGGCGAGCGATCCGTTGCCCTCCCGCGGCACAGGCCTAGAAATTGGGAGGGCAACCCGCGGGCGGTCCAGGATCTGCCGGTATTAGGCCGGCTGCATGGCCGCGACTTCGCGCACCTTGCGGGCCATCGCCGCGATGCCGTTGCCGCGGTTGGTCGATAGCGCCTCCAGCAGTCCCAGGTCCTTCAGGAACACCGGGTCCGTCGCCAGTATCTCGGCCGGCGGACGGCCGGAATAGACCCGCAGCAGCAGCGCCACCAGGCCCGCGACAATGGCCGCGTCCGACGCCCCGGCGAAATACAAATTGCCGTCGCGCAGCACGGCCTCCATCCAGACCCGGCTCTGACAGCCGGGAACCCGGTGCGAGTCGTTCGCCCATTCGTCAGGAAAAGGCGGCAGTTTGCGGCCCATGCCGATGATGAACTCGTAGCGTTCCATCCAATCGTCGAACAGCGACAAATCGTCCGCGACCGCTGCGATCGCCGCGGCGGCGGTGGGTTCTTCGGGGCGGACGAATGGATCTGTCATAAGCGGGATGTGCGGGCACACAGCAAGGGCGTCAAGCCGCAACAATGCCGGGCGGTTGCGCAAAGCCGCCTTGTCGTTATGACGGCACCCGGAACGGGTTCCTCGGGACCTCGTTCGGCCGCGATCGAGGACCCTGCGACCGATGACCCCTTCACGTTCTAACCCCACCGCCCGCCCGGTTCGGCGGCGCTCGGTGCTGGCCCTGGCGGCCGTACTGGCAGGCTGCGCCAGCTACCAGCCCCTGCCGTTGCCAACCGGGCACCAGCTTCATGACTCCGTCGCGGACCTGGACCCGGCCGGATGCGACACGGGCGGCGCGCTCGACATCGACACGGTGGTCCGGCTGGCCCTTGCGAACAACCCCGACCTGCGGGCCGCACGCGCCCGGAATGGTGTTGCCGAGGGCCAGTTGCTGCAGGCCGGGCTGCTGCCGAACCCGTCGGTCACTGGTCTGTTCACCCCTGTCATGGCGGGCCCCGGGACCGCGTCGGCCTGGGCGGCCGGCTTCGGCACCGACCTTCGCTCGCTGATCACCCTGTCCAGCCGCCGCGACGCGTCCGCGGCAGCAGCCAGGCAGATCAGCGCCAGCATCCTGTGGCAGGAGTGGCAGACCGCGGGAAAAGTCCGTCTGCTGGTCATTCAGCGCGACGGCGACCGCCAGATGGCGGCTGTACTTCGGGAAACCAAAGTACTGCTGGACCAGCGCTATCGTCTGACCCGGGCAGCGGTTGCCGCGGGGGATGCGGATCTGACGGCGCTGTCGCCCGATCTGACGGCGCTGGGCGATGTCGATAAGCAGATCGACGACCTGGACCGGCAAAGCCAAACCCGCCGGCACGATCTGAACGCACTGCTGGGATTGCGTCCGGGGGCCGAAATTAAGCTTCGCCCGGTGGTGGAACCGCCGCCCGTCGATGCCGCGGCTGTTAGCGAGGACCTGGATTCACTGGCCGATCGCCGTCCGGACCTGATCGCGCTACGCATGGGATATGCCGCGGAAGATGCCAAACTGCGTTCGGCCATCCTGTCGCAGTTTCCGGCACTGAACGTGGGGCTGGTCGGGGGCACGGATGACAACAATATCACAACGTTTGGGCCGCAAATCACGCTGGATCTGCCGATTTTCAACCGGAATCAGGGCAACATCGCCATTGAACGCGCGACCAGACTGCAACTGCGGGAGGAGTTCACGGCACGCCTGGCCGCAGCCGAAGGCGAAGCCAGCCGCATGCTCGACGATATCGTCCTCATCACCCGGCAGCTTCCACCGCTGCGCGCCCGGACGGCTGAGGTTTGGCAGATCGCCGCCAAGGCCGGGGCGGCCTTCGATGCCGGGAATTTGACCGAACGCGCCTATGTCGATTTCCTCGCGGCCCATCTCGCGCGCCAGCAGGAACTGTTGGTCCTGGAGCAAAGCCTGCGCGAACAACAAGCAGGGCTGGCAACCTTGATAGGTGCCGGCATGCCGGTTGTCACCTTGCCGCGGGACAGCGAGTGATCGGCCGGCGTTGCCGATCGGGCTCAGGTTCAAAACCGCTCCGAACAGCCTGACCCGGGCGGTGACCGCATTATCGGGGATTTCGCGCGCCGCCAACCGGGTGGCGCCCGGCTCGCCGTATGCGGCGCGGTTCAGCGGCCGCCCCGGCGCGCCGTCGGGAAGGCCGGAAACACGAAGGCCGGGGGCCCTTCATGATGTGGCGGGTCAGTTCCATCTGTTCGGCAAACACCGGGTCCGGGACCGTCAGACCCATACCGTCGGGCCGATCCACGGCGTAGATCCAGCCGCGTTTAGTTACACCCGGCGGAGCAACCCCGACGGAATGGCCGATCCGGTTCCGGTTCCGCCTGTGCGTTGGCAAACCATCTTTCCCTCGCCGCCATGGCCGGGACACGCCCTGCCATGACGACGAGTATTGTAACAGAGCCGACACTTCATCGTCGTTGTAACGACCGTTAGACCGACGCCTACAGGATGAACCGGCTCAGGTCCCCTTTTTGTGCCAGCGGGGCGACTTTCTCCGCCACGTAAGCGGCATCGACCACGAACGTCTCTCCGCCGCGATCCGTCGCGGTGAAGCTGATATCCTCCAGCAGCCGCTCCAGAACCGTGTGCAACCGCCGAGCGCCGATATTCTCGATGCGGTCGTTGATGTCGGCGGCGAGTTCGGCCAGAGCGTCCACCGCGTCGTCGCGGAAATCCAGCGTCACGCTCTCTGTCCCCAACAGTGCGGAATACTGCTTCAGCAGAGAGTGTTCCGGTTCCGTCAGGATTCGGCGCAAGTCTTCGCGGGTCAGCGGCGACAGTTCGACGCGGATCGGCAGGCGTCCTTGCAGTTCCGGCAGCAGGTCGGACGGCTTGGCCAGCATGAAGGCGCCGGAAGCGATGAACAGGATGTGGTCGGTCTTCACCAGGCCGTATTTGGTGTTGACGGTCGTGCCCTCGATCAATGGCAGCAGGTCGCGCTGCACCCCTTCGCGGCTGACATCGCCGCCGCGAAACCCGCCCTCGCTGGTGCGGGCGCAGATCTTGTCGATCTCGTCCAGGAAGACGATGCCATTGTTCTCAGCGTGCGACACGGCTTCCTTGGTCAATTGTTCGTTATCGAGCAGATTATCCGCTTCCTCGGCCTCCAGGATACGGCGCGCCGCTTCCACGGTCATGCGCCGCTTCACCTGCGGACGGTTGCCCATGATGCCCTTCATCATCTCGCTGAGGTTGATCACCTGACCGGGCGGCATGCCGGGCATATCGAACTGCCCGATCGGGGAGCTTCCCGGGTCCGAAACCGCGATCTCGATCTCTTTCTGCTCGAACTCGCCGTTGCGCAGCATGCGGCGGAACTTGGAGCGTGTGTCCGCCGCGGCCTCGTCGCCGACCAGCGCCGTGACCAGGCGTTCCTCGGCGGCGGCTTCGGCCTTGGCCTGCACGTTCTTGCGGCTGCTCTCGCGCAGCATGTTCAGGCTGGCATCGACCAGATCGCGGACGATGCTGTCCACATCGCGGCCGACATAACCGACCTCGGTGAATTTCGTCGCTTCCACTTTCAGGAACGGCGCCTGCGCCAGCTTGGCCAGCCGGCGGGCGATTTCCGTCTTGCCGCAGCCGGTCGGGCCGATCATCAGGATGTTCTTGGGGACCACCTCCTCCCGAATGCCCTCGGGCAGTTGCTGACGGCGCCAGCGATTGCGCAGCGCGATCGCCACCGCGCGCTTGGCGTCGGCCTGCCCCACGATGAAGCGGTCGAGTTCCGAGACGATCTCTCTCGGCGAGTATGTGGGGACATCCATTAGATCGACTCGACGATGGTGTTGCCGTTGGTATAGACGCAGATGCCGGCGGCTATTTTCATGGCCCGCCGGGCGATTTCCTCCGCCGTGAGGTCCGGGACCGACAGCAGGGCGCGGGCGGCCGCCAGGGCATAATTGCCGCCGGAGCCGATGCCGATCACGCCATCCTCCGGTTCCAGCACGTCGCCGTTGCCGGTCAGCGTAAAGCTGCGATCCTTGTCGGCGACCGCCATCAAGGCTTCCAGCCGGCGCAGATAGCGGTCGGTGCGCCAGTCCTTGGCCAATTCGACGCAGGCGCGTTCCAACTGGTTCGGATAGCGTTCCAGCTTCGTCTCCAGCCGCTCCAGCAGCGTGAAGGCGTCGGCGGTGGCCCCGGCAAAACCGGCGATCACAGTCCCGCCAGCGCCAATCCGGCGCACCTTTCGCGCGTTTCCTTTTACGATGGTCTGTCCCATCGAAACCTGGCCGTCGCCGGCCATCGTGACGTTGCCATCCCGCCTTACGCACAGGATGGTGGTGCCGTGCCACCCGATCGGGTCGGCAGCGGCGTTCATGAGGTTCTGCATAGCGGGGCTAAATGGCGATGCCGCACGGTTTGGGCAAGGGCATCCGTGCGCGGACCTGACGTGGACCCGACCGAAGCATTACAAGGAGCCTGGGCGCTTGCCTCTGACAGTCGAACATTCATATGCGGATCGTGTTTTCAACCCGGTTCATTCCAGCCAGAACCCATTGAATGCCCCGCCCGGCCGGCGGCCGCCCCGCCGCCGCATTCTTTTCACCAAGCTCGGTTCATTTTCATATACGAATGAAAAGCTGAACGGACAGCTTGCGATGCGGTTTCCTAATCACGATATCGAAATATTCGACGTTAAGGAGTATGTTAAGCGGCGGCTTGGTCCGGCCGCGCTGAACGTGCTGATCGAGGTGATGACTTACGGACCGTCCGTCCTGAAGAACCGGTCGCAGTTGCATGCGTTTTTCTTCATGACGCCATTCATGTTCCGCCTTCTGTCGGCGGCAATCGCTCGGACCTTCGCCTCAAGGGCGGACGAATTCGATTTTTCGATCCAGACACAGGGGATTTTCGACGGCCGCATCCCCGGACTGCCCCACCTGATCTACACCGATTACACCTTCATGGATACGATGAACGAACCGGAGCCAGATCGCCGGCTGTTCCGTTCGCCGACATACCTGAAATATGAAACCGCGCTGTTTCGACAAGCCGACAGGATCGCCGCCACCAGCGGGTTCGTGGAACGGACACTGGTTGACCGTTACGGCTGTGACCGGTCCCGGGTGCGGACGGTTCATATCGGGGCCAATATCGATATCGTTCCGTCTGAAACGACAATCGCCCGTTATGCCGCCAATCATGTCCTCTTCGTCGGCGTGGAGTGGGAGCGTAAGGGCGGCCCGGCTTTGCTTGAAGCCTTTACCGAGGTCGCCCGCACGTATCCGGATGCCCGCCTGACGATCGTCGGCTGCTCCCCCAATGTGTCGCACCCCCAGATCGCGGTGGCCGGGAAACAACCGCGCGACCGCGTGGCACGCTATTTTCAGGCAGCGTCGGTCTTCTGCATGCCCAGCGTCGTCGAACCGCTGGGAATCGCGGCGATCGAAGCGTCGTTATTCCGCCTGCCGGTGATCGCCACCCGGGTTCCGGGTTTTTTTGAAACCGTGACCGACGGAAAAACCGGCATCCTGGTTCCCCCAAACGATCCCGCCGCCCTGGCCGCGGCGATGCGCCTGCTGTTCGATAATCCGGCCCTGGGCCAGCGCATGGGGCTGGCGGGGTTCGAGCGTAACCGCACGCGCTTCGACTGGAACCGGGTCGGCCGGCAATTGCATCGGATGGCCTGCGCCATCGTGCCGGGTCTCGCCACCGCGGCCTGACGCCCCGCCCCTTCCCTATGTCCGGTTCACACCTTAATGAACGCCAACCGGACAGAGGATTGACGATGGCCCGAACTCTAAAGGTCGCGGTCCAGATGGACCCGATGGACAGTATCAACATCGACGGCGATTCCACCTTCGCGCTGATGCTGGAAGCCCAGGCACGCGGCCATGCGCTGTGGCACTACGAAGTGCGGCACATGGCGCTGAAGGAAGGCCGTTCCCGCCCCGGCGGCGGCAAGCAGGAGGAGCGGCTGTTCGCCCGTGGCCATGCGGTCAAGGTCGCCCGCCGCCACGGCGCCCATTTCGAATTCGGGCCGATGGAGACGGTGGATCTGGGCAGCATGGACGTGGTGCTGATGCGCCAGGACCCGCCGTTCGATATGGCCTATATCACCGCGACCCATATGCTGGAGCACATCCAGCCCGGCACCCTGATCGTCAACGACCCGGCCGCGGTGCGCAATGCGCCGGAGAAAATCCTGGTGACGCATTTCCCCGACCTGATGCCGCCCACGCTGATTACGTGGGACGTGGACGCCATCCGGTCGTTCCGCGCGGAATACAAGGACATCATCGTCAAGCCATTGTTCGGCAACGGCGGCGCGGGCGTGTTCCGCATCAAGCCGGACGACGAAAACCTTGCATCGCTGCTGGAAATGCACTTCGCCCGGTCGCGGGAGCCGCTGATGATCCAGCGCTACGAAGCCGCCGTGCGCCTGGGCGACAAGCGCATCATCCTGGTGGACGGCGAACCGGCCGGCGCCATCAACCGTGTCCCGGCGGCCGGCGAGGCCCGGTCCAACATGCATGTCGGCGGCCGCCCGGAAAAATCCCCCCTAACCAAGCGCGACCTTGAAATCTGCGCGGCGATCGGGCCGACATTGCGCGATCAGGGCATGATCTTCGTGGGCATCGACGTAATCGGCGACTATCTGACGGAAATCAACGTCACATCCCCGACTGGCCTGCAGGAAATCGCCCGCTTCGACGGCGTGCATATCGAAAAGACGATCTGGGACCGCATCGAGGAGAAAGTGGCGGCGTAACGCCCGGAAGGAAACACCATGCCGTTCTATGAAAGAGGCGACGTCCGGATACACTACGAGGAATCCGGCTCCGGATTCCCGTTATTGCTGATACCCGGCGGCGGGCTGAACGCGACCGTCGGATTTTTCACCAACGGCGCCCCTTTCGATCCGTTCGCCGCGTTCGCCGGCGACTATCGCTGCATCGCGATGGATTTGCGGAATGCCAATGGCGGCCAGTCCTCCGGCCCGGTCGAAATCGACCGGCCGTGGGATTCGTATGCCGATGATCAGCTGGGGCTGATGGACCACCTGGGCATCGATCGGTTCATGGTGATGGGCTTTTGCATCGGCGGCCCGTTCATCTGGAACCTGCTTCGCCGCGCGCCGGGCCGGATTGTCGCCGCCGTGCTGGCGCAACCCAGCGGATCGCGGCCGGAGATGCGCGATTTGTTCTACGAAACCAACATGGCTGGCTGGGGGCCGGCCCTGTGCGCGAGACGGCCGGATGTGACGATGCAAACGGTCGAGGCGTTCCTGAGCCGGATGTACCGCTCCAACCCCGATTTCGTGTTCACGGTGACGCGGGATTTCGTACGCGGCTGCCAAACACCGATTCTGGTGTTACCTGACGATATTCCGGCACATCCCTACGCCGTGGCGATGGAGTCCGCCAAGTTGGCACCCAACGCACAGGTCAGCCTGTATCCGTGGAAGGATCCAAAGGAACTGATTCCGCTGGCAGTGCGGCATGTGCGGACGTTCTTGAAGGCCAATCTGCCGCCACCGTAGCGCACGGGAGTCGCATGACATTGCTTCGCACTGCATCCATCGCTATCATTAAGTGATAATCGGATGGTTATCTATGCCAACCAGCTACACACTCGGTTCGCATTTTGAGGCTTTCGTTCAGGCCCAACTCACCAGCGGACGCTACAACAACGCCAGCGAGGTGCTGCGCGACGCACTTCGATTGATGGAGGAGCGCGAACGCCGGTTGGCAGCGTTAGATACCGTGATCGCCCGGGGCCTGTCGGACATTGAATCGGGTCACGTTTCTCCTGCCGGCGACGTCTTCGACTCCCTGGACAAAAAATATGCCCGGATGGCGGCCGAACGCGGCAGGCCGTGAGGGTTGTACTTTCGGACGCCGCCAGGCTCGGTCTTGAACAGATCGGCGACTATATCGCGCGCGATAATCCCACCAGGGCACGTTCATTCATTGCGGAATTGAGGACCGCCTGCCTGATGCTCGGTGAAATGCCCCGGGCCTTTCCGCTTGTCCCGCGTTATGAAAGCCTCGGCGTTCGCCGCCGCCCGCACGGTAATTATTCGATCTTTTATCGTGTCGATCAAGACCGCGTATCGGTCGTGCAAATTCTGCACGGTCCGCGGGATTATGAGGCTATACTTTTTCCCGATCCCTAAACGATGGAAACCGCCCGGCGTCCTTGACGTTCGATGATGCTCCCGGTCGATCGCCCGTTGGCATCGAATGTCCGCACACTTTGCCGGTGTCGCTGGCGGATCCCGTTCGGCAACACCGGCAGTTCGTTACATCTGCAACTTCAGGCGAACGATTCCGTCATGGCCGAATAGACCAGCGTCCGAAGGTCGCGGCGAAGCGTTAACCGGGCCTCGCTGCCGATGACTTGGGTCATGAAGACGACGGCAAGGTCTTCGGCCGGATCGATCCAAAACGCGGTGGAGGCCGCACCGCCCCAGAAATACTCGCCCAGCGTGCCTGGCAGACGCGTTCTGGCGACATTGACGTTGACGCCGCAGCCGATGGAAAAGCCGATGCCGGAATAGCCCGCCTCGCTGAACATGCCCGGCGGCGCCATGTGGGCCAGTTCCTGATTGTTCGGCAGATGGTTCAGACTGAACAGCGCCACCGTCTTGGGGCTGAGTATCTGCACCCCGTCCAGCGTTCCACCCGCCAGCATCATGCGGCAGAACCGCATGTAATCGTGCGCGGTCGATAGCAGCCCACCGCCGCCGGATTCCAGGGCCGGGGGCTCGGCAAAGAAGCTTTTGCCCGCGTCGTCCTGCACTTTGATGCCCCCGGCCCCGTCGGGCATGTAGCAGGACGACAGCCGATCCAGTTTCTCCGGCCGGCACCAGAACGCGGTATCGGTCATGCCCAACGGCTCAAACAGGCGGGTGCGCAGGAATTCGCTGAACTTCATGCCGCTGAGCTTCTGCACAAGGTAGCCCATCACGTCGATCGATACGGAGTAGTTCCATTGCGTTCCGGGCGAAAATTCCAGCGGAAGGGCGGATAGCTGCTCGATCATCGTGTCGAGTCCGCCCTCGGTGTTGAACTCCGCCACCCGCAGCCGGCGGTATGCGGCATCGACGCCGGTGCGGTTCATGAACCCGTAGGTCAGGCCAGAGGTGTGGGTGACGAGATCCACCACCTTCATCGGCCGCTCGACCGGGGTGGTGATGAAGCTGGGTGTTGCGGTGGGAATCAGGCTGGGCATTCCGGTGGAATAGACGCCCTGGTTCCGGAACGATGGGATATGGGTTGCCACATCGTCGTCCAGACCGATCAAGCCTTCCTCGGCCAGCATCATCAGCGCCACGGATGTGATCGGCTTGCTCATGGAGTAGATGCGGAAAATCGTATCCTCGCGCATCGCCTTGCCGCGTTCCAGGTCCATGTGGCCGGACAGTCCGGTGTGAACCAACCGGCCGTGGCGATAGATCATGGTCATCAGCCCGGGCAATTTTCCGGTTTCGACATAGCGTTGTCGCATGACGTCGTCCAACCGAGCGAGACGAGCTGAAGAAAGGCCGCTGGATTCTGGATTCATAGGTTATCCTAACTTGTTTTATTCGTTTCTCAATGAAATATTCTACCCGAGTCGATAACGACCGTCTGGCCGGTCATTGTGCCTGTCCGGCACATTGCCACGACCATATCCGCACAGTCTTCTTTGTCGGCGGGTTTCTTCAGCAGCGACCCGGACGCAGACCGCTCGATCATGTCCGGCCGCAGGTTGGCGGTGGCGCGCGTGCCCTCGATCAGCCCGGGTGCCACGCAGTTCACCAGGGTTTCCGGTGCCAGCGCCACCGCCATGCAACGGGTCAGGTGGATCAAGCCGGCCTTCGATACCGCATAGGCGATGGAGGACCCCACCGGATGCAGACCCGCCACCGACGCGATATTCACGATCCGTCCCTGCCCTTGCGCTTTCATGACCGGCGCCACCGCCTTCGTCAGTTGCATCGGTCCTGTCAGGTTGACGGCGATGATCTTGTCCCACTCCTCGATCGTCAGGTCATCCAGGTCCGCAAATGGGATTGCCTTGTTATAAGCGGCGTCGTTGACCAGAATATCCAGCCGGCCGAAGCGGTTTGTTACATTTCTGACAAGATGTTCGACAGCCGAGCCGTCGGCGATGTCGCAAGCAAACGCTGCGGCTTCGATTTGGTATTTCGATTTCAGTTCGCTGGCGACACTCTCCGCCTGATCTTTACTTCGGGCGTACATGACAGCGATATGGACACCCTCCCGGGCCAGCGCGTGGCAGATGCGTTGCCCAAGTCCGCCATTCCCCCCCGTGACCAGCGCCACCGTGCCTTTAAGGTCCATGAACCGTCTCCCTGACAGGTAGATTGCTACCGAACCCGGCATCCGGCAACCCAACGGTATTCGCGGCACGGCGTTTGGGATAACATTGGTCAACACGACAAAAAGCCCGGGGAAAAATCCAATGCAGATCGTCGATGCCCAAATTCACACCTGGGGAACCGGCCTGCCCAGCAACCTGTCGCACATCCAGGTCACCCATTTCACACCGGCCGAGGCCATCGCCCTGATGGACGATGGCGGCGTCGATGCCGCCATTATTCATCCGCCCGGCTGGGATCCGAACTCGACCGAAATGGCGTTCCAGGCGGTCAGGGACTACCCGAACCGGTTCGCGATCATGGGGTCGCTGCCGCTCGACGACCCCGGCTCCCGCGGCACGATCGCCAACTGGCGCGCCCAACCCGGCATGCTCGGTCTTCGCTACACCTTTCTGCACGAGCCAGCCCGGCGAAATCTGGCGGATGGCGAGTACGACTGGCTTTTTGCCGCGGCCGAGAAAGCGGGCGTCCCCATCTCCGCCCTGGCAACCGACTCTCTGGCAGTGCTGGGGGGCCTTGCCCAACGGCACCCGGAGCTGCGGCTAACGATCGATCACCTGGGCGGACGCGGGGGCCTCACGACGCTGAAAGACGCCGAGGCCATGACGCATATCCCGGAACTGCTAAAGCTAGCAAAACTGCCGAATGTAGCGGTCAAGGCAACCGGCGCGCCGGGCTATTCCGGTGAGGCGTACCCCTTCCCGAAAATGCACACCTATCTGCGCCAGATATACGACGCGTTCGGCCCCAACCGCATGTTCTGGGGCACCGACATCACCAAGATGCCGTGCTCCTGGCACCAATGCGTAACGATGTTCACCGAGGAACTTCCATGGCTGAGTCAGCAGGACAAGCAACTGATCATGGGCGACGCGATCTGCACATGGTGGGGCTGGAACCGGACCGGCTGAACACAGCCCCCGACATGTCGCCGCCTTAGCCGACCTTTAACACCGCAAAGGAAACCGTCATGAAAATCCTCCGCTCCTCCGCCCGGAAGACCAATCGCGCCCCCGCCTCCAACTTCACCGGAACCGTGTTTTCGGATGAGGTCGTGGTCGGCGTCGCGCCATCGCGCATGCGCGGTTCGGTGGTGTCCTTCACCCCCGGCGCCAGGACGGCGTGGCACAGTCACCCGGTCGGCCAGACCCTGTTCTGCCTGTCGGGGGCCGGCCGCGTTCAGCGCGAGGGCGATCAAGTACAGGAAATCCGCCCCGGCGACACGGTCATCATCCCGCCCGATGTGCGTCACTGGCACGGGGCGGCACCGGACAAGCTGTTCTCTCACCTCGCGATGTCGGAACTGAACGACAAAGGCGAGGGCACCGCATGGTTCGAACACGTCTCGGACCAGGACTACAACGCCCAGCCCGCGCCGGTAACGTGAAGACAAACGGGAGGGGCAATACAGACCCCTCCCTGCTCCTCTACTCCGCGGCCACCGCCACCTTATCCGCGCCCGACAGCACAAAGCCCTCGTACCCGTTGGCGGCGATCTCATCGCACTTCAGCCGGTAAGCGCCCACGCCGCCAATATACGGCATGAACACGCGCGGCTTGCCGGGAATGTTGGCACCCATGTACCACGACGCCGCCGACGGGTACAACGTCGTATGCGCGACCTCATTGCCATGATCGACCCAGGCGTTTTCCGCATCCGGTGTCGCTTCGATGGAACCGAGCCCGCGATCGCGTAGATAACCAAGGCAATCGGCGATCCAATCGACATGCTGTTCGATCGACACGATCATGTTGCTCAGCACCGACGGGCTGCCGGGGCCGGTGATCATGAACATGTTCGGGAAACCCGCCGTCATCAGCCCCAGATAGGTCCGCGCACCCGGCGCCCATTTGTCCGCCAGCGCCATCCCGTCACGGC
>JAJZEV010000003.1 GCA_021805665.1 Pseudomonadota bacterium
GGCCCATTCCTCATCGGTGGTATCGCTTGCATAGCGCAGCCCGCATCGCTCATGCTGAGCGCGCGTGGTTTCAGTCCAGGCCATTCGGTTCTCCGTTGTCTTCGCAAAACACAGAGAATCATAACCTGCTGGAATCACGCACATTAATTTTCAGTCAGACACTTAGATAACGACAGGACCACCGCTTCATGCCATCGACTCTCCGCGGCGCCGATATCGTGGTACGCACCCTGGAACGCGTGGGCCATACGGACATTTTCACCCTGTCCGGCAACCACATCATGTCGCTGTTCGACGCCGCGATCGAGACGAAGCTGTCGCTGATGCACGTCCGACATGAAGCCGCGACGGTTCATATGGCAGACGCGTATGGACGTTTGACCGGACGCCCCGGCATCGCCTGGGTTACCGGCGGCCCCGGCCATGCCAACGCGGTTGGCGCGCTGTTCACCGCATTGGGCCAGGAAACGCCGATGGTGCTGTTCTCTGGCCATACCGAAACCGACCAACTCGGCCGCGGCGGTTTCCAGGAACTGCGGCAGGTCGATATGGCCGCGCCAGTCACCAAGGCCGCCTGGATGGCGACCGACGCCGCCCGCGTCGGCATGGAGGTCGCCAAGGCGATCCGTATCGCCACCTCCGGCCGCCCCGGCCCGGTGCATCTTAGCCTGCCATCCGACATCCTGGACGCGACGGTGCCGGAAGACGCGGTGGTCTGGCCGACCGCGGCCGACTTCGCCGATCCGGCGCTTCCCCTCGCCGACCCGGCGACGGACGCGATCCTCGCGCTGCTGGCGACGGCGAAACGCCCCCTGGTCATCGGCGCCCCCGCGCTGGCGACCCGTCGCGGGCGCGATCTGCTGCGCCGGATCGAGCAGACTTTGACCATCCCCACCTGCCTCAGCGAGGGGCCGAGAAGCTTCAACGACGCCAGCCTGGGCGCCTATACCGACGTTGCAAGACGCGCCGACATGGTGCTGCTGCTGGGCAAACCCCTGGACTTCACCCTGAAATTCGGCGGCGCACCGTTCCCACCCGACTGCCGCTTCATCGCCATCGATCCAGACGGGGCGTTGCTGGATCGGGCGGCGCGGTTCAAGGGGCCGATGCTGGCATTCGGCTGCGTCGCCGACACCTACCCAGCCGGCGAGGCCCTGATCGGCCGAGGCGCCGGCAAGGTCTCGGGCGATCCCGCATGGCTCGCCGACGCCCGCGCCTGCTTCGACGACCGTCCCGCCGCGTGGAAAGACCTGATCTCCCAAACCCCGGACAAGCTGCACCCGGCGCAGGTGTTCAACACGCTGCAACCGTATCTGTCCCGCCATCCGGACAGCGTGCTGATCTGCGACGGCGGGGAATTCGCGCAATGGGGCCAAAGCATCCTGCGCAACGACCGGCGGATGATCAACGGCGTGGCCGGGTCGATCGGGTCCTCGTTGCCGATGGCCGCCGGGGCGCGGGTTGCCGAACCCGCCGCGCCGGTATTCGCCGTCATGGGCGACGGAACCTTCGGCTTCCATATGTCGGAGATCGAAACGGCGGTTCGGCTCAACCTGCCGTATATAGCCGTTGTCGGCACCGACTGCCGCTGGAATGCCGAATACAATCTGCAGGTCCGCGACTATGGACCGAACCGCACGCATGGTTGCGAACTCAATCCCACCCGCTACGATCTGGTTGCGACGGCGCTGGGCGGGCACGGCGAACTGGTGGAAAACGCGGCCGGCCTTGCCGGTGCAATCGAACGGTCGCTGGCCAGCGGCAAGCCCGCCGTCATCAATGTCATGATCGAAAGCATTCCCTCGCCCGTCGTCAAACGCTGACAGCGTACACAAGAACGTAATTATCCCGGCCGCATCGCCCGGGCACGGCTTCGTGTAGTCCGCCAAGCGGTGCCGGGGCGTTATCCTGACGCGTAATGCGTAAGGAGAGTGCCGCATGAGGAAGCTCGCCATTGCCGCCATTCTGTTTGCCGGCACGTCGGTTTCGGCGATGGCCGCGCCGTTCTGCCTGCAAATAACCGGCGCGGCGCCGCTATGCATGTACACGGACGGCAACCAGTGCCAGCAGGACGCCACGCGGCAGAACGGCGGGTGCATTCCAAATCCGGCTGAAATGAAGATGCCGGCCAGCCGGATCGGGGAGTATTGCATGATGCTGCCGATCGGCTTTACCCATTGCGGCTATGCCGACGGCAATGCCTGCGCCCGGGATGCGTTGGAACAGCACGGCGTCTGCGCGAAGAGCGCCGGAACAATCCCGCAGCAGATACCCGACCCGTTCGTGCCCAACGCGGGACGGTAGCTTCGCCTTACGTCCCGGCTGGTTGACGCTGCGCGCCCCCGGCGGCACGGTGCCCTCAAAGACAGGAGGAAACCGATGGGACGTCCGTTCGAAGGCATTCGCATCATCGACATCACCCACGTCCTGGCCGGCCCGTTCGCCGCCTATCAACTGGGTTTGATGGGCGCCGACGTCATCAAGGTGGAAGATCCGAACGACCCCGACCAAAGCCGCGATTCCGGCACCGACCACGATTTGAACCATGCCGGTATGGGCACCGGGTTCCTGACCCAAGGCTCCAACAAGCGCGCCATTACGCTGAACCTGAAAACCGAACAGGGCCGGACGATCCTGAAGAAGCTGGTGGCAACCGCGGATGTGCTGGTCGAGAACTACCGGCCCGGGGCGTTCGAGGCGCTGGGCTTGGGCTACGACGACCTGCGCAAGATCAACCCCAAACTGATCTATGCGTCGTTCTCAGCCTTCGGCCAGGGCGGTCCCAAGCGTATCCGCACTGCCTATGACCATGTGATCCAGTCCACGTCCGGCATCATGGCCATGACCGGCACGCCGGAGGTCAACCCGATCAAGATCGGCGCCCCGGCGATCGACTATGCCACCGGCACCATGGGCGCCTATGCCCTGTCCGCCGCCCTGTTTCAGCGGGAGCGTACGGGTCAGGGCCAGCGCATCGATATGGCGATGCTGGATGTGGCGATGATCCTGATGGCCAGCCACGTCACCGGCTATCTGCGCAACGGCGCGCACCCGAAGCCGAACGGCAACAAGATGGCGCATGCCACCTCCATGGCGTACCAGACCAAAGAGGGCACCGTCATGCTCGGTGCGTCTAACCTGCGGCAGCAGAAGCGGCTGTGGACGGTGCTGGAACGGGCCGACCTGATCAAGCGCACCAACGACGAGCGCGACGCCGATTACGACCGCGAATGTCGTACGCTGACCGAAATCATGCTGACCCGCACCGCCGCCGAGTGGGAAGAGTTCCTGCAGGAAAGCCACGTCCCCGCGTCCCGCGTCCGCACCATGGGCGAGGCACTGGCCGACCCGCAACTACAGTCGCGCGGCCTGCTGCACCGGCACGACCACGCGCCCGGCATCGGCGGGCCGGTAACAGTGCCAGTCGCTGCCTTCAAATTTGGCCACGACGGCCCAAGCGTGGATCGTCCGCCGCCGATGTTCGACCAGCACAATGAGGAGGTTTTGGCCGAACTGGGTTATACCGGGGCAGAGATCGCGGGCTTCCGCTCCGCGAACATCGTTTGAACAGGACATACAGTATGAAACTGGGACGTTTAGGGGTTTGGTACTCCGCCGATAAGCACGCGGACGCAGCCGCCGTTGCCGCCTTCGTCAAGACCGTGGAGAAGCTGAGATTCGATGCCCTGTGGTATCCGGAATCGCGCGGCTTCGAATCGTTCACCATCGCCGGATACATGCTGTCGCAAAGCAGCACTTTGAAAATCGGCAGTTCTATCGCCTCGATCTACGCCCGCGACGCGTTCACCGCTCGGCGCGGCATGATCAGCCTGAACCAACTCTACGGGAACCGCTTCATCCTGGGTCTGGGCGTCAGCCACATGCCGATGGTGGAGGGCATTCGCGGCCATGTCTATGAAAAGCCGATCCCGGCGATGCGGGCCTATCTGAACGGCATAACGAAAGGTGAAGCAGGGGCCGCCGATTTCCCGATCTGCGTCGCAGCCCTGGGGCCGCTGATGCTGAAACTGTCGGGGCAGATGACGCAAGGCGCGATCCCCTACAACACGACGCCGAAACACACGGCGGAGGCCGCGAAAATCCTCGGCCCCGACAAGTGGCTGGCGATCGAGCAGAAAGTTACGATTGAAACCGATCCCGCCAGGGCCCGGGCGCTGGGGCGTGAGGAACTGTCGCGCTACATGGTGCTGGATAACTATCGCAACGCATGGCTGGGCATGGGATTCACGGAGGCCGACCTGTCGAACGGGGGTTCGGATTCGTTCATCGACCAGATGGTCCTGTGGGGTACCGCGGATCAGGTGAAGGCCGGACTGCGCGCCCACTTCGCCGCCGGGGCGACCCATGTCGCGATTCAGCCGGTGCATGCGGTTGGCAACACCGCCGCACGCGATGCCATCCTGGCGGCACTGGCGGATACCTGAGCCAACGGCGCGGGTGGCACCCCTGCGCTCAACGGGCGATAAGTCAGTGACCGGCCCCGTATCGTCATGGCGGCCGAAGGGTCGCCATCCACGCCTTTTCCCCGCAATCGCCCAAGGCGTGGATGGCAGGCATGCGCCTGCCGTGACGATGAGAGGCCGATGCTAAAAGGTCAGGACGCCGGCTAACGCCTACTCCGCTGCCTCGGCGTAAGCCTCCAGCGGGGCGCAGGTACAAACCAGATGTCGGTCGCCATATACGTTGTCCACCCGTTTGACCGGTGGCCAGTATTTCGACGCCGCCACCCAAGGCAACGGAAATGCCGCCTGTGTCCGCGAATAGCCGTGCGTCCAGACATCCGCCATGACCTCGGCGGCGGTATGCGGGGAATGCTTCAATGGATTGTCGGTTCGGTCGAAACGTCCAGCCGCGATCGCCGCGATTTCCCCCCGAATGGCAATCATTGCGTCGCAGAACCGGTCCAGTTCGGCTTTCGATTCGCTTTCCGTCGGTTCGATCATCAGGGTTCCGGCGACGGGCCACGACATGGTCGGCGCATGGTAGCCGTAGTCCTGCAGCCGCTTGGCGATATCCTCCACCTGAACCCCGGCTTCGGCGGCAAAGCCCCGGCAATCGATGATGCACTCATGCGCCACCATCCCGTTTGGCGCGGCATACAGGATGGGATAGGACTCGCGCAGCCGGTGCGCGATGTAGTTCGCCGACAGGATGGCAACCTCGGTCGCCTGCTTCAGCCCGCCCGCACCCATCATCCGGATATAGGCGTAGGAGATCGGCAGGATCAGCGCGCTGCCGAACGGCGCCGCCGATACCGGCCCAATCCCGGTCGCCGGCCCGGCATCGGCCCGCAGCGGATGGTTCGGCAGGAATGGCGCCAGATGGGACGCAACCCCGATCGGCCCGATCCCCGGCCCGCCGCCGCCATGCGGGATGCAGAACGTCTTATGCAGGTTCAGATGGCACACATCCGCCCCGATCGACGCCGGCGATGTTAGCCCCACCTGCGCGTTCATATTGGCGCCATCCATGTAAACCTGGCCGCCATGCTGATGGATCGCGGCGCAAATATCGCGAATCCCGCCCTCGAACACGCCATGTGTCGAGGGATAGGTGATCATCAACGCCGCCAGCCCGTCGGCATGTTTCTCCGCCTTGGCCCGCAGATCGGCCAGATCGACGTTGCCGTCCCGGTCGCACGCAACAACGACAACCTTCAGCCCCGCCATCGCCGCACTGGCCGGGTTGGTTCCGTGCGCCGAGGAGGGAATCAGGCACACATCCCGGTGCTGTTCGCCCCGCGATTCGTGCCATGCCCGGATGACCAGCAGCCCGGCATACTCGCCCTGGGAACCGGCATTCGGCTGCAAAGAGACCTCGGCGAACCCGGTCGCCGCACACAGCCATGTCTCCAACCGCCGGATCAGGGTCAGATAACCGGTGGTTTGATCGGCGGGTGCGAACGGATGGATGTCGGCGAAGCCCGGCAGGGTGATCGCGATCATCTCCGCCGTGGCGTTCAGCTTCATCGTGCAGGACCCCAGCGGGATCATGCTGCGGTTCAGCGCGATGTCCTTGTCTTCCAGCCGTTTCAGATATCGCAGCATCTCATGTTCGGCGTGAAACCGGTTGAACACCGCCGCTTCCAGGAAGGGCGAGGTCCGCAGCACGGTTGCCGGAATCGACGCGATCGCGCCGTCCAGCGAGCCCCCCAGCAGTCCGGCCAGGGCGATAAGATCGTCCCGCGTCACGGTTTCATCCAGCGCGATGCCGACAGCATTGTCGTCCACACGCCGCAGATTGAACCCGGCCGCCGCCGCGCGGGCGATCAGGTCGGAGGAACCCTCGACAACGATGGTGTCGAAGAATGTGTCGTGCCGCAGCGTCAACCCCGCACGCAGCGCGACATCGGCGAGCATACGGGCCTGAAGGGATACGCGGCCGGCGATGCGGCGCAGGCCGTCGGGTCCGTGCCACGCGGCGTAAAACCCGGCGATCACCGCCAGCAGAACCTGCGCGGTGCAGATGTTGGAGGTCGCCTTTTCACGGCGAATATGCTGCTCGCGGGTCTGCAGCGCCAGACGCATAGCGGGCTGCCCGGCCGCGTCCAGCGACACCCCGACCAACCGGCCCGGCATCGCGCGCTTGAACGCATCCCTCGTCGCGAAGAACCCGGCATGCGGGCCGCCGAATCCCATCGGCACGCCAAACCGCTGCGCCGACCCGACGACGATATCCGCCCCCATCTCGCCGGGCGGGGTCAGCAGCGCCAGCGCCAGCGGATCGGCGGCCACGATCGCCAGCGCGCCGGCCTCGTGCGCCGCCGCTATTTCTTCCGACAGATCGCGCAGCGCGCCCGTCGTGCCGGGATATTGCAGCAGCAGGGCAAACGGATTCATCGCCCCAACCGCGGTCAAATCCCCCGGCTCAACCCGCGCCAGCGTAATTCCCAATGGCTTCGCCCGCGTTGCCAGAACCGCCAGCGTCTGCGGATGCAGGTCCGCGGCCACCGCCAGAACGTCCGATTTTGACTTACTGAGCGCGTGCGCCATCGCCATCGCCTCTGCCGCCGCGGTGGCTTCGTCCAGCAACGACGCGTTGGCGATTTCCATCCCCGTCAGTTCGCAGATCATGGTCTGGAAGTTCAGCAGCGCCTCCAGCCGGCCTTGCGCGATCTCCGCCTGATACGGCGTATAAGCCGTGTACCAGCCGGGGTTTTCCAGGACGTTGCGTAAAATCACCGGGGGCGTGACGGTGCCGTGATACCCCATGCCGATCAGGCTCTTCACCGGGTTGTTCCGCGCTGCCAGGGCGCGCAGCTCGGCGATGGTTGCCGCTTCGTCGATCGGCGGCGGCAGGTTCAGCTTCTGGTTGGACCGGATCGATCCCGGAACCGTCTTGCCCGCTATGTCATCCAGCGTCGCGGCACCCAGGGCGTGTAGCATCGCGGCAAGTTCGGAGTCCGACGGGCCGATATGGCGGCGCACGAAGCCGTCGTTTTCTTCCAGCTCCGCCAATTCGGCCAGTACGTCCATGCTTACAGCGTCTCCAGAAATTCGTCGTAGGCGTCCTGATCCATCAGCGCCTCGAACACGTCGGGGTCGTCCAGTTCCAGCCGGAAAAACCAGCCCTCGCCCTCGGCATCGCTGTTCACGATAGACGGGTCTTCGACGATGGTTTCGTTGATTTCGACGACCTTGCCGGCCAGCGGCGCATAGATGTCCGACGCCGCTTTCACGCTTTCGACCACGGCGCAGCTTTCGCCCTCCGCCACTTCGCGCTCCAGGTCCGGCAGTTCCACATGCACCAGGTCGCCCAACTGCTCCTGCGCATGGTCGGTGATGCCGACGGTGGCGATGTCGCCATCCAGCACGACCCATTCGTGTTCCTTGGTAAAGCGTTTATCGGCATTCTTGGTGGCCACCGGGGCGTTCCTTTCAACGTATGTATCGATGAGGTGTGAATGGTAGCGGCACGACCGTTGCCGGGATCGTCTTGCCGCGAACAATAAGGTTCAGCCGCGTCCCGTCCGCGGCAAGATCTTTTCGCACATAGCCCATGGCAATGGGACCATTAACCGATGGCCCGAACCCGCCGGAGGTAATCACCCCCGCCTCGGTCCCGTCCTGCGCCACGATCGTCGTCTGGCCCCGAGCGGGCGCGCGCCCATCGGGACGAATGCCCACGCGGCAGCGCACCGGACCGTTATCCAACTGGTCGCGGATCGCCCGTCCGCCGGGGAAATCCCAGTTCATCTTGCGGCGCTTGCCGATGACCCAGGTCAAACCGGCCTCGATCGGCGAGGTCAGTTCGTCCAGGTCGTTGCCGTACAGGCACAGCCCCGCCTCCAGCCGCAGCGAATCGCGCGCGCCAAGGCCGATCGGCACCACTTCGGGCTGCTGGATCAGGGCGTCGGCGATTGTTTCAGCGTCGGCGGCGAGGATGGAAATTTCGAACCCATCCTCCCCGGTGTAGCCGGAGCGCGACACCAGGCAATCGACCCCGGCGATCCGTATCGCGGCGATGCCCATGAACGGCAGCGCCGCGGCCTCGGGCGACAGGCGTGCCATCGCCGCCGCGGCCTCCGACCCCTGCAACGCCAGCAGTGCCCGATTTTCCATCACGGTCAGCGTTTCCGACAGGTTTTCCGCCAGATGGGCGAAATCGATGGTCTTGCGGCTCGCGTTGACCACCAGGAACAGACGATCGTCGGCCAGTCTGGCCACCATCAGGTCGTCGATGATACCGCCGGCCGGGTTGGTAAACAGGGTATAGCGCTGGCGCCCCGGCTTCAGGCCGACGATATCGCCCGGGACCAGCGTTTCCAGCGCCATCGCCACATTCGGCCCGGTCAGCATCGCCTGCCCCATATGCGAGACATCGAACAACCCGGCGTGTGTTCGGGTATGCAGATGCTCCGCCATCACCCCGCCCTTGCAGCGCGCGGCGAGGTCGCCTGTCAGGTCGTACTGCACCGGCATGGCGTAGCCGGCGAACGGCACCATCCTGGCACCGAGCTGGCGGTGCCATCGGTCCAGCGGTGTGGTGTGGAGGGGCGCGGGGGTGGGATCGTCTGGCAGGGCATTTTGGGCCACGCAGAACTCCGTCGGACACAGGGCCATCCACCGGCGGATGCCGGCAGCGATGACCCCCCTCTGTCACGGTACCTGAGAGATTCGGGGGCCTTGCGGACCCTTTACTCCGTCGGTGCGAACCTCTCGCTTACGCGCGGTCCGGCTTTCCAGAGATCCCTGCCCGCTGCGGTCCTTTGTGCCTGAGCGTTTCCGGGGGCCGGTTGCGCCTTCGGCGGCGGGGTGTGGCCCGCCCTCTCCCGCGGCGGGTGCCCGGAACGAAAGGACAATGCGCAGGTTCGGAGGCTGCTGCCAAGGGGTTTCGGCGCGCCGCCGGGCAGATCCAGTCCGCCCATCATCCCCGGCTAAGGAAGTCGTCCGTGTATTCGCCCCGCGATACCTTCACCGCGATCCCGTCTTCGGTTCCGCAATCCAGGTTCTCGGACCCGGCAACCCGCCCCGGTTCGGCCAGATCCTCCAACCGGTCGGCAAACCCTGCCGCCATGTCCGC
>JAJZEV010000199.1 GCA_021805665.1 Pseudomonadota bacterium
CGCCTGCCGGCGCGGACCTGCGTCGGGGTCACCGGCCTTGCATACGACGCACTGATCGAAATCGACCTGGTGGCACGCCGGCCGGGTTAGTGCGCGCGGGTTGGCCGGGGCGTTAAACCAGCGCCTCGACTGGATGGTGCGGGACAGTCCCCATGTAGCGGTGCAGCACCTCCTCCGACGGCCCTTCGGCAACCACATTGCCCTGATCCAGCCAAAGGACGCGGGAGCACCATTGGCGGATGATATCGTTCTGATGGCTTGAGAGTACCAGGATATCGGCGCCGCGCACCATTTCCTCCAGCCGCACGCGGGCCTTCTCCATGAACACGGCATCGCCGGCCAGGAACCATTCGTCCATCAGCAGGATCTGGGGCTTGATCGCCGTGGCCAGCGCAAAACCCAGGCGCACCACCATGCCAGCCGAGTAGATTCGCACCGGCAGGTCCAGAAAGTCCGACAATTCAGCGAACTCCGCCACGTCTTCTTCCAGACGCGGCAGTGCCGACCGGGGCAGCCCGTTATACAGTCCGCGCAGCAGAATATTCTCCCGCCCTGTCAGTTCCATGTTCATGCCCAGGTTGGGGTCCAGCAGGGCGTTCAGGCTGCCGCGCACCCGCAGGCTGCCCAGCACGGGTTCGTAAATCCCGGCCAGTACCCGCAACAAGGTGGTTTTGCCCGCACCATTGGAACCGACCAGCCCCAGACGGTCGCCGCTATTCAGGCGCACGTTGATGTCGGTCAGTGCCCGCACCACCACGCGCTGCTGCTGGTCCTGCGCCAGCCGTCCCGATGCCGCGGCCACGACCATCTTCTTCAGGCTGCGGGAACTGCCATGATACAGCGGGAAAAGGACAGAGAGGTTCTTGACCTCGATCAGCGCGTCAGACGGCATGGTTCAAACCCAAAACGCGATGCGGCCGCGTGCCCGGACGAAAAACGCCCAGGAGATCGCCCACAGAATCACACTGTAGATTCCCGCCCCCAGCCAGGTGGAGACCTCGAGACCGGAACCCAGGATCGGGCCGCGCACGATTTCCAGCAGGTCGTAGAACGGGTTGAACGCCAGATGGGCGATACCGGACGCGCTCAACTGGCTGGGCTTCCAGATCACGGGTGTCACGAAGAACGCGATCTGCATAATGCTGTTCACGATCGGCTGAATATCGCGGAAGCGCGCGCAAAACCCGCCCAGAAGTAAGGTCAGCGCCAGCGCATCGACCGCCCACAGCAGCAGGCCCGGCAACGCCATCAGCGAACTGACGTTCGGCCACATCCGGAACACCCCGAACACCACGACGATCACCAGGATGTTGTGGCCCAGCACGATGGCGTTGCGGATAAGCCCCCGCATGGAAAACACGAAAAACGGCATGCGCACCGACCGGATCACACCCTCGGCATCGGTGAACACGGTACAGGCCTCCGACACCAGCGCGGCCAGGAAGCCCCACAGCACCTGAGACAGCGCCAGGAATGGCAGGTAGTCCCGAAGCTCGATCTTGAAGAGCGTCGAATACAGGACACCGAGCGCCGCCACCATCACGCCGGTTGAGATCGTCAGCCAGAACGGCCCCAGCATCGAGCCGCGGTACCGCAGCCGGATATCCAGCCAACCCAGTGCCCAGGCCAGCCGCCACAGGCGCGTGCCCCCGGCGAGGTCGGCCATCGCCCAGCGATTGCGCGTGGCCATGGTCATGTCCGCCAGCAGGTTCAGTTCCGCGGGGGGGGCGATCGTTGTCACAGCGCTGCTCATATCGCGGGGCGCTTACCCGATTCGGCGCGGCGGCACAACTCAAGCCTGCTGCCCATACCGGCCTGCGATCGTGACGGATCGCCGTGCCAGCGCAAACGGGTCGCTTCAGACGCATGGCCGCATCCGGCGCCCGATATCAAAACCAGCGGACCCGATTACGGGGAATCTCGCTCGGGCGAGATGACTTGCTAGAAAGATGGAAGTCGGTTAATGGCTTAGACACCGTTCCTGATGGTTTGGATAAGCGGCCACCGCGTGTTGGCTGCTGGTCCGTCCGTTTGTCGCGCCGCCACGGAGACACGTTTGTATGACCGCCTCGGATCGATTTGTTACGTTCCGCCGTCTCCGTGCGTTTGGCACCGTCGCCGCCGTCTCCGCCCTGGCCGCCTGCGGGACCGTGCCGCAGCAGGATGCACTGCAGGAATCGGCCCGCTACGCCGCCCACGCCAAGCATGACTACACGCCGCCGGGTCCGGCGGAAGATCCGTGGGGTCCCTATATCCGCGAAGCCTCCGCCAAATTCGATATGCCCGAGATCTGGATTCGGTCGCTTATGCGCCAGGAGTCTGGCGGTAAGGAATATCTGAACGGCGCGCCGATCACCTCCGGCGCCGGCGCGATGGGCCTGATGCAGGTAATGCCCGGCACCTACGACGAATTGCGCGACCGGTATAACCTGGGCGACGATCCGTTCGATCCGCACGACAACGTCATGGCGGGCGTTGCATACATGCGCGAAATGTATGAGCTGTATGGCACCCCCGGGTTCCTGGCTGCCTATAACGCCGGTCCCGCCCGCCTGGACGACTACCTGGCGAATCTCCGCCCCCTGCCCGATGAAACGCGCCACTATGTCGCGGCGATCGGCCCGAACCTGCGCGGCGTTTACCCCACCAACCGTTCCGCGGCCGACGAACTGGCCTATAACCAGTTGCCGACGAATATCCCCGGCGGCAAGCGCTACAGCCGCCCGGTCATGCTGGCGGGCGCACGATCCGGCAGCGGCGGACATGTTCCGAAGCGTGCGCCGGTCGAGGTGGCCATGCTTCCCGATACCGCGCATCGCGGCGGTGCCGCGGCCAGCCAGCAGATCGCTCTAGTGACGCCGCCCGCCCCGCCGCCCGGACCATCGCGTGGCGGTTTCCTGATGGCCTCGGCCAATGCCGCCGATGCCGCCGCCGTGCGTCGCGGTCCGGCAGCCCCCGGGCAGTGGGCGATCCAGATTGGGGCCTTTGCCAGTCAAGGTCTGGCGCGCGGGGCACTCGGTGCGGCGCAGGGCCACGCCCATGTCGAACTGGCGGTCGCCCATTCGTTCGTCGCCAGCGTCCATCAAGGCCGTTCGGTTCTTTGGCGCGCCCGGATGACGGGCATGTCGCGCGAAACCGCGGTTCAGGCGTGCGAGAAGATCAGCCACGCCCATTCAAGCTGCATCGTCCTTTCGCCCGACGCCCAGTCTTAGCGGCAGTCCGCGGCCCGGCGTCCACCGGGCCGCGACTCGGGACTTAAAGCGGCTTCAATGGCGGGGTTTCGCCTTCCGGCAGCGGCACCCGGGCCACGTTCAGAACCATCGACACCAGGCTGTAGTAACCGACGGCGCCGACCATATCCATGACCCCGCGTTCGCCAAACCGAGCGATCGCGGCGCCATAGGGGGCGTCGGAAACCTGGCCGGTGGATAGCAAGTCGGTCACGAACTCATAGACGATGGTTTCATCGCTGCTCATGTCCGCCGGGCGTTGGCCCACGGCGACCGCGTCCAGGATAGCGGGGTTCAGGCCGGCATCGATACCCAGGCGGCGATGGGCATAGAACTCATACTGCGCGCCCCATTTGCGGCCGGCCATGCAGATCGCCAGTTCGTTCAACGGCGCGGGCAGCGAGGTGCCAAACCGCACATAGGCGCCGACGCGCTGCACCAGGTCGCACAGCACCGGACTGCGCAACAGGGCGTTGAACGGGCCGCGCAAGCCGGCGCCGCGCGGGCCGGACTGGATCGATTCGACGACGGCGCGCTGCTCGTCGGTCATGTCTTCTTGGGTCAGGGTTGGGAAACGTGTCTCGGACATTAGGTGTTCTTCCCTTTGGAAAGGATCACGGACAGGCGAAGTGCCGTCGGTCGTGTTTATAGACCGGGTTGGGCGGTTGAACGAGGGGGCCGGATCGCGGGCCAGCACCGCACGGGGGCCTTGCCGGCTGGGGCCTGCATGGCTAACCAGCGCCTCTATGACCGCCGCACAAGAGACAGCGCCCGGCCGGAGAGAGTTCATTGCGCTGGACGGCTTGCGAGGCGTAGCCGCGATCATGATCGCGATCCGGCACGCGCCGCCGTTTCTATGGCAAAATCTTACCGGGCCAGCCGGCCTGTTTTGGGAAAGCTATCTGGCGGTCGATTTCTTCTTCGTACTCAGCGGCTTCGTGCTCGCCCATGCCTATGGTGCCCGCCTGGGGCATACGATGACCGTCCGGCGCTTCTTCATGGTCCGGATGGTGCGGCTCTATCCATTGTATTTCCTGGCCTGCACGACCGCGATCGTGTTTGCCGCCGGGCGGGTGGCCGCGGGCAAAACAGGACTTGCCGCCGTCGCGCCGGACGTCGTCTCCGCCCTGCTGTTCCTGCCCAACCCCGCCAGCCCGACCATGCTGTTTCCGCTGAACTCGCCGGCATGGTCGCTGTTCGATGAGATCGTGGCGAACCTGGTTTTCGCCGTCGCCGCCAGGCACCTGACGACCCGCCGTCTGGCTGCGTTCGTTGCCGTCGCGGCAGTGGCGCTGGGCGTATCGTCGGCGTGCGGATGGTTCGGCTTCGGCACTGCACTGGGCGCCACGATGGATGGGGGCACACTATGGCATTCGGTCGGTGCGGGTCTGCTGCGTGTGGCCTTCTCGTTTTCCGCCGGGGTACTGATCTATCGGCTGCGGGCGACGACCGCCTGGCATCCACGCCTGCCGCCGGCGGTACTCATGGGCGCACTGATCCTGGTGCTGGGATTCGGGCCGACGGGCCGGTTTCAGACGGGCTTCGATATCGCCGCGGCCATGGTCTTGTTCCCTGCGATGATTTTCATCGGAGCGGACAGTAACCCCGGGCGGCGGGCGGAACGGGCATTTGCCTGGATGGGCGCGATTTCTTATCCGGTCTATGCGTTGCAGATGCCGATCTATGCCTGGTGTATCTACGTTTCCTATTCGATCGCGTTACGCCGGACCGGCAGCTATGACCACATCTCCCGCCTGTGGGGGATGGCCAGCGTGGTGTTGGTCGTGGCGGTCGCCATCGCGGCGAACCGGTGGTTCGACCAGCCGGTCCGTCGGTGGCTGACCGGGTTACTGAATCGCGGCCGCCGGGCGGGCCGAACGGCCGATGTGGCCATTTAGTCCCGTTCCGATTCTGCTTCGGCGCTTTTAGCAGGCGCCGTGTCCCGGCCGGATACAGCAGCGATCGAACGTACATAGAGAAAGCGTGGCCAAGGGACTTATCCCCTGGCCACGCTTTCCCTATGTCATTCAAACGGGGCTGGTTAGAAGCCCTCGCGCTCCAGCCGCTTACGCTCCAGCTTCCTGGCGCGGCGCACGGCTTCCGCCGCCTCACGCGCCCGGCGTTCGGACGGCTTTTCATAATGCCGACGAAGTTTCATCTCGCGGAAAATACCCTCCCGCTGCATCTTCTTCTTGAGCGCCTTCAGCGCCTGATCGACATTGTTGTCACGCACGAGAACTTGCACTTGGCAGCCTGCTCCTATTCAGGGCGCCCCCGCCACCGGGTGCGCAAATACGTTCGCACCGGGGATTCCGGGACGGGGGCTGGCCCTATACCACGGTCTTGGATACTTACAAGCCCAATTTCCGCTACCGAAGGCATCGAACGCATATGGCCATCCTGAAAATCGCCCGCATGGGCCACCCGGTTCTGCTGCAAAAATGCCTCCCGGTCGCCGATCCCGGCGCGCCGGAGATCCGCCGGCTGGTCGCCGACATGATGCAGACCATGGAAGACGCGCCCGGGGTCGGACTGGCCGCGCCGCAGGTGTATCAGGCGCTGCGGCTGTTCGTATTCCGCGTCCCCGGTGGCCGGCAGGACCCGGCGGACGCCCCTATCGGCAATACCGTGCTGATCAACCCCGGGGTCGAACCGATCGGCGAGGAAATCGCGATGGGCTGGGAAGGCTGCCTGTCGATTCCCGATCTGCGCGCTGCCGTACCCCGGGCGGTGCGAATCCGCTATCGCGGCACCGACTGCGACGGCAACACGATCGAACGGGAGGCGACCGGCTTCCATGCCCGCGTGGTGCAGCACGAGTACGACCACCTGGACGGCATTCTTTACCCCATGCGCATGACGGATTTCCGCTATTTCGGCTTTACCGACGAACTGGACCGTGCAGGAGCAAAAGGATGACCCACCCCCCTGAGCGTTCTCCCGAACGCGATGCCGCGATTCTGGCGATGCTGCCCAACGTGGCGTTCGACGGCTGGACCAGGGGGGCGACCCGGGATGGGGATGCCGACCTGCTGTTTCCGCTGGGCGCGCCGGAGATGATCGAGGCGTTTTGCGACCTGGCCGACCGGCGGATGGAAGAAGCCGCCGCCGGTCTGGCGGAAACCCGGCTGTCACGGCGGGTGCGGGCGGCGATCGCGCTGCGGCTGGAACAGAACCGGCCGCACAAGGAAGCGATACGGCGGGCGCTCGGGATCATGGCGCTGCCGCACAATACCCGGATCTCGGCGGCGGCGGCGGCCAGGACCATCGATGCCATCTGGCGTTCGGCTGGCGACGAATCGACCGGTTTCAGTTGGTATTCCAAGCGCGCCATCCTGGCCGGGGTTTATGGCGCGACGATTCTGTACTGGCTGCGCGACACATCCGACGACGATTCCGGCACGCTGGCGTTTCTGGACCGCCGGCTGGCCGGGGTCGGGCGCATGGGCAAGCTGCGCGCCCGCGCGGACGGGTTGCTGGGGCGGCTGCCCCGTCCGCGCGCACTGAAAAGCGCCTGAACCGCGCCTATCGTCCGGCAGCGCCGCGGTGGACCTTGCCGAAGTGGATCGACATAAACGCACCCAGCACCAAGGCTCCGCCAACGAATGCCGCGAAGGCGGGGTTCAGGCCGGCTGAAACCGGGTAGCGCGACAGAATCAGACTGCCGGCGGCGGCATTGAGGACACCCCAAAGAAAATTGACCAGCGGCGGCGATGCGCCAACCCCGCTCGGTTTCGCGAACGGGGTCGGAAACGGGTGACCCGACAGGCCGGAGGTCAAATGCGGGATGGCGTTGCACAGCAACGCGCCCGCGACAAAGATCGCCAGGAAATTCATGTCACCGCCTTGAATATAGCGCCCGTCGAACCCGTTGGTCCGTACTGGCCGCGAGATCGGGGCGGCCGGGCGGGCTCTGGTCGGTTCGGCGGACGCGGGTCCGGGCGGGCAGTTCAACGCCAGTTGGTGACATCGGTCAACGGACACTCTATCTGTGCGCGCGGGCTTGCCGGCCGATCCAGGGCAGGCTCATCAGCGCCAGACCCCCGTTAGCACAGGTTCATGACCGATACCCCCCTCTCGCAGATCCGCAACTTCTCGATCATCGCCCATATCGACCACGGGAAATCCACCCTGGCGGACCGGCTGATCCAATACACCGGCGGCCTGACCGCGCGCGAGATGACCGCACAGGTCCTCGACAGCATGGAGCTGGAGAAGGAACGCGGCATCACCATCAAGGCGCAGACCGTCCGCCTGAGCTATAAGGCCAAGGACGGCCTGACCTATGTGCTGAATCTGATGGACACGCCGGGGCATGTGGACTTCGCCTACGAAGTCAGCCGCAGCCTGGCCGCGTGCGAGGGCAGTCTGCTGGTGGTGGACGCCAGCCAGGGCGTCGAGGCGCAAACGCTGGCCAACGTCTATCAGGCGATCGACGCAAATCATGAGATCGTGCCGATCCTGAACAAGATCGACCTGCCCGCCGCCGAACCGGAACGCGTCAAACAACAGATCGAGGACGTGATCGGCCTGGACACGTCGGACGCGGTGGAGATCAGCGCCAAGACCGGCCTGAACATCGAAGGCGTGCTGGAAGCGCTGGTCACCCGCCTGCCGCCGCCGAAGGGCGACCCCGATGCGCCGCTGAAGGCGCTTTTGGTCGATAGCTGGTACGACCAGTACCTGGGCGTGGTCATTCTGGTGCGCATCAAGGACGGCCACCTGAAGCGCGGCCAGAAGATCCAGATGATGGCGCAAGGGTCCATCCACACCGTGGAGCAGGTCGGCGTCTTCACCCCCAAGATGATCCCGGTCGATCAGCTTGGGCCGGGCGAGATGGGCTATATCACCGCTGCCATTAAAACCGTCGCCGATTGCAACGTGGGCGACACCATCACCGACGACCGCGTGCCGGCGCTGGAGGCCCTGCCCGGCTTCAAACCCTCGATCCCCGTGGTCTGGTGCGGCCTGTACCCGATCGACGCCGACGATTTCGAGAAGTTGCGCGACAGCCTGGGCAAGCTGCGCCTGAACGATGCCAGCTTCCACTATGAACCGGAGACCTCTGCCGCGCTGGGCTTCGGCTTCCGCTGCGGCTTCCTGGGGCTGCTGCATCTGGAGATCATCCAGGAACGGTTGAGCCGCGAGTTCGACCTGGATCTGATCGCCACCGCGCCGTCCGTGGTCTATCATATCTTCAAAACCCACGGCGGCGGGATGGTGGAACTGCACAACCCGGTCGATATGCCCGACGCCGGGTCGATCGACCATGTGGAGGAGCCGTGGATCAAGGCCACCATCATGGTGCCCGACGAATACCTGGGCAGCGTCCTTAGCCTGTGTACCGAACGGCGCGGCCAGCAGGTGGACCTGACCTATGTGGGCAACCGGGCGATGGCGGTTTACCGGATTCCGCTGAACGAGGTGGTGTTCGATTTCTATGACCGGCTGAAATCCGTCTCCCGCGGGTATGCCAGCTTCGACTACGTCATGGATGGCTATGCGGAGAGCGACCTGGTCCGCATCTCCATCCTGGTGAACGGCGACCTGGTGGACGCGCTGTCGTTCATCGCCCACCGAGCCGCCGCCGAGAACCGCGGCCGCCAGATTTGCGCCCGGTTGAAGGACCTGATCCCCAAGCAGTTGTTCAAGATCGCCATTCAGGCCGCCATCGGCAGCCGCGTGGTGGCGCGCGAGACCATCAGCGCGCTGTCGAAGGACGTGACCGCCAAGTGCTATGGCGGCGACATCAGCCGCAAGCGCAAGCTGCTTGAAAAGCAGAAGGAAGGCAAAAAGCGGATGCGCCAGTTCGGCAAGGTGGAGATTCCGCAGTCGGCCTTCCTCGCCGCCCTGAAGATGGACGCCTGAGCGGGGTTACAGCCGGGAATGCGGGGCGCGCGGGTTGTCGATCATGATCTTGCGCACCGTCGCACGCGCGGGGCGGTTCATTTCGTCCACCTCCAGTTAAGGGTTCTGCACCAGCACGACGATGGAGGCGCGCGGTCTTGGTTCCTTGTCCAGCCACTCCGCGGCCATCCGGTCGTTAACCGCGCGGGCGAAACCGGCGCCCATGTCCTCATTGAACAGCTACTGGACGCCGTACAGACAGTTGGCGATGGAGTTCAGATCATGCACCCCTCGCTGCCCGACGATATCGTCGGTCGTTGCCGCCGGCTTCGATCGAACGCATGGCGATATTTTCGGGGGTCCGGGCTGGCGGGAATTGTCCCACAGGCGGGCTGGGGCGCCAAATCCGGGGGCTGGTGCCGGGTGAGGGGATTGAACCCCCGACCTTCGGTTTACAAA
>JAJZEV010000249.1 GCA_021805665.1 Pseudomonadota bacterium
CGCGATCCGGCAGCCCGCCGATCCGTTCGGCCAGCGCGCGATAGGGTTGGCGGGTTTCAATCGGCTGCTGCGAGGCATTGTCGAATTCGAACGGCCAATACGCCCGGTGTTCGATCGGCACCAGCGCGCCAAGATGCTCGTCGGTTCGAACGCCGTTGGACAATATCCGCCAGTTCGGATTCCTGGCCCAGTAGTCCGGAACCTCCCGCGGGCCGGCCTCCGCGACATAGACCGCCTGTCCGGGTTCAACCGGCGCCAGCACGGCGCGCAGATCGGCAAGGTCGGTGCGGTGCGCAGTCCAGGCTGCCGTCAGCACAGACATGCGAGCGGCAAACAGTAGAATCAGCACGCCGGCGGCGCCAAGACGCAGGGCAGGCGGCCAACCCACCGGCACGAAGCCGGCGAACAGCATGAATGCCAGCATGATCGCGAATCGGGTGTCGAGCGACTGCGTGCCCTTCCAGGCAAACGGCGCGGCGAGAAAGACCACCAGTAACAACGCTATCGGTACCGCCGCCCGGCCGGGCACGCGGCCCTTGCGCGCCAGCAGGCACAGTGCCGGCAGGCCGATCGCCGCCAGGGCCGTCGTCATGTCAAGCTGCCGGTCGTAGTTGGTGAATGCGGCCGGAAGCTGCAGTAGCTTCGCGCTCAACGGCAGGAATTCGGCATCGCCGCCCAGGTGTCGCAGGGCCGATCCGGCATACAAGATCGCCGGCATCGCAAAGATCGCAACCAGCATGCCGGTCCGGCGCAACAATGCCCCCCGGGACCGTTCTCGTGCGATCTGGAACGACTCTGCCCCGCCGATCAGCAGGCCGAAGAACACCAGTCCCATCAGATGGCAGGTGAACAGCACCAGCGCACCGGTCATCGACAGGGCGATCGTCCGGGCGGGATAGCATTCCCGCCAGCGCAGCCAGAAGGCGGCCAGCAGCAAGGCCACGCCCAGCCCGATCTCAAAGTTCAAGAAGCCGTAAAGCAGGCAGACGTTGAAGGCCGCCAGGCCGACGCCCAGCGACCACCAGCGGCCGCCAAGGGCGGTATTATAGGCGATGGCGCCGATGGCCGGCAGCAACAGTGCCGCCGCGATCAGTAGCCGCCCCACGACATGAACCGGCAGGATGCGGATCAAAGGCGGGGCGATCAGATCCAGCGCGAGGTTCGGGATCACCGACCAATGCGCCGCGTAGAACAGCGCCAGCACTTTGTCACTTGGCAGGGATGCGAGGATGAAGACCCGGGCGAGATGGTTCGGGTAATCCAGTAGCGGCGGCACATCGACCGTTAGAAGCGGCGCCACAAGGATCGCACCCAGGCCGATGACCGCTGCCCACCATGCGGGCGGGAGCGGCGAGGCGGCTGACGGCGGAGTCATGCGGCAGTCCGATCCACGGTTCCGCCGCGCGCGGGTCGGTAACCGCTTTGTAAGAAAATTTCGGCGATCACGTCAGCGAACCTGTTGTCGAGCGAAGTCCAACCCATGCGCCTGCAACCCGAACCCGCCGCGATGCTGTCCGCCGATGCGCTTGTGCCCGATGTCCGGCGCCCGGGCAATGCGGGGGTATGGGTGCCAGCCATTGCAACGCTGGCGATTCTGGCCGCCGTCCTGCTTTGGTTTCCGCTGGTCCGTGCTGCTCGGCCGGCGGATTTCGCTTATAACGAAGGTTGGAACACCTATTGGCAGCAGGCGGCCGCCGCCGGACAGTTGCTGTATGGATCGCCCCCCGGGTGGACGATCCAGAACTACCCGCCGTTATCGTTCCACCTGATCGGCGCGCTGGGCGCTGTGTTCGGCAACACGAACATGGCGGGACGGGGCGTGTCGCTGCTGTCCCTGGCATTGGTCTGCCTGCTGACTGGTGGCATTGCCCAGCGGTTTTCCGGCTCGCGGTGGGCTGGCTGGTATGCCGGGCTGTGTCCGTTGGTTTGGATTGGCATGTTCTCGGCGCACCGGATCGCGATGAACGATCCGCAGTTTCTGGGCATGGTTTTTGAACTGGCGGGCTTTTATATTTATGTCCGCCGCCCCGCCGCGACTTGGGCGCTGACTGGTTCAGCAGCGCTGTTTGCCCTGGCCATATTCACCAAGCACAATCTCATCGCCGCCCCAGCCGCCGTTGCCGGCCAGATGCTGCTGTCGCGCGATTGGCACGGGTTCGCACGGTGGGCCGGCACCGGGGCGGCGCTCGCCGTGGCCGGTCTTGCAGCCACGATGGCATTCGACGGCCGGTTCTTCCTGGCGCATCTCCTGTCCGCCCGCGCCGCCGATTATGCAACCGGGCTGAACTACAATATTGCATATGGTCTGGCGTTCGCCCCGGCGATCGCCGCCAGCTTTCTGTGGTCGGTGCGCCACTTGGTGCCAGGGCCGAAGCGGGTGCTCTCCCTGGCATGGATAGCCGCCGCCGTGCTTGGCGCGGTTCTGATCTTCGGCCATGGCGTGGACAAAAACATCCTGTTCGAGGCCTTGGTGTTCGACGCAGTCGTTGTCGCGGTCACGGCGCGGACCCAACTAGAGAGTCTGAATCGAACCGCGACTTCGGCGGCAATATTGGTCGTAATCGCGAGTTGGCCGGTAATAATGGTTCCCGCCCTGGCTTACCAAGGTCCGCGCGATCTGGCCGCGCTGCCCCGCGTCGAAACGGATTTCGCGGCAGGCGCCGATCTGGTCCGCTCCCGGCCCGGCCCGGCCTGGTGCGAGAACCTTTTGCTCTGCAACGCCGCCGGCAAGCCCATGGTGTTCGACGCCTACTATACGCAGGATCAGATCGAGACCGGCCACCTGCCCGAATGCGCGGTTCTGACGCAACTCGTCGCGCAGGTGCCGTCCTCGGTGGAGGTGGGGAAATCCTCCGGCAACGATCCGCTGCTACCCGGCGCCCGGCTGCGCTTCACGGCTGGGTTCATGCGCACTTTGCTGACCTATTACACCACGGCGCTGGAAACGGAGGAATTCTTCGTCCTGGTTCCGACCGACGGACCCTGGCTGGACGCTGGCCCGTGCCGCTAACCGGGCGTGGAGGGTTTCGCCAGCGCTGTGCTAATCTGCGCACAGCATTGCCTTGGGGTTGTTGTCCTTGCCGTTCACCCAGTCAGGTTCAGGTATCGTCCGTCGACAGTTGATTGCCGCGGCACCGCTTGCATTGGCGCCCATCGTGTCCGCGCCCACCAGGGCGGCCGCGCGCAGCGTAACCTTCGCCGGCTACGGCGGATGGTTCCAATCGGTGTTCGACCCCATGATCCTGGGGGCGTTTCGCAAGGCTCACCCGGACATCCCCGTGTTCTATTATCCGGTCGGCAACTCCTATCAGGCCTTGTCCGTCCTGCGCGCTCAACGGGGTTTCCCCACTACCGGCGTGGCCTTGCTGGAAACCGGTATCGCCGCCCGCGCCATGGCGGAGGGGCTGGTGGAACCGCTCGATGCGGGCTCGATGCCGGTTTTGAACGACCTTGTGGCCGGCGCGATATCGCCGAACCTCGGCGGCCCGGCCCTGATGCTGGACAATCTGGCGCTGGGGTACAACCCGACCCTGATCGCCCCGCCGCCACGGTCCTGGCGCGCGCTATGGAACCCGGTTTATGGGCGCCGGGTGGTGCTGCAGACCCCGCCCGATCCGCTGGGGTTGGCGATCACGGCGGTGGCCGCCGGGCTGTACGGCGTCGGTGACCCGAAAACCTCGATGGACATTGCCCTGACCGCGCTGGCGCAACTGGTCCCGCGCGTCGGGTCGTGGGACCCTATCCCGGATGTCTATACCGCCATCGCGGACGGGGACGCCGGATTGGGGCCATGCTGGAATGCCCGGGCACAGGCGCAGGCCGCGCTGACGCCGCACAGCTTCGCCGCGGCCATCCCCGATGAGGGCGGACCCTATCTGACGACCACGATCAATCTGATCAAAGGCACCCCGCAAGCTGACGCGTCCCGCACCCTGATCGCCTGGCTGCTGAGTCCCGAAGCGCAGCGATTGCTGGTGGACACCATGTTCTATCAACCGGTCAATACCAAGGCCGATATCCCGGCCGCCGCGCTGGCCCGGGTTGGCGCGACTCAAGCGATGATCGCACGCCGGATGGAAATGGACTGGGTCGGCATCACCGATGCCCGCGATAGAGTGACCGCTCTCTGGCGCAGTCACGGGCTGGAATCGCAATGAAATCCGTCGATGCGTCAGCGGCCATCCGCGAGACGCGGGAACCGCTCGACGGAAGCTGCCGACATCTCATCGTCTCGGCGTGCCAGGGGCCGCGATCCCGGACCGTCCAATGACAGAGCTGCCCGCGGAATTTCAGTTGATCGCCCGCCATTTCCGCCCGCTGGCCGGACCCGGGGCGCTGGACCTGCGCGACGATGCCGCGCTGCTGACGCCGCCGGCCGGCCGGCAGTTGGTGCTGACCGTCGATGCCATGGTGGCCGGTGTTCATTTCCTGCCGAATGACCCGCCGGATCTGGTCGGCCGCAAACTGCTGCGCGTCAACCTGTCGGACCTCGCCGCTAAAGGCGCGGTGCCGCTGGGTTATCTGATGACGGTGTCCACCCCAAGGGGCACGCCCGAAGCCTGGTTCGCCGGGTTCGCCGCCGGATTGGCCAGGGATCAGGCGGAATACGGTGTCACCCTGCTGGGCGGCGACACCACCTCCACGCCCGGGCCGGTTTCGCTGTCGCTGACCGCGATCGGACATGTCGCGCCGGGAACGGCGGTTCACCGCTTCGGGGCCTCGGCCGGCGACGAGATCTGGGTCACCGGCACGATCGGGGACGGGGCGCTGGGACTGGCCGTTGCCCAAGGGCGATTGGCCGATGCCAGCGGCTTTCTGCTGGGCCGGTATCGACTGCCCCAACCGCGCGTGGGGCTGACGCTGGCCGGGATCGCCTCGGCCGCGATGGATGTTTCGGACGGGCTGGTCCAGGATTTGGGACATATCTGCCGAGCGAGCGGGTTGGCTGGCGAACTGCGTCCAGACTGGGTGCCGCTGTCCGATGCTGCTCGGTTTGCAGGCCCATCCTGGCTGGAAACCTGCCTGACCGGCGGCGACGATTACGAACTGCTGTTGGCAGTGCCCCCGGCGCGAACCGACGCGCTGCGCACGCAAGCAGCGCGGGCCGGCATAACTGTCACGCGGGTGGGACACTTCCATTCTGGACCGGCCGAAGTCATGCTGCGTCTGTCCGGCGGCGAAACCCTTGCTGTATCGAAGGGCGGCTGGAGCCATTTTTAGCTAAACAGACGGGCGTCCAAGAACATGAATAAGAATGTCTGGCTGCTGTTCGCCTGTCAGGCGCTGACGAACGCCGTGATGTCGGGGCAGACCGTGATGGCCTCGCTGGTCGGATACAAGTTGTCCGGCACTGCGTTGAACACGCTGCCGATGGCGATTCAGATGGTGTCGGTGATGTGCGCCTCATTGGTGGCCGGCTACGCGTTTCCGCGACTGGGGCGGCGCGGTGGCTTCTGGCTGGGCTGCGCGATCATGATGTGCGGCAGCCTGACCTTCGCGCTGGGCATCTACACCAGGAATTTCACCATCTACTGCATGGGCGCGGTGCCCGCCGGCCTGGGGTTCGGAATCAGCCAGCACCTGCGGTTCGCCGCGGCCGAGGTCGCGGACCAGCATGCCAAAGCGCGCGCGGTGTCGCTGGTCCTGGCCGGCGGCGTTCTGGCGGCGATCGTGGGGCCGGAGATGGTGAAGCGCACCAACGCGCTGATCCCGGATTACGTGTTCCTCGCCACCTATCTCTATTTGCCGGTGCTGCCGGTCATTACCGCGATCCTGCTGAGTTTCGTGCAGGTGCCCCCGGCAACCAAGAAGACCGGCATTCCAGTGCCGTTCCGCTCCATCATCGTGCGACCGGAGTTCGTCACCGCGGTGACGGCGTCGTTGGTCGGATACGGTTCGATGAACCTGATCATGGCCTCGACACCGCTGGAGATGATGATCTGTGGCTTCGGCGTGGCGGCCAGCGCGGATGTGATCAGGGCACACTCGCTGGCGATGTTCTCGCCGGGATTCGTGACCGGGCGGCTGATCCAAAGGTTCGGGGTGCATCGGATCATCCTGGTGGGCGGGTTGCTGACGCTGGGCTGCGTAGTGGTGAACGTGTCCCAGCCGCCGCTGTTCATGACGTTCATGGTCGCACTGGCACTGCTGGGCGTAGGCTGGAACTTCATGTTCGTCGGCGGGACGACGCTGCTCACGACATCCCACTCGCCGGAGGAGCGCGTACGGGTGCAGGCAACGCACGATTTCATCGTGTTCGGCAGCGTCGCGATGACGGCGGTGACGTCCGGCGCGGTGCAGGCAACCCAAGGCTGGGCGTTCCTGAACCTAACCGTGGTGCCCCCGGTCGCGATCGCGTTCATCGTCGTCGGCTGGCACTGGCTCGCCCGGTCGCGCAGGCGTGCGGCGGTGACGGTTTAGCGGCCGAGGAATCTAGCCCACGGCCTCGTAAACCGCGCTCTCGAACGCATCCAGCGCTTCCAGCACCGAGGGGTCGGCGAACGGCAGCGTCTGGGTCATCAGCACGCCAGCAATCTTTTTGACCGGGTCCAGCCAGTAATAGGTGTTGTTCAGTCCCGCCCAGGCCAGGCTTCCGGCGCTGCGCCCGGCATGTCCTGGCTGTGTGTTGATCAGGAAACTCAGTCCCCACTTCTTCTCCATGCCGGGGAACAGATCGACCGGATTGGAAAGGTTCGGCATCTGTGTCTGCATCGGCTGTACGTTCAGCGCGCCCATCTGGTTCTGGCTCATCAGTGCCACTGTCTCCGGCAACAGGATGCGGTTGCCATCCAGTTCGCCGCCATTCATCAGCGCCCGCAAAAAGCGCAGATAGTCCGGGGCGGTGGAGAACAATCCGCCGCCGCCCGGATAAAACTCCCGCGGGGCAGGGGCGGCGGAACGGAGTTGCTTCAGCGAACCGTCCGGCTGGCGGGCATGCACCTCGGTCATACGGTCCTGCCACTCCGGCCGCGGATCGAAGCTGGTATCGGCCATGCCCAACGGCTGGAACAGGTGCCGCTGCATGTAGGTTTCCAGGTCCAGCCCGCTGGCGGCTTCGACCATCCGGCCGGCGATGTCGATGTTGATGCCATATTCCCACCGCTCACCCGGGTCGAAGCTCAGCGGGGCTGTCAATGCCTCCAGCTTGCCCGTACGCGCCGCCGGCAGTCCGGTGATCTGGGCGTAGCGGTGCATGTCCGCGTTCCAGGTGTCGTAAACGAAGCCCGCGGTGTGGGTCAGCAGGTTGCGCAGCGTGATCCGGGTTTTCGGCGCGCGCAGGATCGGATTGTCCTTGGCATCGAAGCCCAGCAGCACCTTGGTATCGGCCAGGAACGGCAGGATTTCGTTCGCCGGCTGGTCCAGCGACAGTTTGCCCTGCTCCACCATCTGCATCGCCGCTGCGCCGGTGATCGCCTTGGTCATCGAAGCGATACGAAATACAGAATCGGCGGTCATCCGCGCGGGCGAATCCAGGCCGCGGCGTCCGAAGGCGGACTGGTAGATCGCGCCGTGTTCGTCGGCCGCCGCGGCGCTAAGACCGGCGATCCGGTCGCCCGCCATGGCGGAGGCCAAAGCCTTGTCGATCGGTGCGGTTGCAATCATTCACGTTTCCCCCAATACCCGGGAGTTAGCATCGACCGGGCCGGGGGTGCAAATCGGGCGGGACGCGCCGTCGCGGCCGCGCTGGAGCGGACATTTTGACCGGCTTATACCGCCCTGACGACCTGCCGTTCCGCCGGACGGATCGCGGTACTGGTCCTCGGCCGCAGTTGATCCGCGGGGCAAGGGCGGCCCAGCAGATAGCCTTGGGCGAAGGTGCATCCATGGGCCTGGAGCATATCCATCTGCCGTTGGGTTTCCACACCCTCGGCAGTCACGTCCAGGCGCAGGCTGCGGCTCATGGCGATGATGGCATGAACGATGCTCTCCGCCTCGGGGTCGTTTTCCACGTCGCTGATGAAGCTGCGATCGATCTTGATTTTGTCGAACGGGAACTTCCGCAGATAGCTCAGGCTGGAATAGCCGGTGCCGAAATCGTCCATTGCGATCTTCACCCCCAGGGCCTTCAGCGCGGTCAGGATACGCAGCGCGTTCCGGGTGTCGTCCATCAGCGTGCCTTCGGTGATCTCCAGTTCCAGGCGCCATGGAGCCAAACCGGTTTGCCGCAGCACCGCGGCCACTGTGTCCACGATGCCGGGCTGAATGAACTGCGCGGGTGACAGATTGACAGAGATGACCGCCGTATCGTCCCAGGACGCGGCTTCCGCGCAGGCGGTTTCCAGCACCCAGCCGCCGATCGGTACGATCAGACCGCATTCCTCCGCCAACGGAATGAAATCCGAGGGCGGGATGCGGCCCCGCTGGGGATGGTCCCAGCGCAGTAAAGCCTCATATCCAGTGATTTCGCCGGAGCAGACTGAAACAAAGGGCTGATAGTTCAAGCTGAACTCACCGGCTTTCAGCGCGTCGCGCAGATCGCTTTCCAGCCGGCGTTTGCTGCGCGTTTGCTGGTCCATCGCCGGTTCGAACAGCCGCCATTTGCCGCGGCCAGTCTGCTTCGCGTTGCGCAGTGCCAGCGATGCAGCGCGCAGCAGGTCCGGCGCCTTGGCTGCATCCGACGGGTAAAGCGCGATGCCGACGCTGGCCGTCAGCGCGACCGGATGATCGTCCACCGAAAAAGGCAGTGCCATCTCCGCGATAATCCGATCCGCCAGTATGGCGGTATCGGATGCGTGGGCCGCACCCACCAGGATAATCGCGAAAGCATCCCGCTCCAGCCTCGCGAGCGTGTCGCTGGTTCGGATCGTCCCGGTCAGGCGGCGGGCGGTTTGTATCAGGATATGTTCGGCGCCCGCCGGACCAAGGGCCGCATGCAGCACACCGAACCGGTCGAGATCGACCACCAGCACCGCGACGGTTCCACCGCCGCGTTCGCACATGGCAAGGGTCTTTTGCAGGTGCAGCAGGAATTGTTCGCGGTTCGCCAGTCCGGTTAGTGAATCGAACCGGACCAGACGCTCGATCCTGGCGTCAGCAGCCTTCTGCCGGGCGATGTCGCGCACCGCGATAACGTGGCCGCCGCCGTTCGGTTCGGCGCGCCACAGGATTTCGACCGGGTGGTTTTGTCCGTCCGGCAGGACCACGGCCTGTTCGGTGGGCTTGTCCTGCATCCTGGCCGGCAACGCCAGGCCCGGAATCAGGTCCGGCAGACGCAGTCCGATCAGCGTCGGGCCAGTGCTGCGCGCCAGACGGCACATCGCACGGTTGACCTCCACGATACGTCCGTCGCGTACGAAGATCAGTCCATCGAAGATAATGTCCGCCACCGCGTGCAGCCGGCTGGCATCGTCCAATGGTTGTGCGGACCGAATCCTTGCCCATCCCGCGCCGCGCATCAGGGCCGCTGCGATCCATCCGCGGACAATACCCACTAGGCCCGTCAGGCCCGGGAGGCAATCCCGCGGGAGAAGTTTGGCGACGCGCGGCATGACGATCCTCTCGGTTAGCAAGAGGATCATCCGCCTTAAACGTTA
>JAJZEV010000151.1 GCA_021805665.1 Pseudomonadota bacterium
GGCGAATACACCGCCGGCCTGTACGGCCACTCCCACCCCGTCATCCGCGCGGCACTGAACCGGGCACTGGACAACGGCATCGGCTTCGGCGCCTCCAACATGACAGAGGCCAAATTTGCCCGGGCGGTGTGCGAGCGGTTCGGCTTGCAGCGCGTCCGCTTCACCAATTCCGGCACCGAGGCGAACCTGCTGGCCCTGTCGGTGGCCAGGATATTCACCCGGCGGCAGAAAATAATGGTGTTCCATGGCGCCTACCACGGCGCGGTGTTCGGCTTCGCCGGCGGCGGCTCCAGGGTCAATGTGCCGTTCGAGTATGTCGTCGCCCCCTATAACGACATCGAACGAACCCGGGCGTTGGTCACCGAAGATCTGGCGGCGGTGATTCTGGAGCCGATGATCGGCAGCGGCGGCTGCATCCCGGCCTCGCCCGCATTCCTGCACATGCTGCGCCACCAGACCGAACGCACAGGCGCATTGCTGATCCTGGATGAGGTCATGACCTCGCGTCTGGCACCCGGCGGGTTGCAGTCGGTTCACGGCATCCAGCCGGACCTGACAACATTAGGCAAGTATATCGGTGGCGGCATGTCCTTCGGTGCGTTCGGCGGCCGGGCGGAGATCATGGATCTGTTCGATCCAAGACGGGCGGATGCGTTGCCGCACGCCGGGACGTTCAACAACAACGTGCTGACCATGATCGCCGGCCTGACTGGCCTGACGGAAATTTACACCCCAGAGGCGGCGGCGGCGCTGAACGCGCGCGGCGATGCCCTGCGCGACCGGCTGAATGCCCTGTGCCTGGCCGCCGATGCGCCATTACAGTTCACCGGCCGGGGCTCCATGCTGGCGGTTCACACGCTGCGCGGGCCGATTGCCAGTCCCGAAATGGCAGCCAAGGCCGATCCCAAACTCAAGGAACTGTTCTTCTTCGACATGCTGGCCCAAAGCATCTGGCTCGCTCGGCGGGGCATGATGACCCTGTCGCTGCCGGTCGGCGACGCGGAATGCGATGCGCTGGTTGCGGCGGTAGGGGAGTTCCTGTCGGCCCGGCATTCGTTGTTGCGCTAGCGCCTTGACCGCGTGGCGAGGACCTGGATTGCCGCCGTATGGACACGCCCCGTTGGGTCGGCCCCCGGATCGGGGTCCTGCCTCCCGGCACCAGTTCTGGCGGAGCAACTGCGGGACTGGCGCTTCCTCTTGCCGGCCATGTGTCACCATGGCGCGGGTAAGCATCGATCCGCGGCCGCCGACGGCCTGAGCCGATCCGCCGCATCGGCCGTAAAGGGTCTGTTTCGGCCGGCATGCCGCCGCGGCGCGGCACGGCCAGGCGGCCGGTCGGCAATCTCTGGCTGACCCACTTGACGCGGCCGAACCGACCCGCCATCAGTCCGCGCTCCCTGTCTCAAGGGGCGTCCATGAAAGGGTTGCCGATGTCGGAAGGCTTGTCTCGTCGGGCGCTGGGGCGCTCCGCCGCTGCTGTTGTGGGGACATTCGGTATCCTGCGCCATGCGCGTGGAGAGGCGCCGTTGAAAATCCGCTGTTCGCTGGATACCGCACCTTCCCATGTCCGCAACGTGTCCATCGTTGACTTCCTGACCAAGCTGGAAGCCAAGACCGGCGGCAAGATCACCAGCGAGGTGTTCCACTCCGGCCAGCTCTACGCCGATCTGAACGTCGCCAAGGCGCTGCTGCAAGGCCAGGTCGATATGGCTGCCCCCGGCGCCTGGACCCAGACCGGTATCGTGCCCGACTGCGACTTCTGTCAGTTGCCGGTGTTCTACGGTCGCCCCATCGAAGTGACCCACGCCGCCGCCGACGGTAAGGCCGGCGCGCATATTGTCGGCCAGCTCGAAGGCAAGCTGCGGGTGAAGGTGCTTGGGCCGTGGCTCGACCTCGGCTTCCAAAACTGGTACACAACCAAAACGCCGCTGCACACGTCCGACGACATCAAGGGCCTGAAAATCCGCAGCCCCGGCGGGGCCGGCATTAGCTGGCGCATCGCCTTCTTCGGCGGTATCCCCAACACGACCGCCTGGCCGAACGTGCCGCTGGCATTGTCGCAGGGTACCTTCGACGGGTTCGTCTCCACGAACGAAAGCGTTGCCACCGCCAAGCTGTGGGAAGCCGGCGTGAAGTATTCGTATCAGGATCATCAGTATGTCGGTCAGTATTTGCCGATGATGAGCCAGACATTCTGGGCGAAACTCAGCCCCGAATTGCAGCAGACGATGACCGCGCTGTGGGCGGAGAATATCGCGACGTACCGCGCGAACGCCGCCGCATCGCAGGATCGCGCGCGCAAGACGCTGGCCGATGCGGGAGTCACATTCGTCGATCCGTCGGCGGAGGTGCTGGACAAGGCGCGCAAGGGCATGCAGGCCGACCTCGCGACGTTGGTGAAGGACGCCAAACTGTCGCCCGAGGTCGTGAAATACTCCGAGGAAGCGGCGAACGGTTTCACCTGATCATGGCCGCTGTCCGCCCCGATACGGTCTGGGACACGATCGAACGTACGCTGGTCGGACTGCTTGGCGCGCTCGCCATGGTGGTTGGCCTGGTTCAGGTCATCGGACGATATTTCTTCCCCGCCCTCGCGATTTCCTGGGCCGAGGAAGTGATCGTCTATCTGGTCGTATGGGGCGTGATGATTATCTCCAGCCAGTTGGTGCGCACCGACGGACATGTGCGCCCCGATCTGGTGCTGCGGTTGGTGCCTCCGGCCGGGCAGCGTTGGCTGGAGGCGTTCAACTGTGTCGTGGCGCTGGTTTTCTGCGTCGGCATGGTCTGGTACGGGTGGGAGATCGTCGATACCTCTTTGCTGCTGGATGAACGCAGTTCCAGCGGGCTGCAGTTTCCGATGTGGATCTACTACGCGTCGCTGCCGGCCGGGGGCGTGCTGATGACGGTGCGGTATCTGATTAGACTGTATCGTTACCTGTTCCGGTTCGACCCGAAGACGATGTCGGTCGGACATGGCATCCCGGACCACGAACTACCCGCGAACCTGACCGGCCCGGATATTCATTAGATGACGCCTCGCGCTGTTGCCCGCCATGATGGCCGTTCTGGCGGAGGATACTGAGCCATGTGGACCGCTCTGTTCCTGGTGATGTTCTTCGGCCTGCTGGCTGCAGGCATGCCGATTTTCCTGGTGCTGGGCGCTTGCGCGGCGGTGCTGTACGGCGTGTCCGGCCAGCCGATGATCGGCGTCGCGCAGGTCATCATCGATCACCTGAATTCCTCGACGCTGATGTCGCTGCCGTTGTTCGTGATGGCGGCGGCGTTCATGCGGCAAGGCGGGGTGGCGAAGGCGCTGGTGGATGTCTCCGCCGCGTGGCTGGGGGGCATTCGCGGGTCGTTGGGGCTGGTCACCGTCGTGGCCTGCACGCTGTTCGCCGCGATCTGCGGGTCTTCGGTGGCGACCGCCCTGGCCATGGGCACCATTCTGCTGCCGGCGATGATCGAACGTGGCTATCCGCGCAGCTTCGCGCTTGGCGTGATCGGCGCGTCCGGCACCATCGGCATCGTTATCCCGCCCAGTCTGGCGCTGATTCTCTACGGCATCGTCGCCGAACAGTCGGTGCCCCGGCTGTTCCTGGCCGGCATCCTGCCGGGCCTGCTGCAAGCCGCGGCCTTCTTCGGCTGGGTCTGGTACGACGCAAGGCGCCGTAACTTCCCGAAAGAGCCGTCGCTTCCATATAATGAACGGCTGATGGTGACCTTCCGGGCGCTGCCTGCGCTGGCGGTGCCGGTGATCGTGCTGGTGGGCATCTACGGCGGCATCGTCACGGTGACCGAGGCAGCCGCCTTGGCCGCGGCGGTGGCGCTGCTGATCAGCCTGGTTTTCTACCGAGGCTTCCGCCTGAGCCAGACGCTGTCGGTCATCGCCGACGCGCTGCGCAGTGCCGGCACGATCATGCTGATCGTCGCCAGCGCCCTGGCGTTCGGCCATTGGATGACGGAATCCGGGGCGCCGGCCCAGTTGGTGACTTGGGTGCTGGATCACCACATGCCCACATGGGCGTTCCTGCTGTCGATCAACGTGCTGCTGTTGGTTCTGGGCTGCTTCCTGGAGGTTGTCGCGGCCCTGCTGCTGGTGATCCCGATCCTGGCGCCCGCGTTGATCCCGCTTGGCGTCGATCCGGTGCATTTCTCCATCATCTTCACGCATAACATGGAGATCGCGCTGATCCACCCGCCGGTCGGGCTGAATCTGTATGTGCTGTCCACGATCTCCGACGCGCCGATCGGCGAGGTGATCCGGGGTATCCTGCCGTTCCTGATCCTGCTGCTGATCGTGCTGGGGATCATCACCTACGTGCCTGCGCTGACGATGTGGCTGCCGGCGCTGGTCTATGGAAATTAAGGACTACACAGCGCCATCGGTTTTCCAGCCGGAAAACCTGCTGCGCGAAGCCCGGCGCCAGAAGGGTATTCCGGACGGCAGCGTGCCCGAAATCTGCGTGCTGGACCCCGACGGCGACATCTGCCGCGCGATGCTGGCCAGCGGGCGGGCGCGGCGCAATCCATTTTGGGCCTGTTACCACACCGACCTCTACGACGTGGTGCATGAAGGCGAGACGTTCGGCGTGGTCGGCTGCGCGGTCGGGGCACCATTCGCTGTGCTGGTGGCGGAGCAACTGTTCGCCTCCGGCTGCCGGTTCCTGGTCAGCGTGACGTCGTCCGGGCAGATCGCCTCGTTCGGCCCGACGCCCTGCTTCATTCTGATCGACCGAGCGATGCGGGATGAGGGGACGAGCGTGCATTATGCGGCGCCAGCGGATTTTGCCGAGGCTGATTCGGCGTTGGTGCGGCGGATCGCGGCGGGTCTGGCCAACCATGTGCCGGCGGTGCTGCAAGGCGCTACCTGGACCACCGATGCCCCGTACCGGGAAACCGAGGCAGCGATCGACTCCGCCCGGGCAAGCGGCGTGTTGGCGGTGGAAATGGAGGCGGCGGCGTTGTACGCGTTCGCCCGGGCGCGCGCCCGGGCGGTGATCTGCTTCGCCCATGTGACCAACCAAATGGGCCAGATCGACGGTGACTTCGAAAAAGGCGAGGCCAACGGGGCATATGACGCGCTTGATCTTCTGGCCGCGACCGCACGGGCATGGAGGGCTCCTTAGTGACGACCGAACCCAACGCCGCGACTGACCTTTGGGCGCTGCTGACCAATCCGGTCTGGCCCACTGCGGTGCTGTGGGTTCTGCTGCTGCTGAGCGGCGCGATCGCTTTCTCCGCGTGGCAGCGCCAGCCCTATCAGCGCACGCCGCGCGCGGTCGGGATTTGGCTGCTGCGTCTGACGATGGGTGCGATGTGGTGGCAGCAATCGCTGTGGAAGATACCGCCGAACTACGATGGTCTGCTCTACTGGATGAAGCAGGTCGTCGCCCATGCCGCCGTGCCGTTGCAGGCCTATTTGTACGACCGGCTCATGGTGCCCAACATCGCGGTGTTCGGGCCGCTGATTTACGCGCTGGAAGTCCTGATCGGCGTCTCCCTGATGCTGGGTGTGCTGACCCGGATCGCCTCGCTGATGGGTCTGCTGATGGCGTTGAACCTCTGGTTCGGGTTGTACTCGGCGCCGGGCGAATGGCCGTGGACATACGGCTACCTGATCGTCATTCAAGCATTGTTCCTGATCGATCCGCCGGGCCGGTGCCTGGGCCTGGACAGCCGGTATTCAATCGTCTGATTGCCCGACCGCGGGGCAGGGTTTATGTCCCCTGGTCAAGGGAGTAGCCGCCATGACCAGTCCATACGACGACCTGCCGAAGACACAGGCGAATTACGCGCCGCTGACGCCGCTGACGTTTATCGAGCGCGCGGCCTATGTGTATCCCGAGAAACTCGCCGTCGTGCATGGCGACCAGAAATGGACCTGGAAGCAGACCTATGCGCGCTGCCGCCGTCTGGCTTCGGCACTTGCCAGCCGCGGGGTGGGCAAAAACGATACGGTCGCGATCATCGCCCCCAATACCCCGCCGATGTATGAGGCCGCGTTCGGCGTGCCCATGTGCGGGGCGGTGCTGAACACGCTGAACACCCGCCTGGATGCCGAGGCGATCGCGTTCCAGCTTCGCCACGGCGGCGCGAAGGTGCTGATCGCAGATCGGGAGTTCTCGGCCGCGATTACCGCGGCGTTGGCGCTGATGGACGAAAAGCCGCTGGTGATCGACATCGACGATCCGGCATGGCCGTATGGCGATCTGGTAGGGGAGATCGAGTACGAGGCGTTTCTCGCCGAGGGCGACCCCGACTACGCCTGGCAGAACCCGGCCGACGAGTGGGATGCGATCGCACTGGGCTATACCTCGGGCACCACGGGCGACCCGAAGGGCGTGGTGACGCACCATCGCGGCGCGCACCTGAACGCGGTCAACAACATCCTGAACTGGGGGATGCCGCACCATGCGGTGTACCTGTGGACGCTGCCGATGTTCCACTGCAACGGCTGGTGCTTCCCGTGGACGATGGCGGAGCGGGCAGGGGTGAACGTGTGCCTGCGGCGGGTGGAGGCGAAGGCGATGCTGGATGCCATCCGCGACAACGGCGTGACCCATATGTGCGGGGCGCCGATCGTCTATTCCATGCTGATCAATGCGCCGGCGGAACTGCGGGCGGGGATTTCGCACCGGATACAGGCCCAGGTGGCCGGGGCGGCCCCGCCGGCAGCCATTATCGAAGGCGCGGAACAGATCGGGATCGAACTGACGCACGTGTACGGGCTGACGGAGGTTTACGGGCCGGCCGGCGTCTGCTCCAAGCAGGAAAACTGGGCGTTCATGCCGATCGACAAGCGCGCGGAACGCAACGGACGCCAGGGCGTTCGCACGCCGTTGCAGGAGGCGATGACAGTGCTGGATCCCGCGACGATGCAGCCGGTCCCTTGGGATGGCGAAACGATGGGCGAGATCATGTTCCGCGGGAACATCACCATGAAGGGATATCTGAAGAACCCCGCCGCGACGGAACAGGCGTTTGCCGGCGGATGGTTCCATACCGGCGATCTGGCGGTCATGCAGCCGGACGGATACGCGAAAATCCGCGACCGGTCGAAAGACGTGATCATTTCGGGCGGCGAGAACATTTCTTCCATCGAGGTCGAAGAAACATTGTACCGCCACCCGGCGGTATTGAGCGCGGCCGTGGTGGCTCAGCCCGATGAAAAATGGGGCGAGACACCCTGTGCGTTCATCGAACTGAAAGTCGGGGCAGAGGTCACCGCCGACGAGCTCCGCGACTTCTGCCGGCTCCACATGGCTCGGTTTAAGGTGCCGAAGACGTTTGTCTTCCGGGAGATTCCCAAGACGTCCACCGGGAAAATTCAAAAATTCATCCTACGGGAACTGGCGAAATCGTCTTCGGCGATTGAGTAACAGACATGTTACGAAAGTAGCCTGATTTTCGGGTGACGCGACCTGCCTGCGAGGCCGTGATCCCCCGGCGTCCCTCTCGGAACGGTTCGACCCCCGCTGCGATGTTCACCAGACCGGCGACGATGGTCGCTTTGGTATGGTGCGTCCGTAGCGGGTTTCGGTAACGCTCCGACACGATACGGAACCGCTTGCACCGTCCAATGCAGTACTGTACTGCGGCGCGGAAGCTGCCGGGGTCCCGGTTGCACTGTTTCTCTTTCTCCGCCGGCTCGCCATTCTTCGGGTTCTGGTATCGAAAATCGATGTTCGTATGCTCCTGGCCATACCCCTGACAGACCCTGTCCAGAGAGCCGGGCACGCTTTGGCAGCTTCGACCCCTCGCGGCGCGCGAACCCACTCGGAACCCACCCACCCTCAGCCGATGTTCATTTGCGATACCAATGGTCTGTCCGCCTCGACGCGACTGCGGCCAGAACCGGACGTCACGGCCTGGATCGGGGGCCGAATCTCCAATCGCTTGCCGCGCGATATCCTGCCCGTTAGAATCCAACACATGAAACGCGACGATGTTCTTGTCACCCTGCGTGAACACGAATCGGAGCTAAGATCCGCGGGAGTCGTTCGGCTATCGCTCTTCGGTTCTACCGCACGGGACGATGCTGGCCCGGACTCCGATGTGGACCTTCTGGCTGCGTTCGATGCGGCGCGCCCACTGTCCCTGCTGGACCTGATCGGTATCGAGAACCGGCTTGCCGACCTGCTCGGGCGACCGGTCGATCTGATCGAGGAAGGCACACTGAAGCCGCGGTTCCGGCACACGGCCAGCCGAGACGCAGTGCGTGCCTTCTAGCGACCCTGTACAACGCTTCACCGACATGGTCGAAACCATCGACCGGATCGTGCGGTTCACCGCCGGGATGGACCTTCAGGCATTCGTCGCCAACGAGCAGACCGTTCTGGCGGTGAAATACAGCCTGCTCATCATCAGCGAGGCTGCCGTTAAACTGGACCCTCTGACCGCGGAGCTCTGTCCAGGGATTCCCTGGAGGGATATCCGCAGCCTCGGCAACCGGTTGCGACACGAATACGATAACATCGACGACGTTCGCATCTGGCTGCTGATCGAACGAAACCTGCCTCCGCTTCGGGACGCCTGTGTCAACGCCTTGCGGACGCTGGTCGGTGGCGATCCGGCCGGGTGAGACGAACTGCCCGACGGATCGGCGGTCTTCGTTCTGACGAAACGATTGAACCGGCCCCATCCTCGAGGCCGGCAAACGACAGCCAAGACCGAAGCACGGGATAATCGGCTCGCACAGCCCCACAGGAACCACTTCCCATAACCCGCTCAGCCGGCGCAATCGTCCCGGCCAGCGCCTCCGCATAGAACGGCTATTGCGTTTGAGGCGCCGACACGGCGACCGTTGGCGGTGGACCGATCGAAGTAAGCATTTTTTGCCGCCGATAAGGCGGGATGTACGCCGATAAGCCGATCGCATCATACTCAGTCGCCCGATTCCGTGCCTTTGCTCACCGCTGAAACACCGATCTGCGTTCATCCTGCCTTATCTGCGGCAAAAATATCTTGCCTCGGCAAAGCCACAGAACGCCGGTCGCATTGAAAATGCAAAACCGATGGCCCTGCTTCGCCTAGGAAAAAATGTTGACTATTTTCCCACTCTCATCTACACACCGACCATGGAAACCCAGCCCCCAACCCAGCCCCCAACCCAGCCCATAGACCTCCCGGCGCAGGCGCATCGCCACCTGATGCACACTCTGATCGCGCTGCTGCCCCCACCGATCGAGGACACCCCGGAAGCGATCCTCGCCAGAAACCACGCCGCGATCGCCAGAATAGACGCCCTCGCCCCGGTCAACGCCGACGAGGCGGAATTAGCCGCCCAATGCATCGCCGCCAGAGCGCAAGCCGAAGACCTGCTTTGCCTGATCCGCCTCCACGCCAACGACATAAACATCGTGATCAAGCTGAACGCCCAATACGCAGCGATGATCCGCGCCTCGCTATCTGCCCACAACCGCCTGCTCCGCGAACAGCAGCAGCGCCGCAAACGCGAAGCCACGCATGGCGCTGCCGATCAGGACGAGCGGACCCGCCACATCGCCGCCCAAGCCATGCT
>JAJZEV010000059.1 GCA_021805665.1 Pseudomonadota bacterium
TTACGCCCCGTTGTGGCGCAGGTCATGACCACGAGGCCGCCGGGCCGGCACAGACGCATCATATTGACCATCGTCGGCTGCCATGCGGGATTATGCTCCATCGCCTCGCATGAAATCACCGTATCGAAACTATTGTCCGGTGCGTTGAAGTCCTGGCCGGCACAGGCGATATCGACGCCGCGGCCCGGCGCGACATCGAGGCCGATGTAGGTCCCGCCATCAAACAGCCGGCGCACCGAACCGTTGATATCGAGGCTGCCAATTTCCAGTGTGCGGGCCGCGCTGAAAAAGCCGGGGAAGGCGGCTTTCAAGGTGGCAATGAATTGAAACTGTTCTAAATGGGCCACCGATTAGACTCCAAAAGCGGCCTTGGCGGATTTGTCCATTGGACGGCTTGAAGCGATAAAACAGCAGCGGAACCGCCATTTTGGCTTCAATCGCCTTCAGAACGCCCGCGAAGCGGAAATTGACCCCCTGTTACTAACAGAGATGGGGGGACACGAATTGCAATGTCAAGGCGCGGGACTGACTCTCTGGCGGCCTCGAAGGTAAGCTGACCAGCTTTTCTCCCGCCGGACCCGCTGCGCTAGAACGCGCCGGAGGCTGTTGATCGAGAGATTGGGGTTCCAGAAGGGATCGTTGTCGAGTTCCTTGGCCCACCGAGAGCGCATAAAATCAATCTCCGCTTGAAAACGTTGGAATTTTCCATGCTCCATGTCCTCACCCCTCGAAGCGGATTCTTTGTGGTATAGTTCGGCAAAAGGGGTCCACACATTGCGATGCCCCGCCGAACGCAAGCGAAGGCACAGATCCACGTCGTTGAAGGCGACCATCAGATTGCGCTCATCCAGTCCGCCGATTTCCAGGAATAAATCCCGGCGAACAGCCAGACAGGCCGCGGTGACCGCCGAAGCAGCGCGCACCACCGACAGTTGCCCAAACGGACCAGTTTCGTCCCGGCCCTTGCCGCGATAAACGTGGCCGGCCACGCCATAGGGCCAGCCGATCCCCAGCAGAATCCCGGCATGCTGGATCGTGTTATCCTCATATAATAATTTGGCACCGACAGCGCCAACTCCGGGGCGAATTGCGTGGGACACCATCTCCCGCAGCCAGCCCGGCCCGATAATCTCGGTATCGTTGTTCAGCAGCACGACGATCTCGCCCCGGGCGAGCGCAACTGCCCGGTTATTGAGTCGGGAATAGTTGAATGGGCCGGGCATGGGGATAACCCGTACCCGGGGATCGCCGCCCCATTGCGCGAACAAAGCCAGTGTTTCCGGCTCCCGGCTGCCATTGTCGGCGATCAGCACCTCGATCGCCGGATAATCGGTTCTGTTCAAAATACCATCGACGCACGGCCCAAGGAGCTCGGATTTGTCCCGGGTTGGCACGATGATCGATACCAGCGGCACAGGGTCTGGAACCGGCCACACGAAGCGCGCGCCCCCCGGTGCGGTGTGGGCCGGTCGGCAGCCGGACTGGCCGGTGGCGTTCAGGTATTCGCGGACTGCCGGGGGCGATGGTTGTCCGGCGGGCGGCAGTCCCTCACTGGAACCCGCCTTGCCGCGTGCATGATATAAAATGCTGGAAATATGATGGACCGCCTGCCCCCCGGCCGCGGCAACCGCCCGTAACGCCAGATCGTACTCCGGGTCGCCTTGCGGGTCTCGCGGGAAGCCGCCAAGGGCGCGGATCATATCTGTTCGGTAGGCGCCGCCATGACCGATCGTATTTTGGGTCAGCAACAAATCGGGGTCGAAGTCCGGCTTGAACCAGGGATCGAACCGCCGGCCGGATTCGTCGATCCTGTCCTGGTCTGAATATATAACCTGAGGCGCGGAATCGGTCGCCGCCAGCCCGATTTCGTATAGTGCATGCGGCGCCAGCAGATCGCCTGGATGCAGCACAACAACCCATTCGCCCCCGGCAAGCCGCAGCGCGTCGTTGCTGGCCGCACCCGGGCCCGCGGACGTTTCGCGCTGAATGTATTTGATCCGCGCGTCCAGAGTGGCAATTTCCCCGGGTATGCGGCCGGCATGGAGTTCCGGGGTGCCATCGTGGCAAATGCATAATTCCCATTCGGGCCAAAGCTGATCCTGGACGGACGCGATGGACGCGCGAAGGTGTTCCGCCGGCGGGTTACAGGCCGGCATCACGATGGAAATCACCGGGCGCACCGCAAGGGCGGCAATATGGGTCCGTATGGCTTGGATATCGGCTGACGACAGGGTGTCGTTGCGGTTGATCCAGCGATCGTAGCGGACCGAACCATGCTCCCGGTACCATGTCATCAGACGGAGCAGTGTGGACGCGAACACCAAACGCACCATGCGATGCATCCGCGGATTTCGCCTTATCCACAGGCGCGCCTGATCGAACGGCGTTATCGGAATTGCAGTCATGGTGCGTTGGATCTCATTGGCATGCGGCGGTGGATGGCGTGCTTGGGCGTGGCGTCCAGGGCACGCCTTGTCCGTATATGGTGGCCTAGCCCCCCGGGGGTGCCCCTGGACGGGATATCGGCTGGCGGGTTCTGGTTGACGGCGGTGAGTCCGGGCCCCGTGGTTGCACTAGGGTTAAACCCAATCGGCCTGTAACGGCAATTAACAACGTCAACAAGTGAATAACAACGTCAACAAGTGAAGATGGCTGACTGTTGGTATTACACCGCGGTAACGGATGGCAAAATTGCGATCCTGGCTGATCCCTATCGCAAGCTGACGTAGGGACCCCAATCCGCCTTGTGCCCGGCATGAAAGGTGGGAGTCAGGAAATAGCGTGCCGGTTCGTAATGCCGTTCGGCGGTGAACGGCGGGCAGAAGCGGTCGCCCAGCAGGTCGTCGCGCACGAGAAAGGCGTTCACTCCGGTGATGTTGCAGCCGACCAAAGTATAGCCCTTGCGGGTCGCGACGGCGGCGATCGCCGCGAGCGATGCGCCGCCGTAATCGGTACCGCGCCATCGGTGTGTCGGATTGTACGCCTGGGCCAGATTCATCGGCGGCGGGAACTTGCCATTGTACTCGATGACGACGACCCGGGGGCGCACTACGTTCAAGGCCTCCAGGATATAGATGTCGTTACCGTCGATATCGATCGACAGAAGGTCGATCTCGCCGTGAAAGACCTTGCCGATCGCGGCATCGATGTTGTCGCGGTCGATGAAGGCATGGACGACATGCAGCCGTCTTTCGGCAATGACATCGCGGAAGGTCTGTTCGATCGCCCTGACGTATTTTGCCGAACCCTCCAGCCAGAGCCCGCTCCATCCTTCCAGGAGCAATTTCAGCGTGTTGTTTTGCAAACCGTTCTCAACACCGAGCTCGACGAAAATTTTCGAGATGGTGCCGATCCTGGCAAAAATCTCCTGAATGATGCCGTCCTCGTCATTTTGGGAGTAAATTTTCGCACCAAACCGAACCAACGTACGCGGGTCGGCGTGGCGTGGGTGGTCCAGCAGGGACTGGACGTAGCGTTCCCGCTCCATGATGGCTACCGCCCGCATCGCGGTTCCTATCTCACCCAGGAAGAACGCTCGGACTAAATGAAGCAGGCGTTTCAGCATTTACGCGGTCCCGATCGGGCATGGTTGCTGCCCTGTTACGCCGTCATGTATCGGCGAGGAAGCCCCGGGCCGGGTGCGAAGCGGGCGATTCGCCGCTGCCGTTCGCGGGTGGCGTGGCGCGCGGTGCCGATCCCAGCGCCAGCAGCACCGCGCTGACCACGCGGTCTGGCTGCACCCCGGCGACGCAGGCAAACGGCGCCCCGGGCATCGCCGCGTACCGGCATCGCCAGCCGCAGCCGAAGCACGGCGGTACCGGATCGACCGTCACCAACCGGGGTGGCGCGGGGTGCCTGTGGCTTGAAGGGTAGGGCAAGTACCGATCCGGTATGCCGCCGCCGCAGACCGCGACCGCCGGGACGCCCAGGGCCGCGGCCAGATGAACCGGAGCGCTGTCGTTGCACAGCACGACGCTGGCCCCGGCGAGAACGGCGATCAGGGCGGCGAGGTCGGTTTTACCGCAGAGATCGACGATATTCACGCGGGCCGCGGATCCGGGGCGCGGCACCGAACCGACCATGACCAGTGCCAATCCGGTCTGTGCGGAAATCGCTTCCGCGGCCGCGATAAATTTTTCCTCGGGCCAGGCCTTGACCGGCGACGATGCCTGACAGGCGAGCACCATGTATGGGTTCGCAGGCACGGCGCCATGGCGTGCCGGGCGGGGCAGGCGGGGCAGCCAGACCGACGGGGGAATGCCGGTTACAGCGGTTGCGAACGTTCCATAATAGTCCGATTCGTGCCGCGACTCGGGCGATGAGTCGACCAGACGGGTGTACCACCGGTCGCCGCGGAACCGCTCCGCCGGGGAAATCAATATCTCCGATCCGTCCGCGCCGATTCGCTGGTCCGCCCCGGTTGCCCGGACGAGCGCATCCTCGATCAGATGTTCACGGTTATAGCTGGGCTGCAGGGCGATGCGGGTGCCGGTTCGGGCAATCGATGCCAGGGTCCGCATACGGAAGATAAGGTCGCGGCGGAAGCGAACCCGATCGATCAGGATCAGGATATCGGGTTTGACGTAGAGTTCGGCATAGTCCTTGGCAGCGGCCGAACAAATCAGAACGACCGGCTCCGCGGGCGAACATGTCCGGATATGGGTCAGGGCGGGGGTTAACAGCAGCAAATCGCCCAGGCCATGCGGCATGATCACCGCGATGCCGCGGCGGGGATGCGGCGCCGGGGTCCGGGTCGCCAGCCAATCGGTCACAATGACCAGACGGTCACGGATGCCGCGCAGCAGGGCGCGCGCCTTTGCGCGCCGTGTACCGGCCGGGTCTGCCAGCAGCGGGGCACCGAAGCAGGTGGGGGGATAGACTGGCGCCGTTGTTTCCACGCGATGTCTCAAGCGGTTTGGTCCAACGACTCGCCCCGGGCCAGCCGGCAGACCGAAGCCGGCGATAAAGAAGAAAACGGATACAGGGGAAACGATTTATCGATATTGGGCCGGCAACACGCGTAATTGGTCGGAGCGGCGGGATTCGAACCCACGACCCCCAGTCCCCCAGACTGATGCGCTACCAGGCTGCGCTACGCTCCGACCGCGGGGACGGGTCGTTTAACAGCCCCCGCGTTCAACTGCAATGCAGAGTCTGGTGTTTTGCGCCGATCGGGCCAAATGGTTGGCGATGATCGCTTTCGCAGCCCTGTTGGAACGCCTTGTGTTTACCCCGTCGCGCAATGCCAAGATCGCGCTGCTGGTCCGCTATTTCGCCACTCAACCGGACCCGGATCGCGGTGTCGGGCTGGCGGCGATCACCGGGGCGTTGTCGCTTCGCGCCGCCAAGCCGGGTTTGATCCGCGAACTGGCGGCCGCACGTACTGATCCGGTGCTGTTCGGGATGTCCTATGACTATGTCGGCGATCTGGCCGAAACGACTGCCCTGATTTGGCCCGGCCATGCCCCGAGCGCCTCGCCGCCGACGCTGGCCGGGGTGGTGGAGACCTTGGAAACCGCCCCCAAGGCGGCGCTTCCCGACTTGGTGGCAGCGTGGCTGGACTGTTCGGATGCCTCCACCCGGCTTGCCTTGTTGAAGCTGATCACGGGCGGGTTGCGCGTCGGCGCGTCCAACCGGCTGGCGAAGATTGCCTTGGCCGAACTTGGCGGCGTCGATGCGGACGCGGTGGAGGAAGTCTGGCACGGGCTTGAACCGCCGTATCTGCCGCTGTTCGCGTGGCTGGAGGGCAGGGGGCCGAAGCCGGATCCCGCCGGGGCGCCAGTGTTTCGCCCGCCGATGCTGGCGCATCCGCTGGAACCGGGGGATCTTGCGGCACTGCGGCCATTGGACTGGCGGGCCGAGTGGAAGTGGGACGGTATTCGTGTCCAATTGGTCGCTACCGCCAACGGCAGGCGGCTGTATTCGCGTGGCGCCGAGGATATCTCGGCAACGTTCCCCGAAATCGTCGGTGCCATGGACTTTCAGGCCGTGCTGGACGGCGAACTGCTGGTGATCCGCGATGGGGAGGTGGCGCCGTTCGCCGATCTGCAGCAGCGGCTGAACCGCAAGACGGTCGGCGCGAAACTGCTGTCGGCGTTCCCCGTTGGCGTGCGGCTGTACGATCTGCTGTTCGACGGCACCGAAGACCTGCGCGCCCTGCCCTTCGATCGGCGGCGGGAGCGTCTTCAGGCGTGGTTCGTCCGGACCGCCCCGCGGCGGATGGACCTGTCGCCGATGATCCGGTTCGACTCGCTTCAGGAACTGATGGTACTGCGCGACGGCGCCCGTGCGGCGTCGATCGAGGGGCTGATGCTGAAGCGCGGCGACGGCGCCTATTTGCCGGGGCGGGTGAAAGGGCAGTGGTGGAAGTGGAAACGCGACCCTCTGAGCGTCGATGCGGTGCTGATGTATGCCCAGCGCGGCCATGGCAAGCGCAGCAGTTTCTATTCCGACTACACATTCGGCCTGTGGCGCGGCGATGAACTCGTGCCGGTGGGAAAAGCTTATTTCGGCTTCACCGATAAAGAACTCGCCTTTTTGGACCGATGGATTCGCAACAACACCACCGCTCGGTTTGGACCGGTTCGGGAGGTGGAGAAGTCGATGGTGCTGGAGGTCGCATTCGACGCGGCACAATTGTCCAACCGCCATAAGTCCGGCGTGGCGATGCGCTTTCCCCGCCTGGCCCGCATACGCACCGACAAACCGGCGGCGGAAGCAGACCGGCTGGAGACACTGATGGCGCTGGTCGAGGGACGGGCCAAGGACGATTGATCGCTGACGTCGGTGAAATACCGGGGCGGAAACGATCATGGCCGTTGGTGTTGCAGGGCATGCGGCCTATCAGGATGTTTCCTGTTCGGTCGCGGGCCGTTTGGGCCGTGGCGTCTTTCCCGGCCATTCAACGATATGATCCTCCAGCGCCCCCGCCCGCCGCTCGCTGACCGCTCGGCCGCGCACAGAGACACCAGCCTGATGGACTGTGTCCGGGTCGCCGGAAACCAAGGGATGCCACCAAGCCAGGCCCTTGCGATCGCGGATACGTCGGTATGCGCAAGATGGCGGCAGCCAGTCTATGTCTGCCAGCGCAACGGGTGTCAGACTGACGCAATCCGGCACGCGGCGCTGCCGGCGGGGGTAATCGCTGCACTGGCAGGAATCGAGGTCCAGCAGCCGGCACGCGACGTTGGTAAACGACAGTTCGCCGGTATCCTCATGCCGCAGCTTGTGCAGGCAGCAACGGCCGCATCCGTCGCAGAGCGATTCCCACTCCTCGCGGGTCATCGCCTCCAGGGATTTGGTTTTCCAGAAAGGTTCCATGCCGTGACAGCCTACTGCGGCGACCATGGTTTAGCTACCTGCCGGGGCGTATCGGGTACCCCGGCAGGCGCAAACCTCGCTATTGACGCAGCGGCGCCAGATTTTGCTCCTGCACGGGTCCGTTTCCGGCAGGTGGGGGCGGCGCGAGGTATCCGGCTTGCGGGGCCTGCGGATTCGTTTGCATCGTCGGCGCCTGGTATTGCGGATAGGCCGGCGCGTAGCCCTGGCCCTGCTGCGGCGCGGCCGGAGCGGCTGCCCCGGACGACCCGTACCGGGTCATGATGTCGCGCAACGGGTCGGCGCCGGGGTTGTTGCCCTGCATTTGCATCACCAACTGGCGCGCGCCATAGGGTTGACCGTAATAGGCCTGATCGGCTTCGGAGTCGGTGGACATCACGCTGCCTTCCAGCGCGACGCCGCCGAACAGGCCGCGCGATGCGGAGAACGCGACGATATCCGCGCCCACCGCCGCTGTCGTTGAGCCTTGAATACCGGCCCCATATGTCGCCACCGCGATTCCGGCGTTGGCACCGAGCTTGATCTGACTGTCGAGGACGGCGTTGAGGCCCTTGGTGGTCATGATGAGCATCATCAGTTGATTGTCCTCGACCCCGAACTGGAAGCCAAAACTGCCGCTGCCGATGGTGTAGAAGGCCGGATACGACCATGTGCCATTGCCCGCGCGGGCCAGCAGCACGCAGTTGCCGCCCTCGCCGCCGAAGAAGAAGCCGGCCTTGAAGATACGGGGGCAGATCATCGCGCCCTTGGCGTTGCGCAGCATGGTCTTCGGGTCCTGCGACACGGTCTGTGTCATCATGTCCTGCACCGTCAGCGCGGCGCGATCCACCACGCTTTGCTGGGCGCCGGGGGCGCCGCCTGTCGCGCACGCCGTCTGCAGCAGCGCGGTTGCCGCCAGCGCGGCCAATGGTGCGGCCCATCGTGCGGCCAATCCCGGATAGCGGCTCATGCCAGTATGTCTCCCTGCATTCTGAATACACGTTGTCCCGGCCACATGCCCGAGTCGCACCGAACTTGTCCAAGCACAACGGCGAATTTACGGCATTTCGCCGGTTCTGCCTCAACGCGCCGCGCCATTGCGATGTGTTACACGAAATACGGGGGCGACAGCAGGGCGAAACGATGGCGGACATGGACGTCAGGGGCTGGCGGCCGGGGGCGTTCGTTGCCGCATGATGAAGTATCCACCACGCTGAGCGACCGGCGTGAAGCTGTTTTTTACGAAATGCAGCAGAGGCGGGTCCGTCGCGGCCTGCCCACGATCGAAAAACGCCAGGGCGTCGGGGTTGTAAACGATGCAAAGGTCCGGCTCCGCAGCGAGCTTTTGCACGATAGCTGCCTGCTGTTCGGGACGGATGAAAGCTAATGTGACGTTCATATTCTGTCCGGTTGGCATCGGGTGGCCTGCCCAGAACGAAAAACTGAACATCCCCGGTAGCGAATACGATGATTTGCAACGCGAAAGCTGCCGGGTTACCCAGACCAGATCGGCGGCCTGGTCGGGGTCGGCGTGTATCCAGGTGGTTCCCGGAAGCCCGAGCGGCCGATCCAGCCAGTACTCATGGACGCTTCGAAGGGTGAGCGCGGTGCCGGCGGCGGTCACAGCCAGTAGAGCGAGGAACGTCGAACGTCCCGCGGGGACCAACGGTATTGTGGAACGCAAGTCGGCAAAGACCAGCAGGTCGCAGGCCAGAACCGGGATCGCCAGGCCGGTATCAAGGCGCCGATATTGACCTGATGTCCCGCCACGGGAAATGGGTAGAGCGACATAATGGCACCGACCATTCCGACCATGCCGCGCGCCGTTGTCTGAATATCCCGAGTGCCCCGGGGCGGCACGAGAAGCAGCCAGCAAAACGGCGTCAGGATCACGAAGAACCATTCCACCGGAAACAACAACAGCACTATGCCGGCGCTGACGACGACCGTTTTCAGTATCAGGGCAGCTTTGTCGCCGTAACCTCGTAATTCCGGGCGCGAGCGGGTCAGCCGATAGGCGACGGCGGCGATAGCCGAAGCCGCAGCGACGGGAACA
>JAJZEV010000053.1 GCA_021805665.1 Pseudomonadota bacterium
GCAACTTCGTCGCCGACGGGGTGGTAATACGGTTCGGCCGGGATAAGGAAAGTATTCAGCCCTGTCATTGGGCGATCGCCGGCCAGGCATTCGCCCAAGGCTTCGCCGCCTCGAACGCGGCAGCCGCCTGGATCACGGACGCATCCGCCAGGTGCCTGCCGACGATCTGCAAGCCCACCGGCAACCCGGAAGCGGTGAACCCGGCCGGAACCGACGCGGCGGGTTGGCCGGTCAGGTTCATTGGAAAAGTGAATGCCAGCCATTGGAACGGCTGCACCATGCGCCCATCGATCTTTTCCACGCCCTGGATGTGCAGCGCGAACGGCGGCACAGCCAGCGTCGGAGTGAGCAGGATGTCGTACTGGCGCATGAACCGCCACATCTTGTTGACTACCGCCTTGCGGCCGATCAGCGCATTGGTCAGATCCTCGGCGGTCCAGTTCCTGGTGATAAAATCTACGATGTGCGGCGTCATCTTGCCGCCGTGTTCAGCGACGATCGCGCGCATGCCCTTTAGGTCGGTTTCCGCCGCGACAATACCCCAGAATGCGGCATACGGATCCTCGAAACCGGGGTGCGCCTCCTCGACGATGCAGCCCAGATCCTGCTCGAACACGCGCACCGCCTCGCCGACCACACGCCGCACCTCGGGATCGACGGCCGCGTAGCCCCAATCCGGACTATAGGCGACGCGGAGACCTTTCAGATCCCGCGGTTGCGCCGCCGCAATCCAATCAACGTCGCCGGCGGGGATGGACATGCGGTCACGGTCGTCGGGACCGGTTAGAATGGACAGCATCAGGGCAGCATCGCGCACGGTGCGCGCCATAGGACCGATATGCTCCAGCGATTCCCAACTGGAAACACCGGGATACCGTTCGTCCTTGGTGCCGGGATACAGCGGCACGCGCCCCATGGACGCCTTCACGCCGACCAGCCCGCAAAACGATGCCGGAATCCGCACCGATCCACCGCCGTCGCTGCCCAACGCCATCGGACAAAGGCCGGCGGCAACGGCGGCGCCCGATCCGGCGCTCGACCCGCCCGACGTGCGGGCGATGTCCCACGGGTTGGTCGTCGTTTCGCACACCGGATTATGGCCGACGCCGCTATAGCCATATTCGGGCACGTTGGTCTTACCCAGCGAGACGGCACCCGCCGCACGCATACGCTCTACGACCACATCGTCCTCATCGGGGACGAAGTTGGCATAGGCGGGCGCACCGGACATGGTGCGAACGTCTTTGGTGCAGATCAAATCCTTGATGCCATAGGGCACGCCAGCCAGCGTCCCGACGGGATCGCCGGCCGCGATGGCGGCATCTACCGCCGCAGCCTCACGCAACGCGATGTCCGGGGTGGGCGTGCAAAAGGCGTGTAACGTGCCGTCCAGCCTTTCGACGCGCTGAAGCGCGGCTTTCGCCAGTTCCACGGCGGATACTTTCCGCGTGCGCACAGCAGCCGCTAACGTAACGGCATCGCTTTTCCAAAATTCGCTCATTGGTATCCACCCGGGTGCGGCCATGCCGGCGCTATTGGCCAGCATGGTTCCGATTGCGTCAGCTTGCGAGCAGTTCTTTCAGCTTACCGTCGATAAAGGCGACATCGACCGGATTGGTGCCAGGCCCGCCGGCGAAGTGGCCCCATACCGACGGCACCGGGATCAGTTGCGCGTTCGGCATGTGCGCCACCTCGATCTCACTGTCCGCAACCGGGAAATACAAATCGGTTGCGCCCGGCATGACATACGCCTTGGCGGTGATCGCCCCCAGCGCCTTGTGGAAGTCGCCGTGATACATCTCGTTCGCGCTGATATCGCCGTGCTGCCATGTCCACAGCATCGTCAGCAGGTTGTTGGCGTCCTTGGGCAGGAAGAACCCTTCCCAGAACGCCACCAGGAAATCCTCCAACGAAGAATAGCCAAGGGTCTTGAGATCGAGCTCCTGACGGTAAAACGCCTGGCTGAAGCCCCACCCCGCATAGACCCGCGCCATCGCCCGCAACCCGGTTTCCGGTTTGCTCTTGTACCAGCCGCCGGCAAATCCGGCATCGGCGGTCAGCGCGGCCTTCACACCCTCCAGGAAGACGAAGTTGTGGCGGGAGCACTTCGCCGAACCGCAGAACGGCGCGATCCGCTCTACCATGTCCGGATACAGCGCGCCCCAGTGGAAGGTTTGCAAGGCGCCCATCGACCAGCCGGTGACAAGGCGAATGCGCTCGATCCCGAATTTCTCTGTAATCAGACGGTGCTGCGCCCGTACATTGTCATACGGCGTCACATTGGGAAAGCGCGGCCCATTATACGGTTCCGGCGTGTTGCTCGGGGACGACGACAAGCCGTTGCCGATCATGTTCGGTATAATAATGAACTGAGTGGCCGGGTCCAGCGCCATGCCGGCGCCGATCAGCCATTCGTTGGCGTCGTGCTGGCCCGAATACCACGTCGGGTAAACAATCACGTTGTCCTTCGCCGCGTTCAGCGTGCCGAATGTCTTGTAGGCAAGCTGGCAGTTGCGGATCGTGGCGCCACCCTGCAACACCAGGTCGCCAAGGTCGAAAATCTCGTAGTCCATCGAATTCCTCCTTTTGTCCCCGCGGCAGTCACCGCGGGGATATTCAACAAGTCTTGTTCAGGCAGTTTGAACGGCGGGCTTGGTCATCGCGGACAATGCCCAATAGGCGATGCCGCCCACCAGCATGGAACTGATGGCGGTCGAGTATTCCGGCGCGGCATTTTCCACGAACAATCCCACAGCCGATCCGATCGCCCATGCACCGAACGCGGTCGGGCGGAAATCGACGCTGACCTTGGAGTCCGGGCGGATAACATATTGATCCACCAGAATGATCGCACCGATCGGCGGCACCAGGACGCCCAGCAGGCTGAGCCACTGGATGAAGAATGCCCAGATATTACCAGCGGCCACGGCAATGCCGATGAAGCCGAGGATCACTGCTGCGACGCGCATATGGGTGCCGACGATGCGCGACCAGCCGGTGGCGGAGTTATACAGGCAGTGTGAGCAAACCGACCCGAGATTCAGGTACAGGAACACGAACGCCAGAATGCTAAGCCAGCCCAGTTGCATGTGATTCATGTAACCGAACATGTTGTCGGCACCGAACGGATTGGCATTTGGCACCGCCAGCGCCGCGGTCATGACGCCGCCCACCAGCATGGCAACGATATTGGCGAACGGAAAGGCGCTGAAAGTGGCAAGGAAAGAGTCACGAGGCGTCCTGGCCCAGCGGTTGAAATCGGCTGTCACCGTACCGGCATCGATAAACAATGCCACGACAACTGTCAGTCCCACGCCCAACGGCATGCTGGCCGCTCCGTTATTGCCCGGATAGGCCATGATGGCCGCCCAGCTCGTGGTGCTCGCCGCATCGGCTGCGACCCATACACCCAGGATGACGAACAACGGAATGGACACCAGTCCAATATAATGGAGGCCGCGAACCCCGACGAACGTGATGCCGATGTAAAGCAGCCCGGCAATCACCGTCATCAATACATAGCTTATCCCATATGTGCTGCTGACCAACGCTCCGGTAATGCCGGTCTGCACCGCATACCAACCGAGCAGCAATGTCGACAGCAGGCCGGATGCAAGAACATAGCCCTTCTTGCCGAACACCACGCTGGCCAGGAGGGCGAAATTGACCCCGCGCCGAGTGCCCAGCACGCCGAGGGCGCCCACATAGGCCAGCATGATCAGGTTGCCGATGATCATCGCGGTCAATGCCCGCGAAAAGCCCATGCCAAGCACAAGAATAGAACCGGTCATCGCGCCGGTAATGATCATGGGAAAGCCGGCCCAGACCAGTGTAACGGAAAACAGGCTGCGGCGGGCCGCTGCCGGCACGGGTTCGTGCTCGTATTCGTTGCCAAGCAGATGATCGACCTGCGTCTCGGCATCCTCCAGCTTGGAGTGATGTTGTGCTGATCCAGCCATTTCGATTGGTCCCCCTGTTTTGTAAGGCAAGCGAAGATCGGAGCAGCAACAAAAAAACCCCCGAATTCGCTTCCCGTGGGGCGGGAAACGAATTCGGGGGCTGCACTGCCCGTGACCGAAAGCAACATTGCTTCCGATACACACGAACAGCCTAACCGCCGCCGATCCGGACTTCAATATCCAATCAAGGTCCGGGACAAATTAAATATGGGCCGCAACAACGATCACCGAGGCGATCATCGAATAGATCGCGTGGAAGCCTCCGGAACCAAGGACATGGACTTCACGACGCTGCCAAGCCGGAAAACCTGTGTCCCCATTACTCGACCGGGACGTTTCGTTCCAATTCCGCCAGCCAGACGGCGGCATTGCCGTCAGATGGCGCACGCCAGTCGCCGCGCGGCGACAGCGACCCGCCAGCCGAGACCTTGGGGCCATTCGGCATCGCGCTGCGCTTGAACTGGCTGAAGGCGAAGAAGCGGGTCACGAACACCTGCATCCAGTGCCGGATTTGCTTCAGGTCGTAGGCGACCCGGCGGTCGGCGTCAAAGTGCGGCGGCCAGGCCCCGCGCTCCGCATCCTCCCATGTATGCAGCGCCAGGAACGCGATTTTGGACGGCACGAACCCGTAACGCAGGACGTGGAACAGGGTGAAATCCTGCAGCGCATAGGGGCCGATCTTGGCTTCGGTGCTTTGCGGAATCTCCCCCTCGGCAACCGGAACAAGTTCGGGGGAAATTTCCGTGGACAGAATCGCATCCAGGGTTCGCAGCACGTCGTCCTGAAACCGTCTGGTGCCGATGATCCAGCGAATCAGGTGCTGGATCAGCGTCTTGGGCACCCCGGCATTGACGTTGTAGTGCGCCATCTGGTCACCCACGCCATAGGTACACCAGCCCAAAGCCAGTTCCGACAAATCGCCGGTTCCGATGACCAGACCGCCCTGGTGGTTTGCCAGCCGGAACAGATAATCGGTGCGCAAGCCGGCCTGCACATTCTCGAACGTGATGTCGTAAACCGACTGGCCGGTGGAGTAGGGATGCCCCAGGTCCGTCAGCATCTGTTTTGCCGCCGGTTTGATGTCCAACTCGCCGGCGCTGACCCCAAGCGACTTCATCAAGGCCCAGGCGTTGGATTTGGTGTAATCCGAGGTGGCGAACCCCGGCATCGTATAGGCCAGGATGCCGTCGCGCGGCAGGCCCAGCAGGTCGAACGCCTGCGCGCACACCAGCAGCGCCTGGGTTGAATCCAGCCCGCCGGATATGCCGATCACCACTTTCTTGACGCCGGTGGACCGGATGCGCTGCGCCAGGCCCGACACCTGTATATTATAGGCTTCGTAACAATCCTGTTCCAACCGCGCGACGTCCGCGGGAACAAACGGGAAGCGCTCGGTTTTGCGGTGGAAGCCCACGTCGCCGGCAGGGGCGCCGACGGTGAAGCCGACGCGGCGGAACGCGCGGTCGTGGCGGCGGCGGTTGGTATCGAAGGACCCCATTTGCAGCCGCTCCTGCATCAGCAGGTCCAGGTCGATATCGGCGATGGCCGCCTGGTCCGCCGCCGGAAACCGGTCGGTCTCGGCCAGCGTGTTGCCATTTTCGAATACCGAGGCCTGACCGTCCCAGGCAAGATCGGTGGTCGATTCGCCGGCCCCGGCGGCGGCATACAGATATGCCGCTAGACAGCGCGCGGATTGGGATCGGCACAGCAGGCGGCGGGTTTCCGCCTTGCCGATGGTGATGTTGCTGGCCGACAGGTTGGCCAGCACCGTGGCCCCGGCGGCGGCGGCCTCGCCGCTGGGTGGATTGGGTACCCATATATCTTCGCAAATCTCGGCATGAACGATCAGGCCGGGGATGTCAGCGGCAGCGAACAGCAGATCGGGGCCGAAAGGGGCGGTATGCCCCCCGATGCAAATCGACCCGCCGTCGGTGCCGTCGCCGGACACGAAATGGCGGGCCTCATAGAACTCCCGGTAATTCGGCAGGTGGATTTTCGGCACCACCCCCAGCAGCGCGCCGCGATGGATGACCAGCGCACAGTTATAGAGAGCGCCGAGGTGACGCAGCGGCGCGCCGACCAGCAGCAGCGGCATCAGCCCGGCGGAACCGGCGATCACCGAACCGATCGCGGTTTCCACCGCATCCAGCAGCGCCTTTTGTTGCAGCAGATCGCCGATCGAATAACCGGACAGCCCGAGTTCCGGAAACACCGCCACCGCGACCGCCCGATTATGACAGTCCCGGGCCATGTTCAGGATGGTTTGCGCATTGGCGGCCGGGTCGGCCAGCGCGGTGCGGGTGGTGCAGGCGGCGACACGGGCGAAGCCGTGACGATAGAGGGATCGGAAGCTCATGATCGGTCCGGACTGTGCTGGCGGCACTATGGCGCGGGTTCGGGTGAAGCGCCATCCGCTGGAGAATCCGCGATGCGGCGCGGTGTTTGGCAGGCTGCTTTCTGACAGTCGAAACGATTATAATGAAAATATATTTAATTATATAAAGGAACACTTATAAAAATGTCATCAAACCAGCCCGGACCCGACATGGAACGATCCCTAGGGTCCGGCCGGCCGCTTCGGCATTTGTAAACATGGGTCGAGGAATCGATGCACAAACTAAATTTTTCCACATACTCACTTCTGTGCGGCGCGGCACTCGGGGCTATGTTGTTCGCTCATCCGGCGGCAGCCCAGACCGATACGCAAATCCAGTCGATCGAACAGCAGATCAAGGCCCTTCAATCGCAGTTGGGTCAGGTGAAGTCCGATCTGGCATCGCGCGACAGCGCGCTGGCCGCGGCACAAAAGCAGGCCAAGGCCGCGCAGGCACAAGCCGCCGCCGCGACAGCGCAGGCCACACAAGCCACTCAGGCAAGCCAGGCCGCTCAGGCAGCGGCAGCCGCCGCGCCGGCGCCGGTCGCGCAAATCGTTGCGGCACCCGTCGCCCCGACAGACTCGACACTGCCGCCGGGGGCCTTCCACGTCGGCGGCATCACCGTCACGCTGGGCGGTTTCGCCGCGGCTGAAGGCATCACCCGCTCTCGCAATGAGGCCGCGGGCATCAACTCGACTTACGGCGGCATTCCGTTCGCCAACAGTCCGAATTATCACATTCCCGAATTTCGCCTCACCGCGCAGCAAAGCCGCTTTTCGATGCTGACGGAAGGACAGATCGATCCAGCGCAAAAGATAACCGGCTACCTGGAAACCGACTTCCTGAGCGGCGGTTCTTCGTCCAACTCCAACGAAAGCAACAGCTACACGCTGCGCATGCGGCAGTTCTGGGGCAGCTACGACAATACGGACCAAGGCTGGCACGTCCTGGGCGGTCAGGCATGGAGCCTTGCGACCATGTATAAGTCCGGCCTGACGCCAAGACAGGAAAACGTGCCGCTGACCATTGACGCACAGTACGTCGTCGGCTTCGACTGGGCCCGCCAAGCCCAGGTCCGCGTTTCGAAGGATTTCTATGACCAAAAGCTGTGGGCGGGTCTGTCGATCGAAAGCCCGCAGACCACATTCGGCAGCGGCGCCGGACCGAACTGTCTGACCGGCGGGCAGGCCGCCACCGGCCTGGGCGGCACGCTCAACTACGCGCAGTGCGGCGGCCCGAACGAAAACTCCATCCAGTCCTACAGCGATAACATCGCCCCCGACATCATCGCCAAAATCGCGGCCGATCCGGGCTGGGGTCACTACGAAATCTATGGCCTGCTGCAATTCATGGGCGGCCGCGTATCCTACGCGACGACCGGCACCGGACAGAACCACCAGACCACGGGCGCCGGTATCGGCGGCGGCATGATCCTGCCGTTGATTCCCAGGAAGCTGGACTTCCAGGTCAGCGGCCTGATCGGTCAGGGCGTCGGCCGTTACGCCAGCGGTCAGCTCGCCGATGCGACCTTCTCATCCACCGGCGCCATCGAACCGTTGACCGAGTATTCGGTCATGGGCGGCTTCGTCGGTCATCCGGTCCCCACCGTCGATCTGTATGCCTACGGCGGCGCGGAAGGTGTGACAGCCAGGGGTCTGTATGGCGCCGCGAACACCAACCTGTCTGGCTGCCAGATGGAAATGGGCTCCTGTGCCGCTGTGACCTCGGGTCTGGTCGAAGGCACCGTCGGCGGCTGGTGGCGCATCATCCACTCCAACTACGGCACCGTCCAGGCGGGCTTGCAGTATGAGTATATCAACCGCAACGCCTTTGCCGGCGTAGGCTTGAGGGGCGCGACGATCGCCCCGACGACGAACGACAGCATGTTCCTGTTCAGCCTTCGTTACCTGCCGTTCCTGTAAACTGACGGCACTTTGACCAAGTGAATGACGGGCCGGGCAGCTGGTGAGCTGCCCGGCCCGTCGCGCGCCGGCCCGCAGCCATCCGCCATCCGCAAGTGCGGTTACGGGACTCAATGGGTACTTAGGAACGAATATTGACAAAATTCCTAACGTCGCCTAAATGCGGTCAATGGAAACCCTCCCCCAGACCACAAACCCGCCCATGGAACTGGCGGCGCTCGCGTATCGCCATCTCATGCACACGCTGATAGCGCTGCTGCCCCCGCCGATAGAGAACACCCCGGAAGCCACACTGGCCAGAAATCACGCCGCGATCGCGAGAATCGCCGCGATGGCACCGGTCAACGCCGATGAGGCGGAATTAGCCGCCCAATGTATCGCCGCCAGAGCGCAAGCTGAAGAAATGCTCCTCCTGGTGCGCCTCCACGCAGCGGACATTAATCTGGTCATCAAACTGAACGCTCAGTATGCCGTGATGATCCGCGCCTCTTTGTCCGCCCATAACCACCTCCGCCGCGCGCAGCGGCAGCGCCGCCAGCGCGATACCAATCACGGGGCCGCCGACCAGGACGAATGGACCCGCCATATCGCTACACAAGCGATGCTCGGTGTTCTCCCAAACGCCGCTCATCCAGCCTCAATCCCAAACCCCGAGACAAAATCCCAACCAAAGAAAACCGAGACGCCAAAGAGACACCCGAAACCTGAATATGTAGCAGCAATATACAGATGACACCCCTGAGCAAGATAGAGATGACACTCCGCCTGATTTTTGGGGGCTGGGGGGAGAGGGATGTCGGTGTTGTCGATGAGCGATCGAGAGAGCGAGCGGCTGTCGGTATTGACGGAGGTCCGCTCCGGCCGATTGCGGGTTTCGGATGCGTGCCCGCTGCTAGGTTTGCGGCGCCGGCAGGTGTTCCGATTGCTGGCGCGGGTGGCGCTGGATGGTGCGGGGGGTGTGGTGTCGCGGC
>JAJZEV010000048.1:0-2509 GCA_021805665.1 Pseudomonadota bacterium
CGGCGGACCCCGAGGTGCTGGCGGAACGGCGCGGGCGGCTGGACCGCATCCTGCGTGCGATCCTGGCCGACCCGGAGGCGGGATTTCGTGCGATCGGCGTGCTGTATCACGACTTCCTGGTCCGGTGCCGGATCGAGGGCCTGGGTGCCGGCGCGCTGGATCTTGCGGCGTTCCGCCGGATGCTGACCCGCGCGCGCGCCGGCATTGGGACCGACATGGCAGGGGACGAGGTGTGGCAGGATGTGCTGGCCCGCGCCGCTGTCCTGCCGGAGGATATGCAGGGCATCTTCATGATGATCGCCCGCGCTGCCCGGGAGGGACTGCCATGTCCCGGCGACCTTGCCATCGCCCGGGCCTATGGCACCCGTTCGCTTGGCCGTGCCCGGCGGGTGCTGACCTATATGGAGGAGCAGGGGCTGATCGTCTGCCAACTCGATGGCGTCGGTCGGCGGACGGTTACGTTGGTGGAGCTTGCCTGGGCCACGGCGCCGGGTTCTCCGGATGCCGAGGACGCGTTGGCGGGGTAAGGTGGGTCAGCGGTTGGCGGTCCCGAGGCTGACCGAGATGCCTCTGGCCATCATAAGGCCCAGTTCGCCGGGGCTGTCGCTGAACTGCTTCATCGTCCGGTAGGGTATGGCGGTGACCGCGGCTATGTAGTTCAGCTTTTGCGCCACGCCCAGGGTGCTGAAGCGTCCGGCTTTTGGCTGTCGCTTATACAATCCGGCGATGGTTTGCAGGGTTCGGATGGGGATCACCGCCAGGACCTTGCGGTGTTCGGGGGTTATATCGGCGTCGGTCAGCAGGCGGGCAGGGGCGGTGCCCTCGGCCACCGGCGCGGCTTTCCCCGATGGCGGCGAGGCTGTCAGGTCGTCGGCGCGGAAATCCATTTCAACGCCGTTGGGCAGGACGAAATAGACCGTATCGCCCTCTGTCGCAACGACCTTGCCGCTGTGCTTTCCTGACTGGTGATAGACGGTCTGTCCAACCGAAAACTTCGGCATTTTGTCCTCCGTTTACGGTTGGTGTCCGGGTCAGGCAGGGGCGCGCATCCCCTCGGCGACGATTTCCCGCAGTTTGGCGTGCAGGTGGGTGTTGCCGGCGACGATGTTGCCGGTTTCCAGCGGGTTACCGGTTCCGACGTCTGTCGCGTAGCCGCCGGCTTCGCGCACCAGCAATTCGCCCGCGGCGATGTCCCAGGGCTTGATGCCGAGTTCCCAATAGCCCTCGAACCGGCCATGGGCGACCCAGGCGAGGTCCAGCGCCGCGGCGCCGAACCGGCGGATGCCGGCGACCTGCGGCATCAGCATCGGCAGCGTCCGGGTGAACGCGCGCTGGCGCATCGAGGATACCGCACCGAACGGGATTCCCGTGGCGAAAACCGCCTCGGTGATTTCCCGCCGAGCGGAAACGCGCAGGCGGCGCTCGTTCATGAAGGCGCCGGTGCCTTTTTCGGCCCAGAACATTTCATCCACCGCCGGGGCGTAGATCAGCCCGGCGTTGATTTCGGTTGTTCCGTCCTGCAACCGGCGTTCCAGCGCGATGCTGATCGCCCAGTGCGGCATGCCATGGAGGAAGTTGGTGGTGCCGTCCAACGGGTCCACGATCCAGCGCCAGGTCCAGTTGTCGGAGCCGGATGCGCCCGACTCCTCCATCAGGAACGAATAGCCGGGACGGGCCTTGGCCAGTTCTTCCTTCAATGTCTGTTCGGCACGCAGATCGGCCTGGGAGACGAAGTCGGACGGACCTTTCATGCTGACCTGCAACTGTTCGACCTCGGCAAAGTCGCGCAGCAGCCGCTTCGACGCCTTTTGGGCGGCGTTGGCCATGACGGTCAGATGGGGGGAGAGACGAAAGGCCATTCAGCCCTTCGCGCGTTCGACGTAACTGGCGTCCTCGGTGCGGACAACAATGCGTTCGCCGGCCTCGATGAACGGCGGCACCATGGTCTTGACGCCGTTGGACAGCTTGGCGGGCTTATAGGAGGAGGACGCGGTCTGGCCCTTCACCACCGGATCGGCTTCGACGATTTCCAGGATGACGCTGCCGGGCAGGTGGATGGCGACGGGTTCGCCTTCGACCAGATCGACCACCAGCTTCATCTGGTCCTGCAGGAAGGGGGCGGCGTCGCCCATCAGGTCGGCCGGGACGTGGGCTTCTTCGTAGGTTTCCGGGTCCATGAGCACGAGGTTGGTGCCGTCCATGTAAGAGTATGTGTACTCTTTTTCCTCGGTCGTCAGACGTTCGACGGTGTCGGCGGTGCGCCAGCGTTCGTTGGTTTTGTTGCCGGTTTTCAGGTTGCGCATTTCAACCTGGATAAAGGCGCCGCCTTTGCCGGGGGTGATGATCTGCTGTTTCAGCACCGTCCAGCGGTTGCCGTCATGCTCGATCACCTGGCCGGCGCGAATCAGGTTCGCCTGCTGCTTCATGGGGTTTGGTCCATTCGGTAGAATTGGAAAAGGTGCGGGCTTCTAGACCCTGGGCGGGCCGGGGGCAAGGTTTCGGATCGGCA
>JAJZEV010000048.1:3136-9217 GCA_021805665.1 Pseudomonadota bacterium
CAGTCCGCCACCGCTTTGCGTTCGATCCGGCCGGGCTGGAACAGGCGATCAGGCTTTGAGCAACTTCAGTGGCAATGCCTCCCGGCCCCTATCCAGAAGGCCGCGGATCGTCAGGTTCGGATCCGGTTGCAAGCCGAGTGAGCGCTGAACCACCGCCGCGAGCGGCATCGTGCGACGGCGACCTTCCACAAAGGCACTGGCGTCAGCCCAACTACGGCGCGTACCCTCGGTTGATGCGCTCTCTGTCAGGATGGTGTTGCTGCCGTCGTTTTTGAGGCTGTAGGCGCCGATGATGGTCCCGCAGTGCGTGAAGTCAGCCAGATGCCGGGCGCAGACCCTCAAGAGGAAGTCGTAGTCCTCATTGCGGTACATGTACGGTTCGAAGAACAATTCGTGTGTCGGCAGCTTGGTTCGGTCAATGACGAAGCTGTGGATCGGGCAGAAGTTTTCCTCGAACAGGTCGAAAATACCTTGCCCTTTGAACGGAAACGCGGCGCCGGTTCGGTGCGAAAAGGCCGGGAACATGTCGAGGTAATGAAGCGCAATGCCGCCAAAGGCAATCGCCGCATCAGTGTCCCGGACCCGGGACACCAGAAGCTCGTAAGCCTCCGGATACAGGCAATCGTCGTAGTCGAGAAAGGATAGATAACGCCCGGTGGCATGCTGGATGCCCAGGTTAATCAGAATCGAGCGGGCATCCTTCGGCTCCTGCTCAGAGAAATTCACAATTTTGAGCGACGGCGCGTCCGTGATGGAAAGCACGGCGGACAGGTAACCGCGCGTTTCTTCAATGACCTCTTCGCTAAAGCGCTGTGTGACCAGAACGATGTTGATGGGCCTGTAGCGCTGCATGGCCAATGAGAATACAGCGCGCTCCAACTCCGCCAGGCGCTGGGCATCGTGGAAGCGGATCACCACATCGATGGCTTCGGGACGTTGCATGGTTATCACCAACGAGTGGGAGCGAAACTGAACAGACGGGAGAAGTCGGGAATGTCGGCCCACTCGGCCGGCACGATTTCACCCCCGAGCGAAGGCAACTGTACCCCCCGCGCCTTGCACTCGTACTCCAAGCCGGTCAGGAATTCCTCGCCCCGCCACTTGTGCGCAAGCAGCGCACCCGATTGAAGGAAGAAGCGCCTCGTGGTTTCGCTTTCAGGGCGGTTCGTTGTGGCATGGTGGAAAATCGCTCGTGGGCAGATCTTCACCGCGAAACTGGCGGCACGTGCCCGCCAGGAGAGGTCAACGTCCTCGCAATACATAAAGAAACGTTCGTCAAACCCGCCGATCTCTTCATAGATGATTCGCGGTATGCATAGGCAGGCACCTGATACCCAGTTTGTCGCGAAGGTCTCAGGATCATAGACCTTGGGGTGCTCCTCGGGGAATTGGGTAGCCTCGATAAGCGCCCGATCATGATGTGCATGTTGCATTCGGACCAGCGCTTCAATCGCGTTTGGATGAAACGCGCCGTCCGGGTTGGCTGCAATGTAAAGGTCGGTGCCCTGTTCGAAGGTGTTCTTCATGATGAAGTTGTGCCCGGCGCCGAAGCCAATATTACCTTGCGGCGGAAGAACAGTCACCGGGTAGCCATCGAGTACGGCTGGGCTTGTAGGCACACCGTTATCGAGGAGATAGATACTTGCATGATTCAGCAGTCCTGCCTTCTGAAGGCTGACAACGGTGCTCGATATAATCCGATGCAGATCAGCCGCCTGAGTATTGTAGGTCACTACGCCTACCGCGACTTTGCGAAGCGGCATGTTGCCTGCCAGCCCGAGATAGCGCGCCTGCACGAGTTGCCGCCCTGGCTGGGTGTGCGCGCCATGCAGCTTCCCGGGCGCGGCAGACTCCGTAGGTGCGGCCTTAACCAGCGCCCGCCGTGACCGAAGAAACGCGATACGATGGGGTGTGCGCGATGGCGTCGCCATCCAGTACGCGGCCCGGAGAGCGCGTCTGATGATCTGCCTCGAGCTTCTTGGCATGGCGTTCACCAGACGACGCGCCGGCCCGAGAGCTCGCCAGAGGGTCGAGCCGCGGATCATCTGGACCTCTTCACGAAGCCGGTCCCGCTCCGCGGCCACTTCGGCAACTTTCCGCTCGAGAAAGTTCCGTTCATCGCGGACACGACTCTCAGCGATCTTACTTTCGGCGATCCTGCTCTGGGCTAACAAGTCTTCCGCCTGAAGCTCCTCAATGGTCGCGGCCTGCTTCCCAATCAGAATCTGCGCACTTTCGAGTTCCGCCTTTGCAGCCAAGGCGGTCGCAGCCACGGCGTCACGGTCGGTGATCGTCCGATCCGAACGCTCGGCTTGCTCAACCACGTCCCGTGCCCTGTCGTCGGCCAGCTTCCTCAGCCGAACTTCGTAGCCTGCGATAATCGGTAAAAACAGCTGTTCGGCCGCTGCCAGCCCGCGACTGATCTCATCAAGCCCTTGCGCCGGGGGCCGGTCTCCATTCGCGGTGCGCTGAAGCCAGTCATTGGCAAGCGCCACCCAGCTGCTGGAGCTTGGGGTATGATGCTGGTGATGCCGCATGGATGGGCTTAGGAACGCATCGATCTCCGCGTCTGCTACAGCCGACTGCCGCGGCCATGCGATTCCAGAGTCGGCGGAAATAGTGTCGAGCACGCTCCTCCAGTCGTCAATCAGACCATCGTAGGTCAGGAAGGATCTGGAAAATCCACGGGTGTGACGCTCCGCCGCAAGCATATAATGCAGCCAGATCGTGAGCGCCTTACGGACGTCCATCCCATCGCGCGCCTGCAGGGATGTAGCTGCTTGGATCGGATTTCGTAGCGGCAGCAGGAAGTGCGGGACGATCTCGAGAGACTTGAGCACCTTAACCCAAAGCGGGATCAGGTGGCAGATACGAGGATCCTTAACGACAATCAGGTCAAGGGTTGGGTATTCCGTGAGGATCAGGTCACGGAGGCGTCCCTGAAACTTCCTGCTTTCGCTGGTATCGAACCATCCCTGCGGAAACTCGCAGATTGAATCCCATGTCATCCCAGCCGAGTGTAGAATTTCGTCGTGCAGGCTGACGATGGCCAAGGGTTCCCAGAAGCCCGTCTCGTTGTCGCTCGCCGGCGGGATGAGATGATTGGGAAGTGTAGCGCCGCGAAGCGCCAAAACGCGGGTGAGTGCTGACGTGCCGCTTCGGTGAAAGCCGGCGATGATCAGGGCCCTGCTGGTCAGACCTGACTGTATGACGGATGTTTCAACCGTATTCCTCTCTGCTTCAACAGCGTTCCCAACTTCCGGCAAAGAAAAGAATTCCATCGTCATCTCGCTGTGTGTCTTAGGGATTCGGACTGAAGTCAATTTTCGGCGGTTGCCGATGACCGATTGGTCGCCAGGAACAGAACCGGTGCAAGGGCGGGTGCCTGGAAAGCTTTTTCGAAGCGGGCGGCGAATGTTTCCGTCACGTTGACCCGTGGGCGCGGCATCGGTAACCCGGCTTGGGGATGCTGGGGCATTTGCCCGACAAAGCCAGTGGGGCCGGGGCCCGAGCGGGTCAACGTATCGCTGAAACCTGCCCTGCGGTGTTCCTGAACAGTATTCGCACCAGGCGCAAGAATTGCTGCGTCCAACCGGCTTTGTCCGGTGACAGGGGCAACAAGGCGGTTCGGCAGGCCCGATCGTTGCGCCGCGATCGCGAACCGCCGATACATGGAAATCTGCCCGCCCCCAGCGTTGCCCAATGACATCATGGGACCCATGCGAAGCTGAAGAGCGCGAGACATGGGCCGGTCTTCAAATATGCCGAAATCAAGCGAGCGTCGAATCGGATCGAAACCGGTCGTAGCGATGGCTGAATGGCGGGCCGGATACTCGGTGGCGTCGAAGTTGTATTCGATAAATTTCCCAAATGCATCGTCGTCAGGATCGGCTGGATTGCATCGCCCCTGCGCGATTACTCCGGCTTTGGGTGGCATCGCCATAGAAATCAAAATCGATCCGCCCATATACCCCCCTCTGGCTAGCAGGGGTGTCTAAAACAGTCGGCGGAACAAATCCACAATTTCCTGGTCCTATGCGGAAGGCGGCGAGCGGTGACACTGCGCCCGGGCGATGAACGCGGCCTGAAGCAACGCGGGGCTGACCCGGTTCATCAGGATCGTGAGCCATCGTCCACCGGGCACGCCATGGGTAAAGGGCAGATGCCGGCGAAGGAAATCGAGATGGGCCTCACCCCAGCCAGCGATATCGTCGCAATCGTCGCAATCCGCGATCGTGCCGCAAACCACCAGGAACAGTATCTCCGCCAGCGGATGCAGGATCCGCCGGACATCGCGCGGATCGTCGATCGTGGAGAGATGCTCCAGAAGCACCGACAGGCGTGACTTTCCAGACTGCGCGGCGAGGTCGCGTGACATGGCATGTGGCTCCGAATCCAAGCATGCCGCATCGAATCAACCATCAGTTGAATTGTCTACAGGCTGTAACTTGAGTTCGAAGCCCTGATCGGCAGGCGGCGATTGGCCGATCCGTTTGGCGCGGCGTGAAGGTCGCCGGGGGAAGAAATCCGTCGATTGGGGCGGCGGAGGTGAGCGGGGGTTCCCTTGTTGGAGGGACTCAACCGAATGAACCAGGCGATTGAAGATGGTCAGGCACGTGGCCTTAAACGCGGAGGTACGGATGGTCTGAGCGGCGCGCATGGGCACTGGCTGGTTAGATCATATGGTTATGTGGGGCTACCAATGATTTCCTATCCTGGGTTCGGGGGATAGCAGGTACGGCTGGATTGATAAAATTCAATAGAAGGTATATAGGAACAAAAGCCGATAATATTTTGGTGTATTGGCGATCGGGGGACAACGGACTGGCCCCTGTGGTCAGGTATTCTCACATTTGCCCAGCGGCGCGCTCGGTCATTTTGGCTCTTGTGGTGTCATTTATTGATATGAGCTATCGGCCGCGCCAGACGCTGGACTTCGCGACGCCGGGTGAGCATTCCAGGGCACTGTTAGCCGGACTGGCAGGCTAACGAATGAAACCGTTGGAGGTGTTTGCTCCAGAACTTGAATCCGCCTACCATTGACACTCTCTCGACCCACGCAATTGGACCAGTTCATCGTCAGGGCCGCGTTACATGACCTCTAAGATCACCACCCTAAGCGGCATGCAATGCGTCGTGCTCGGCGGCGGTGGGTTTATTGGAACCCACCTCTGCAAGGCGCTGCTAACCCGGGGTGCATCGGTGCGCGGGTACAGCCGCAGCCGCACCTACCCTGCCGCTTTGGACGGGGTCACCTGGACCAGCGGCGAATTCAGCGACCGGACCGCCGTCGCCCGGGCCTTGGACGGGTGCGACATCGTATTTCACCTGCTCGGTGGCAGCATTCCCGATAGTTCGAACAAGGATCCTCTGGGCGATCTGCTGAGTTCCGCGGTACCGAGCCTGCAACTGCTGGAAATTTGCCGAGCGGCGAAGGTGCGCAAAATTCTATTCGTCTCCTCCGGTGGCACTGTCTATGGCATCCCTAACGCCATTCCGATTCCTGAAACGGCCCCGACTGACCCGATCTCCGCCTATGGGATCAGCAAGCTGGCGATTGAGAAATACCTCGCTCTCTATCACCACCTGCATGGCCAGGACTTCTGTGTCTTACGGGTGGCCAACCCGTTTGGCCCGTATCAGAGCCCGGATCGACGGCAAGGCCTGATAGCCAGTCTGATGCATCGCATCTCGCGGGGACAACCGATCGAAATCTGGGGCGACGGTCAGGTCGTCCGCGATTACATCTATATCGACGACGTCATCGAGGCACTGCTGGCTGCCGTCACCTACGGCGGTTCACACACCTTGTTCAACGTTGGCTCCGGTATCGGCCGGAGCGTCCTGGAGGTCGTGCGCGATGTCGCCGAGGCCCTCGGTCAACCGGACGTCCAACGGATCCATAAGCCCGGGCGCGCGACCGATGTTCCTGTGAGTATTCTCGACATCGCCCGCATCGAGCGTGAAGTCGCGTGGTCGCCGCGCACCGACTGGGCCCGAGCGTTGCGACTGACCGCGGACTGGATCCGTACGATCTGACCCGCCGTCCAAAGATACCGCTCCGGGTGGCATGAACCCACG
>JAJZEV010000017.1 GCA_021805665.1 Pseudomonadota bacterium
GCGTTGCAGAATTCCTGCACGATATAAGTCGCCCCGGCATATCCCATGAACGGTGTGCCGGTCGCCCGGCGGACGATCGCACCGGGAAACGAAGCCGGTATATACATGGACCGGTTGCCGGCCTCGGCGGCATACATGCGTTCGTTATAAGACCCAAACAGAACCAGTGGCGGTTTGGCCCGCAGCGCGGCCCGCACGGCGGCATTGTCGGGCTTGATCCCGGCGCCGCGCGACACCGCCAGCGTACAGGGGATACCCATCTCCTCGCCCAGGAAGCGTTGCAACCCACGGGCATAGGTGTCCGTCGCCACCACACCGAAAGTCGCCGTGGCAAAAAAATCCTGCGTCACGCTGCGCCACAAATCCCAGATCGGCTTGATCGTAGTGTGCTTCTCACGCTCGATGAACGGTTCGGGATCCAGCCCGGTCAGTTCTCCCAGTCTCCGCAAGAAGCTGGTGGTGGTAAAAAGCCCGATCGGCGCTTGCAAATACGGACGGTCAAGCTCCTCGCAAAGCTTGCGGCCGAATTCACGGTACATGCAGACGTTCACGTCGGCTTGGGGAAGGCGCGCGATATCGTCGATGTGAGCGCCGATCGGGAAGGTAAGGTTGATCTCGCAGCCGATACCCTCGACAAGGCGGCGTATTTCCGCCAGGTCGGATGGCATGTTGAAGGTTCCGTAGATGGGGCCGATTATATTCACGCGCGGCTTGGCACCCGGGGCGCGTTGATACGGCTTCGGCCGTTTCGATCCGAATTCGGTCCACAGCCAGTAGATCGCGCGATCCGCCGCCTGCCACTGGTCTTCATCGATCGTCCTTGGAACGAAACGGCGAAGATTGGACCCCTCGGGTGTCACGCCGCCGCCGATCATTTCGGCGATGCTTCCCGTTACCACCACCGCCGGCATATCCTGATCCCCTGTGCCCGCCGCTCTGCGCATCGCATCTTCGGTGCCGTTCCGAGACAATTCTTCCTCGGATAAACCCGTTACCACGACAGGCAATTCGTGCGGCGGCAGCGCGTCGGTGTAGTGCAATACCGCGGTGACCGGCAGGTTCTCGCAGCCCACCGGGCCGTCGATCACCACACGCAGTCCGCGAACGGCGGTAAACGTGTAAACCGCGCCCCAGTAGCCACCCGCCCGGTCATGATCCAGCACCAGCATGGCGTCAGGTCCCCACGGCCATGGCGGCCTTGGCTTTCGCCTCGCGCGCCTTGCGTAAACGGTCTTTCGCCCCGGGCGGATCCTTCGGCACATCGGTCCAGCCATAGCCGGCGGTTTCGCCCGATCCGACCTTGTCGAAAAAACTCACCATGCGAGAGAAACGGTCGCGGCCCTTGGTTTGCGCCGCGACGATCGCCGCCAGTGCGCCAGCCCCCGCCGAACCGAACAACGGACGCGCCGATACCATATTGGTGAAGTAAAGCGCGGGAATGCCCAGTGCCTTGGCCTTCTGCACCAGCGGCGTGGTGCCGACCGCCAGATCGGGCCGCACCTCCAGCATCGCCGCCATATCCTGCTCCAGCGACGCCCGGAACTGCACATGGGTGCCCTGCGCGGCCAGCCAGGCCCGATCCGGCTCGCTCCATGCGGTTTGCGGACAGGCTGTGCCGACATAAGGAACGTCCGCGCCGGCTTCGATCAGCAGGCGCGCGACCAGCAGCTCCGATCCTTCATATCCCGAAACCGTCATACGCGCCTCGATCTGATTCTCGGCGATCGCCGCCCGGATTGCCGGCAGCGCCTTGGCCTTCGCCGCGGCGGCACTGATTCCGGTGGCGGCGGCGATGCTGTCCAGCCAGTCCGCGGTGCCTTCCTCGCCGACCGGGCCGGAGCCAACCACCGGGCGCCCCGCGGCCTGCATTTCGCGGATCGATGCGGTGTAGAACGGATGCACTGCCGCCGCGGCCGCACAGTCCAGTGCGCCGTACAGATCGCGCCATTCGCGCGGCGGCACAGATGGGCCGACCGCCAGGCCCATCGGTGCCAGGATCGCGCCGACCCCCGGGGGGTCCAGCGGAAACAATTCGCCAATCAACGTGACCGTTGGCATGGACGAAACCGATCGGGGCCGGGCGACCGGGCCGGCCCCGGCTTCGGTGCGGGCATAGCGCAACATGGCCCCGGCCAGCACGTCCTTGGCCTCGGCATGGGTGGGAACACCGAACCCCGGGACATCGATTCCGATGATCCGCACACCGTCTATGGCTTTCGGCAACCGGTCCAGCGGCACGCCCGATGCGGTGGGCACGCACAGGTTGATGACCACCACCGCGTCATAGTCGGCCGGCTTCGCGACCTCATACACCGCGTTGCGAATGTCTTCGTACAGTTGCCCGCGCACCAGCGTTTCGGAGTTGAACGGCACGTAACCGACAGAGCGTTTGGCGCCATAGAAGTGCGAGGTAAAAGTCAGTCCATAGACGCAGCAGGCGGAGCCGGACAGGATGGTGGCGGTGCGGCGCATGCGCAGGCCAACACGCAACGACCCGAATGCCGGACACATCGATTGCGGCTGGTCATGCGGCCCGCTGGGATAGTCGGTCAACAGCTTGTCCAGCGACTCGCTCTTGCCGGCAACCCGGGCAGCCTGTTGCATGGTGTCCCGTCCGCCGTGACATCCGTCCATGACGTCAGGACCCCTCGTAAATAACTTCGAGGGAGGGCTTCTCCAGCACCGCGGCGGCGCACATATCCTCGGCCGTCGCCGGGTCCAGCACCACGTCGCGCCCCACGGCGTCGCCCGAGAACAGACCGAGCAGCCCGTCCTGGGTTAACGGCGAGGGGCGAACAGGGGGCGCGATTGCCACCTGTTCGGCCAGTTGCTCGAACACCCCGGCCCAGCGCCCGCCGGGTTTGCCGATGATCTCATAGCTGGCGCTCTTGCGGCGGATATCGTCGTCGGCGGGGATGGCCGACAGGACCGGAATGCCCACCTTTTCGGCGAAAGCCCGCGCCTCGCCGGTGCCATCGTCCTTGTTGACGACCATGCCGGCGACGCCGACATTGCCGCCCAGCTTGCGGAAGTAATCGACCGCGGAGCAGACGTTGTTGGCGACGTACAACGACTGAAGGTCGTTCGATGCGACCACGATCACCTTCTGGCACATGTCGCGCGCAATCGGCAGGCCGAAGCCGCCGCAGACCACGTCGCCCAGGAAGTCCAGCAGCACGTAGTCGAAGCCCCAGTCATGGAAGCCCAGCTTTTCCAGCAGCTCGAACCCATGGATGATGCCGCGTCCGCCGCAGCCGCGTCCGACCTCCGGCCCGCCGAGTTCCATGGCGAACACGCCGTCGCGCTTGAAGCAAACGTCGCCGATCTTCACCGCCTCGCCAGCGAGTTTCTTTTTGGAGGAGGTTTCGATGATGGTCGGGCAGCTTCGCCCGCCGAACAGCAGCGATGTGGTATCGCTTTTCGGGTCGCAACCGATCAGCAGGACGCGCTTGCCCTGCTGGGCCATCATGTAGGACAGGTTGGCCAGGGTGAAGCTCTTGCCGATCCCGCCCTTACCGTAGATGGCGACGATCTGGGTTTCCTTCTTCACCGAACCGGTCACCGGGGCATCCGGTTCGATTGCCGCTTCGGCGCGAAGCCGGGACAGGGCTGCATCGAAGGGTGCATTCATGCGCGGGCGCTCCAATCCAGGATCATTTTCAGGCAGGCGGCGTCGCCGAACGCCGTGCGATAGGCGCTGTCCGCGTCGTCGGCGGCGGCGCGATGGGTGATCAGACCGTCCAGCGACAGGCGTCCGTCGCCGGTCATGATGCGAACGGTTTCCAGGTCCGCCGGCTGCCACTGGGCGGCGATGCGAATCCGCGCCTCACGCATGAAGGCCATCGGGAAGGCGAAGGACAGGCGTTCGGCGTAGAAGCCCGCCAGCACGATTTCGCCGGCCGGTGCGATCCGGCCGATCAGCGTGTCGAGCAATGCCGGGTCGCCGCTGGCGTCGCAGATGCACCGGTAATCGCGTCGGGCGTCGTTCTCGGGGTGGGTGACCGCATAGCCGACTGCGCCGCCCATGCGAACCGGGTTGGTTTCCCACACCACGGGCGCACCGCCGGCCGCGACCGCCAGCCGGGCCAGCAGCCGGCCGACCACGCCATGGCCGACGATCAGATCCGGTGGTTCATGTCCTGCGATCGCATGTTGGGCGGTGGCGGCCAGCGCGATCAGGATGCCGCGATCGCCCAGCGTGGAGTCGATCGGCATGGCCTTGGCGGCCGGCACTACCAGCCGCGAGGCGGAACCGCCGAACAGACCGCGGATTTCGCCGAAGCAGCTGGCACCCGGGACAAAGACAGACTGCCCGCTGCGCGGGCCTTCGACGATTCGGCCGACGGATTCATAGCCGGGCACCAGCGGGTAGCCCATGCCGGGGAAAGGGGGCATGCGGCCTTGAAACAGCAGACGCTCCGTGCCGGTGCTGATCCCGCTGAAGTCGATATCCACCACCACGTCCGACTTACCAGGCGGGGTCAGATCCACTCGGTTCACCGAAAGGCTTTCGGGCCTGTTCAGAACGACTGCGTAGGCTTCCATCCCGCACCTCCTGCCAAGCCGTTCGGGCATTGGACTTGGGTCTTGATGTCATCGTAGATTGACGATCATACATGTCAACTAAGATTTACGTTTCGGCGCTATTTCACCGCTAACAACACGCGCACCAGCATCGGTCGCCGCGTCGCCAGCAGCCGGACGCGGGTGAAGCCGGCGCTGTGCAGCATGCTCGTCAGTTCGGCGGGCCGTCGGGGCCGGCCGCTGCCCATCGCCAGCAGGTACAGCGCGAAATAGGCCTCCACACCGCCAGCTTTCGGGGTTCCAGCCATCGGTTCGGCAAGCAGCAGCGTTCCGTTCGGGGGCAGCGCCTGCCAGGCGGCTGACATGATAGCGAGTGCCTGCCCGTCGTCGTGATCGTGAATGACGCGGACCAGCGACACGATATCGGCCCCGGACGGCAGGGCATCGGTTCGGAAGTCGCCGCCGAACGTCCGGGCGCGATCCGTCAGGCCGGCGTCGGCGAATCGGGAATGCGCCCGGTTCGCCACCGCCGGCAGATCGAACAGCATCAGCCGCAGGTCCGGCGCCGTCGCGGCGGCCTGGATCAGAAATGTCCCTTCGCCCCCGCCCACGTCCAGCAGGCACCGGTACCGATCCAGACGGCAGGCGGCCAGGATGTCCTCCGCCACGATGGGTTGGGACCCGGACATTAAAGTCGTGTAGGCGGCCACGTCCGCCTCATGCAGTCCGGCCGGCCGGGGGCCTTTCGCATACGGCCAAAGCCGGCCGAGTCCCGTGTCCCGCCGGTCACCCCGCAGCAACGCCACAGGGTCGCCCAAATCGGCGTAAAACAGGCTGTTATGCTCGATCATCGCCATGATCCCGGGGTTCCCGGTCAGCGCGGCGCCCAAAACACCCGGGCCGAAGCTGTTTTTGCCCCGGCGCTCCAGCAGGCGCAGTGCCGCCGCGGCTTCCAGCAAACGCGACGCCGCGTCCGGCGGCAGCGGCAGGGTTTCAGCAGAGATCGGCCCATTTTTCAGGGCGTCGAACAGGCGCAACCGGACGCACGCCAGCAGGACCTGACTATAGACGAACCCCGCGCACAGATCGAACAGCGCCGCCGCCCGGCGTTGAGCAATCGAGCGGGTCAGCGGGAAGGTGGCGGCCCAGCGCTGAAACCCCGGATTGGCCAGCACCCGGTTGCGCCATGCGAACCAGCGGTCCCCCAAGGTCACGCCGCGCGCTGCGACAGATCCTTCGGCAGCAGCCGGCGCGCTTCCCCCAGCGTGAGTGCCTTCAGGTCCGCCGCACCGGGGCAGGGTGGAATGGACTCCGCCGCCGCCGCCGCCAGGCGCTCCAGATGCCGCATCGCACCGTCAACACCCATAGACAGCGCGGCGTTCGGCCGGCCCAGTGCGAGGTCCTGGCCGGTTGGCTTGCCCAGGTCTGCCTGGCCGGACAACACATCGGCGATGTCGTCGGCGACCTGATACGCCTCGCCCAGCCGTTCACCCAGGGTCCGCCACTGTTCCGGTTCCGCCCCGCTCGCCGCGGCGCCCAAAACGGTGGCGGCGGCGAACAGTGCTCCGGTCTTGGCCCGCTGGTATTCGCCAAGGTCGATGGAGGATTCGCACTCCCATGCCTGACCCGCGGCGATCCCGGACGGCAGGCCCGTGGCCTGAGCCATTGCCACGATCAGCGACGCCAGACGCGCCGGCGATGCGCTGGCACCCCAGGCAATGGTCTGAAACGACAGGACGATCAGTGCATCCCCGGCCAGAACGGCCAGCGGCTGGCCGAACGCGCGATGCACCGAGGGCCGCCCCCGGCGTGTGTCCGCGTTGTCGAAGCAGGGCAGGTCGTCGTGGATCAGCGATGCGCAGTGCATGAACTCGATCGCCGCCGCCGCGCCATTCGCGGCCGCCGGGTCGTCCCCGCCGCACGCCTCGGCCACGGCCAGGCACAGCCGGGGCCGGATCCGCGCACCGCGCGGAAACACCGCATGGCGCATGGCGGCGGCGAGCAGTTTCGGTCCGGCTGTCGTATCGACACGATCCAGCGAGGCTGACAGGGTTCGCTCGATCCGGGTGACGGCATCCATGGCGATCTTCCCTCCGCGTGTCTATTATAGTTGTCAGTTAGAAGTGTCATGTATATCTGACACTCAAGTCAATCGCAAAATAGGAGCCAAGCCGCTGCGATCCCCCCGAGTCACCGTGATCGGCGCCGGCGCCGGCGGTCTGGCGGCTTCCATCGACCTGGCCAGGCAGGGCGTCGCGGTCACGATGCTGGAACAGGCGCCAACACCCGGCGGCAAAATCCGGGTCGATACCGCCGGCATCGATTCCGGCCCGACTGTGCTGACCATGCGCTGGGTGTTCGAATCGCTGTTCCACGATGCCGGCACCACCCTCGATGCCTGTCTGACCCTCCACCCCGCCGAAATCCTCGCGCGGCATGCCTGGAACGACACCGAACGGCTCGATCTGTTCGCCGATACCGATCGATCGGCCGACGCCATCGCGGCGTTCGCCGGTTCGACGGAGGCGGCCGGATACCGGGCATTTTGCACGCGGGCCAGGCGCGTGTTCGAAACGCTGGATCAGCCGTTCATGCAGGCGCAGAAGCCATCGATGCTGGCGTTGACCGCGACGGCCGGGCTGGTGCGGATGGCCGGGATATCGGCATTTGCCACAATGTGGAAAGCCCTGGGTGAGCACTTCCGGGACCCCAGGTTACGTCAGTTGTTCGCTCGCTACGCCACCTACAGCGGGTCTTCGCCGTTCCTGGCCCCGGCGACACTGATGTTGATCGCCCATGTCGAGCAGCGTGGAGTCTGGCTGGTCGAGGGTGGCATGGGCCGGTTGGCGTCGGCCCTCGCCGGTCTCGCCGCCCGCCTTGGTGCCGTCCAACGGTTCAACGCCCGCGTCGCGGAAATCCTGGTTCGCGGTGGCCGGACCAGCGGCGTCGTCCTGGCCAGCGGCGAACATATCGAGTCCGATGCCGTGATATGCAACGCCGACTGCGCCGCCTTGGCTGACGGTGCCCTTGGGCTGGCTTCCAGGCGCGCGGTGCCGCCGACCCGGCCAGAAGACCGCTCATTGTCCGCGATCACCTGGACATTGACGGCGCCGACCGGCGGGTTCCCGTTGGATCGCCACAACGTGTTCTTCAATCGCGACCATGGCGCCGAGTTCGACACCCTGTTTCGCCGCCGCGGCCTGCCAGCCGAACCCACGGTCTATGTCTGCGCGCAGGATCGCGGCCTGCCCGGCCAGCAGCCCGGTCGCCGGATGGATCGGCTGCTGGTGCTGATCAACGCCCCGGCCGGCCTGGATCCGTCACCCAAGGAGATTGGCCAATGCGCGACAAGGACGTTCGACCAACTGCGGCGCTGCGGACTGACCGTGGACCCGGGCGCGATGACGGTGACGACGCCGGCCGGGTTCGCGGCGATGTTCCCAGCCACGGGCGGCGCGCTGTACGGGCGGGCGGTGCATGGGGCGACGGCGGCGTTTCGCCGTCCGGGTTCCCGCAGCGCGATGCCGGGATTGTATCTGGCGGGGGGCAGCGTCCACCCGGGGCCGGGCGTGCCGATGGCGGTGCTGTCTGGCCGCCTGGCGGCGGCGCGTGTCCTGCGGGACCTGACTTCAGGCTGACTCCGCCGTCGGGTGGCTACGTCTGGTGGTACGTCGATGCCATCAGCGACGACGGCGCCCATGGAATTACCGTGATTGCCTTCCTGGGCAGCGTCTTCTCGCCCTATTACGCATGGTCGCGACGGCGGGGCGGCGGCGATCCCATGCAGCACTGCGCATTGAATGTCGCCCTTTATGGCAGGAAAAAACGCTGGTCGATGACCGAGCGGGGGGCAGAGGCGGTATCGCGGGGGCGCGATTTCCTGGCGATAGGACCCAGCACGATGTCCTGGGACGGCACCGCGCTGACCGTGGAGATCCGGGAAATATCGGTGCCGCTGCCACGTTCGATCAGGGGCACGGTGCGGCTGTATCCGTCCGCCGTCGAACACGCCCCGCTGGTTCTGGACACCGCCGGGCGCCACCGCTGGCAGCCGATCGCCCCCTGTGCGCGTGCCGAAATCAGGTTCGACCGCCCGGACCTGCGCTGGTCGGGATCCGCCTATTTCGACACCAACAATGGCGATCGGCCGCTGGAAGCCGATTTCGTGCGGTGGGACTGGAGCCGAACGCCCGTCCCTGGCGGCACCGCCATCGTCTATGACGTGCAGCGCCGGGACGGTTCGGCGCTTCATGCCCGCCGCTACGACGCAAAAGGCGGGATGCGTGATTTCGACCCCGGCCCGGTGTCCTCGCTCCCGCGGACATTGTGGCGCGTGCCACGCTTTATGCGCGGTGCGGCGCCATCCCTCACCGGCACCCTGGAGGATACGCCTTTCTATGCTCGGTCGCTGGTTTCCGCGACAGTATCCGGCCACCGCTCCACCGGCTTCCATGAGGCCCTTGTGCTGGATCGGTTCGCTTCGTCATGGGTCCAGGCGATGCTGCCGTTCCGGATGCCAAGGGTCGCGGGCAAGATATCAGGTTCCAGCCCAGCCCGGAATTAGCCCGTCATCGCGGTCCCAAAGCCCGGACTCCGCTGAGCCTACTGGCCAGGCGGTGTCCACTCGGCGTCCGCCGCCTTGCGCCTGTCACGGCGCCGGGTGCGCCGCAGACTGAACAGTTCCCAGAACAGAAAGCCCAAGACCGCGAACTCGCCGATCGCCCATTCCCACTGGACGCCGCTGGGCCAGCTAATCCCGAACCAAGTCTGCATCTCATGCCTCCGTCTGCACACGCTCCCGTTGTTCCAGGCGCATGAACAGTTCGATCGTCCAGCGCGTACGATCGGCGATCGACCACCACGGCGCCCCGGCGTTTACGGGGCGAGGCGCGGATTGGACCACGGCGTCCATCAGAAAAGCGCCCTCCGGCACACCGACGCCTGACAACGGCCGCACCGGCAACACCACTCCGGCCAACCCCGCCGCCAGCACCCCAACCTTCCGGCGGCCGGACACCACCGCTCGGCCGGTTACCGCATCCATCCCACGCCGGGCGACCTCGTGGCCGATTTCGGCATACAACAGTCCAGCGGCGCCAATCCCCATGCGGCAGCCGATCGGCAACCGAGCGATTCCAGCACTCGCAAGGCGATAGTGATCGTCGGCGACCCGCAGCAGGCGGGCAACCACGCCGCCCAACGCGGCCGAATGGGCGGGGGCAGCCAGGAACCGGTCCGCGTCGATTCCGGCATCCGCCAGCCAGCAAAGCGGCAGATACAGCCGGCCGTTACGCGCATCCTCGCCGACATCGCGCGCGATGTTGGACAACTGCATCGCGACCCCAAGGTGGATCGCCGCCGTCAGCCGGCCGGGGTCATGCACGCCCATCAACACCGCCATCATGGCGCCAACCGAACCGGCGACCCGCACGGCATAGGCGCGCAATGCCGGCAGATCGGCGTAACGCAGCCCCGCGGCGTCCCACGCAAACCCTTCCAGCAGCGCGTCCGGCAACGCACGCGGTATCGCGAACCGCTCCACCACCCCGGCGAACGCCCGGTCGGCGGGAATGTCCAGCGGACGGCCTTCATAGGCGAGACCCAGGCGTTGGCGCACCCAGCCGATGCCGCCGCCCTGACTGTCGATCACGTCATCCGCTTCCCGGCAGAACGCGTACAGCGCGATCGCCGGATCGCGGACACGGGCGGGCAGCAATCTTGCCGCCGCGGCAAAGCTTTTGGAGCCGCCGCGCAGCAAAGCGCGGCATGCGTCGAGGTCAGAGAGCGGCTGCATGCGGCACCACACGATCGAGGACTTTGGCCGAGGACAATACGCCTGGAACGCCGGCCCCGGGGTGGGTTCCGGCGCCGACCAGATACAAGCCGGGGACATCCTCGCTGCGGTTATGCGGGCGGAACCATGCGCTTTGCAGCAGCACCGGTTCCATCCCGAAAGCGGAGCCCTGCCAGGCGCACAGGCGATCCTGGAAATCCAGCGGAGTCATCAGCCTGGAGCTGATCACCCGGGCCTGAAGGTCCGGCAGAACGGTCGCCGACAGGTGTTCGGCAATGGCCTGCCGGTAAGGTTCGGCGGTGGTTCGCCAATCCGTATCCCCGCACAGGTTCGGCACGGGCGACAGCACGTAGAACGCATCGCAGCCCGGGGGTGCGAGGGACCGGTCGGTCGCCGTCGGACGATGCAGATACAGCGAGAAATCCCGGGCCAGCACCTTTCGGGTGAAGATATCGCGCAGCAGGCCGCGATAACGCGGTCCCAGCAGAATAGTGTGATGGGCGACGTCCTCGTAGCGCCGGTCGGTGCCAAAGTACCAAAGGAACAGGCCCATGGAGTAATCGGTCCGCTTCAGCTTGCGGTCGGTCCAGCGGCGGCGGGCCTCGGGCGGCAGCAGCTTTCCATAGGTCCAGGCGGAATCGGCGTTGGATACCACGATATCGGCGGGGACCGTCTCCCCGGACGTCAGCCGCACCGCGTTGACCCGGCCGTGGGCCAGCAGAATTCGATCCACATCGGCGTGGTAGCGGATGGTGTTGCCTTGACGATCCTGGATCAGACGCGCCAGACCGGTGACGACCTGTCCGGTGCCGCCCATGGCGAAATGCACGCCCCAGCGGCGTTCCAGATAGGGGATCAGCGTATAGATCGCGCTGGCGGTGAACGGATTGCCGCCGATCAGCAGCGGATGGAAGCTGAACACGATGCGCAGGCGTTCATCCTCGATGAACCTGCTGACCAGCGAATAAACGCTGCGCAAGCCGCCCAGGCGGAGCAGATCCGGCGTGACGCGCGCCATGTCGCGGATCGAACCGAACGGCACGTCGCCCAACTGCTGAAACCCGATGCGGCAGGTGGTTTCGCTCAGCCGCATGAACCGCTCGTACCCGTCCACATCGGCGGGCGAGAATTTGGCGACTTCCGCCCGCATGGCGGCTGGATCGCCGGAGCAATCGAAGACGGACCCGTCATCGAACCGGATGCGGTAGAACGGCGACACTGGAACAAGCGTCAGGTCGTCCGCCATGGATCGGCCGCATAGGCGCCAAAGCTCCTCCAGCAGGAATGGCGCGGTCAGGATCGTCGGGCCGGCATCGAAGGTGAAGCCGTCCTGACGGAAGACCGAGGCCCGCCCGCCGGGTGCGCCAAGCCGTTCCAGGATGGTGACGCGGTAGCCGCGGGCACCGAGGCGGATCGCCGCCGCGAGACCACCGAGCCCGGCGCCGATCACCACTGCGTGCGGGCGCGGATCGAAGGCAGGGTGGACGGTGTCATTCGGTGTCAACGAGTCCATGTGTGGACTGTAAACATAAGATGACAGTTTTAGCCAGTGCCGTTTTATCGATCCAGCCGCACCCGCACATCCGCCAGATGACTGACCAATGCCCCGGCCAATGCCACCGGCAGGCACGGCCACGCCGCGCCGGCCAGAACCGCGCGGATGCCAAGCATCAGGCAAACCCCCGGAAGCAGCAGCATCGCCACGCCCCCGATCGGCCGCTTCGCCGCTGCCACCAGCACCGCCGCTTCCACCGCCGTAAAAAGCAGCACCAGATCGATCAGATGCGGCGAGGAGAACAGCGCCTGCATCGCTAGTACTTCGTCGGATTCGTAACGACTTTGCGGATATGGTGAATTCCCAGCCATGCAACGATCGCGACGATCGGAATACTGATGCCGATCGCCAGATCCGGCTCGATAGGCACGCCGACAGCCTTCAGCGCCTCTGCCGCATGCCCGACCAATGCCGAAACATAATAAGTTACGGCTGCAACCGACAGTCCCTCCACCGTCGATTGCAGCCTCAACTGCAACCGTGCTCGGCTGTTCATCGACGCCAGCAGTTCTTGATTTTGTTGTTCTCGTTTCAAATCGACGCGGGTCGATAGCAAGCGGGTTGCGCGGGCGACCCGTTGCGATAGCGATTCTTGCCGGATAGCGATCGAACGGCAGGTGCTCATCGCCGGGGCCAGCCGCCGTTCGGTGAATTCCCGAAAGGTCTGCAATCCCGGAATGCGCTGTTCGCGCAGTTCGTCGATACGTCGCTGCATAAGGTCGTGATAGGCGTCGGCGGCCCCGAAACGATATCGCGTCTCGGATTGCTGATTTTCGATCTGGGCTTCAAGCTGGGTCAAGCGGTCCAGCAACGCCGGTTCGTCGGCTTCGGCCGCCGATACCATCGATGCGGTGATCCGCGCCAGTTCGCGTTCCCACGATGCCAGCAACGGGCCGGCAGCCCGCGCGACGGGAAGCGCCAGCAGCGCCATGATGCGGTAGGTGTCTATTTCCAGCAGCCGTTGCGCCACCCGCCCGGCCTGCCACGGTGTCGTGGCGTGATCCAACAGCAGGTGCCGGCTGAATCCCCCGTCATGCACGCGGAAATCCGTCAGCGCGGTCGCCGCCCCATCCGAAATGGCGGCACCGACCGGGACATTGCCGCCAAACCACCCGCTGCCGATGGCGCGCGGGTCCAACCCGCCCGGTTCGGCCGCGATCAAGGCCGCGTGGGCGGCAACCATCACCTGGCCGGGCAGGGCGGATACCCAATCCGCCGGCACAGCCGCGATGGCCGGCCGATCGAACGGATCGCCCGTACCGCCCTCGACGATGAACATGTAGCGGATGAATTCGGTATGCCGTTCCCATTTCAGGCGAAAGCCGCCCAGGTCGGCGGTGAAGTGCAGCACGCTGTTCGACGGGGGCTCCACATTGAAGCGGCTGCACAGATCGCAGACCGCCGCCCAACCGGCCTCGCGCTGGGCCGCGTCGCACAGCAACGCCAGATAGGACAGCCGGGTCGGCGCGATCAGCGGTTCGGGCGGACGGGCGTGAACCTCGTCGTTCAACTCTTGCCGTTGCGGATGGTCAGGCGGCAGTTGCATGAAGCACCCGCGTTCTTAGCAGCGTGGCGATCTCCGCGGGCCGTTCTTCATGCGCGAGGTGGCCGAGACCCTTCATCGATATCAGTTCGGCTTTAGGCAGCAGCGTCTTGATGCGATGTGCCTGTGCGGGCGGCACCATGCCGTCCTGGCTGCCGGTCACCAGGATCAGGTCGGACGTCAAATGTGGCAGGTCACGGACCAGCGGATGCAAATCCCAGTGTGCCATCAGCGCCAGCGCCCCGTGGACATGCCCGGCATTGGCGGTCAACCGGGCGTACAGACGCATGCCGAGCGGATCGATGCGGGAGCCCGTCGATCCGATCAGCCGCTCCACCGACGGGCGAGAGCCGGTGAACAGCGTCAGCGCCCGGGCCGTCAGGGAGGAACTGGCCAGAAACCGGGCGGCGGGTCCCAACAAGCCGTTGGCAATGCCGGGGAAGGGAAGCAGCGCGCCGTTCAGACTGAAAATCGCCTCGGGCGAGATCAGGCCATCCAGGGCCATGCGAATCGCCACCGCCGCGCCGGCCGAATGGCCCGCCGCCAGGATCGGCCGCAACCCAAGCTGGCGCAGTAAGGCCGCGATGCCGCTGGCGACCGATGGCAACGCGAAGCCGGATTGCCGCATCGGCTCGCCGGTAAAGCCATGCCCTGGCAGATCGGGCGCGACGACGGTGAAATCCGCCGCCAGTATCGGCATCGAATCCCGGAAGGAATGGGTGGATGCACCAGTCCCGTGGATCAGCAGCACCGCCGGTCCCGACCCCTGAACCTGAACATGCCACCGCAGCCCACCGGCGGTCACGAAGCGGCTGGACGCGCGGTTCGGCCAGTCCCGGCCGTCGCGCTCCCAGTTCAGCCGCCGGGTCATGCCGCACCCGCTTCCCGGATCGCGCGGGACAGCGAGGATGCGTCGGCATAGGGAAGCGGCAGGTAGCGCGCCCGCATTTCCGCCGCCAATCGCGCGGCGAACGGGTTCGGACGCGGCGAGGTATCGATCAGCAGCGCGGCCACGCCGCTGGCGCGCAGGGTCAGGGCACTGGCCATCGCATCGGCCTCGGCATGCTGGCGGCCGGTGCCCCCGTCGCGCGCGACGTTTGCCCTTGCATCCGTCAGCAGCGTGACAACCGGCGTGCGGCCGGAGCGGCGGATGGTTTCGGCCAGGGTCATCGCTGCCTCGATCCCCGCGGCCAGCGGTGTCGGGCCGCCGCCCGGCAAACCGGCCAGACCGCGCTTCGCCCGCGGCAACGACCCGGTCGGCGGCAGCAGCAAGGTGGCCGCATTGCCCCGGAAGGCGATCAAGGCGACCTGATCGCGCCGGACATAGCAGTCCGCCAGCAGCAGTTCCACAGCGCCCTTGGCCTCCGCCAGCCGGTTCAGTGCGGCGGAACCGGAGGCATCGACCGCGAACACCGTGGTTGTGCCGATCCGCTGGCGAAAGCGAACGATACGAAAATCTTGTCGGCACACTTTGAACCGGTCTGTCTTGCCACGCAGACGCTGCCACGGCGCGGCGGCCTTCAAAGTCTCCAGCAGGTGAAGCCTGGCGCCGTCGCGCGGATCCCCCGGCCTGGTGCCAACGGGGCGTCCGCGCTTGATGGAAAATCTGGCCTGTCCGGCCCGCCCGGGTGCCCGAACCAGCCCGCGGGCGGCATCCGTACTGGCCAGTTGCGACAGCAGATCGGCCGGCAGCGCGGCTTTCGCGGCGTCCAGCACCCTATCTTCCAGCGGTTTGTCCGCAGCCGACAGATCGTTTCCCGCATCGTCCCCGGGATCGTCCCCGGGATCGTCCGGTGCGTTCGCCGCCGGTTCCGGTTCGCCGCGGGTTTCCCCGTCCGGCGGCAAGCACATCGTTCGCGGCGCCAGCACCAGACGCGCGGCCAGTGCAAGATCGGCCTCCGCGACCTGTTCGCGTCCGGCAAGGCGCGCCGCGACCCGGGCCGCGCGCAAGGCCAGCAGCGGCGGATGCGGCGAGTCGATCCCCAGCGCGAACGCCGCGTGGCAAATGGCTTCCGTCGCGCCGTCCGTCGGTGGCGATCGGGCGGCTTCCGGCAACGGGGCGACATCGGCCAGATCGGCCAACGATACCCCGGTCAGGTCCAGCAGGAACGCGAACCGGTCCAGCAACGAAGCCGGCGGATGCTCGTCCTGCACGCCCTCATCCAGCGCCACGATGCCGAACCGCGCCGGTAACACACGGGACAATCCATCGCGGTGCAATGTCACCGAACCGGAGTCCATCGCCGCGCGCAATCTGGCGCCAACCCCGGCATCGATGCGTTCGGCCATCGCGAGGACCAAAACCCCGCCGTCGGCCTCGGCAAGCAGGCCCTTCTGCACCACGGGCCGGCCCGCTTGCAGGGTGGCGGACAGATCGAGTCCGCCAAGCAACCGGTCATCGCCCGTATGCAGCGGCAACCGCCGCACCGGCATGCCTGCTGGCAAAGCCTGCCACAGCAGCGCCAGAAACCGATCCCGAACCGGCCCGGCACCGGCCCGCACGCACAGGCCACCGAGCCCGACCGGATCGTCCGCGAACAGTGCCGTGGCCTGAAGGGCATCGATCCAGGCCCGGCCCGCCGTCATCCGAACAGTTCCTCGACCGCCCGGGTAACCCGCGTGCTGGCCACCGCGTCATCCAGCGGGTTCCGTCTCAGCCGATGCCCCAGGACCATCGGCGCGATCTGACGCAGGTGCCGGTCGGCGACCTCCTCGTCGCCATCCAGCGCTGCAATGGCCCGCGCGGTGCGGATCAGTGTCAGTTCGCCGCGCAGGCCATCGGTGCCAAGCGCCATGCACAGCCGCGCGGCGCGTTCCAGCGCGATGTCGGGGACGGTGACCGAGGGCAGCCGCGACCGGGCAGCGACGATGCGCCGGCGCAGCTTGTCCTGCGGCTTGCGCCAGGTTTCGGTGAAACCCGCTGGATCGCGCTCGAAACCGTCGCGCCGGCGAATGACCTCGATCCGGGTCGGCAAATCGCGGGGCGTTCGCACCTCCACCGACAGGCCGAACCGGTCGAGCAACTGCGGGCGCAGTTCGCCTTCCTCCGGGTTGCCGCTGCCGATCAGCACGAAACGGGCCGGATGGCGGACGCTGAGGCCTTCCCGTTCGACGACGTTCTCGCCCGAGGCTGCGACATCCAGCAGCAGATCGACCAAATGATCTTCCAGCAGGTTGACCTCGTCGATGTAAAGAAAACCGCGATTGGCGCGGGCCAGCAGGCCTGGTTCGAACACCTTCGATCCAGCCAGGGCGCGTTCCAGGTCCAGCGCGCCGACCAGCCGATCCTCCGTCGCACCCAGCGGCAGATCGACCACCGGGACCGGGGCGGTCACGGCTTTGCCATCGCCCGCGGTTCGGCACGCTTCGCACCAAAGATCCGATACCGCGGGATCGCAATGATACCGGCACCCGTCCATGACTTTCATCGTGGGCAGCAGGGCGGCGAGCGCCCGGATGGTGGTGGATTTACCCGTGCCGCGATCGCCGAAAACCAGGACGCCGCCGATCCCCTGATCCACCGCGGCGGCCATCATCGCGAGCTTCATGTCTTCCTGCCCGACAATCGCGGCGAACGGGAAGACAGCACGCATCATGCCGGAACCGTTCCAGCGAGCAGAGACACAAACACAGCGGGTACGAGGACGAGGTCAGGGCGCACCCGGACTTTATCGTGCAATCGATCGGTGACTGTCAATGTTAGTTGTCGCTTCTGTGGTGTGTGTCATGTCAAATTGACACTGACCCGAGGAAGTCAGCCGTCCTCGCCCTTGGATGAGTGCCAAATCAAACATCCCAGCATCTCCGCCGTTCGGGTCACCGATGCCCGGACGGCTTCCAGCATGTGCGGCATTTCAGCCGGATCGACACCATCGGCGATTTCCAGCGCCGCGAGCTGCGCGTTTTCCACCATCACGCCCAGCAGGTTGCGGAATACCAGGTCGGCCTTGGAATCCAGCCGGCCGGACATCGGGCGATGCTGCTCGATCACGCCTTCCTGGAATCGCCGGCGGGCTGCTTCGGCGGCCTGCCGCTCCGTCAGGTCGGTGAACATCAGCACGAACCCCAGCGACCGGTCCCGTTGGGCGAAAACCGGATCGGCCCTGACCAACAGCGGGGTGGGCTGCCCGCCGCGGCCGTCGAGCATGACTTCCCCGCGCCAGCCGCGTCCGCTTTTCACCAGATTGCGCAATGCCTCGATCGCATCGTCCGGGCCGGCCAGCAGCGTGCGCAAGTCGCCCATGGATGACGGCCGCCGGGTGTGCGGCGGCAGCAGCGCATCGAAGGCGGAGTTCATCTGCAGGATGATGCCGTCCGGGTCGGTAATAATCACCGGATTCGCCGATTGCTGGATCTGCCGGCGCACCTGATTCAACTGGTCCTCCGCGATCAGCGAACGAACCGAGCGGAACTGGAGTACGACATCGGTGACGGTGTCGCCGATCAGGCGGCCGGCGGCATGGTCGGCGGGGCCCCAGGGATCCGACGTGCCCTCTACCAGTTGATGCCATTGTGCGAACGACCGGCGCGGCGACAGGGTCAGCGGATCGTCGCCCATCAGATGCGGCTCATTCGGGTTGCCGCCCCAGGTGACCGTGCGGACCCGCTCCGGGCGCAGCCAAACCAAATATTCGCCGGGCATTGTGGAGATTGGCACCGCCAGCAGCCCGCTGGCGATCGATGTCAGGCTGGCGAAGTCCGGGGCGTCGCGGCCGAAGGCGGCTGTTGCGGTCAATCCGGGCTGTTGGCGGTCCAGCCATCGGCCGATATCGCGCAGTGCCGCGGTGCTGGGTACATCGCCAACGGTTCGGACCTCGCCCTCGAACAGCAACGCCGCGCCGGTCGCCCCGACTGGTTCCAGCAGCGCTGTCGAGTTGTCGAACAACGCGCTGCGCCAGTCGCCCTCGCGGGAGATGGACTGGATCATGCGCTGTTCGAGTCGTCTGACCGAGAACTCGGCCCGGGCCTGGGCGAAGCTTTCCAGGGCGGCGATCCGGGTGGCGACGGCTTCGGCCAGCAGTTCGCAGACCGCCCGTTCCTCGAAATGGATGAAGCGGGGGGCGTAATGGTGGCAGGAGACCAAACCCCACAGTTTGCCGTTGACCATCAGAGACACGACCAGGGTGCCGCGCACGCCCATGTTCTTCAGATATTGAACATGGATCGGCGAGATACTGCGCAAAAAGCACAGCGACATTTCCAGTTGCTCGCCGGTAATGGGCGACAGGGCAGGGATCAGCGGCGCCGGCCGATATTTCACATCGTAGAGCACCCGAATGCGATTGCGTTCGTACAGGCGTCTGGCGATTTGCGGGATGTCGGACGCCGGGTAGCGATTGCCCAGCAACGGCTCCAGCGCCGCTTCCTTTGCCTCCGACAGCACCTCGCCATGGCCTTCGTCGTCGAAGCGATAGACCATGACCCGGTCGTAGCCGGTCAAAGTTCTGAAAATACGTGCGGTTTCGTCGCTCAACGCGCGCAGTCCGGCCGCCGCCATGATCGCCTGAACCGACTTTTCCAGCGTCGTCGACAGCTCGACCGATGGGCCAGCGCCTTCCAACTCGATGATCAGGCCACCGCCGAGCGGACGATGGATCAGGCAGTCGAATGGACGGCCGCCGGGTCCGATATGGCAGCGGACACCGCGGCAGATTTCATGTAGGGAATCGGAAAAATGCGGCTGAATCCGTTCCGCCAGGTCGCCCGGAATATCGTCGATCTGGCGACCGATCAGGGAGCCGGCGATACCCATGAAGGCAGCCGCATTCTGGCTGCACTGAACGACCGTGTAACCCGGTTCGCTTAACAGAAGCAGCGCGCCATGCGGCTGGATAGAACCGGCGAGGTGAAGTTGCTCCCGCTCGCAATTCAGTAAGTCAGCCTGTCCGAAGGCTGGCGTGGAAACCGAGCGTGTCGGCACGTCTAGCCCCCCGTATATTATTCCGTCGAATATGCTCCCGCGTGCGGCTGACCGTCCATCTCGTATTGGGCAAGCTTCTTGTAAAATCCTTGCCGGCTCATGCCCAAAATCTCGGCCGCCGCCGTACGGTTGCCGCGGGACAGGTCTAACGCAGCAAGGATATAGTGGCGTTCGACCAGACCGACAGTGTCGCGGACCAAGGTTTTCAGCGCGGTTTTTCCGGTCTGTTCGATGATCGCGGCCAGGGCGGATTGCAGGCTTGCGTTGGTTTCGCTGGATGACAGCCGCCGTCCGACATCGCGCATAAGCAGGACGATCTGGCTGGGTCGCGTGGACGTGTTGCCAACGGCGGAGATTTCCACATCGGTTTCGCCGCCGAGTTCGCCTTGGATGCCCGTCGCGAACAGGCGCACCGACCCGTGTCGGTTCAGGTTGGCCATCAGCACCGGCAAGTCGGCCCCGGGGCGGGCGAGGAAACGGCCCAGCGGTTCGCCCAATACCGCGCCCTCCGCGCCCACCTGAACAAGATCGAGGAACGCCCGGTTGGCCCGCCGGATCATGCCGTCGCGGTCGGTCACGACGAACGCGTCGGGCAGGCGGTCCACGAATTCATCGAGGGCGGTTTGCTTGACGTCGGGCACCGGGGTTTGCATTCCCGCTGCCGGCGCGAGTTGCACCATGAACATCTGGCCGGGATCGCTTGTCATCAACGAGGCCCGGACCAGCCAGCCGTTACGATCCGGTCCCAGGTGCAGCAGCACCCCGGGCGCCCGGCCCGACTGGCGGACCCGTTGCAGCATGGCCTGAAACGGCTCCCGCTCCTCCGGCGCCATTTCCGGCAGCAGGTCGCGCCCGCGTGCCAGACCCAGCGCGCGGATGGCGGCTGGATTAGCTTCCATGATCCGCAGCGTTTCGGCCTGCAGCATCAGCACCGCTTCGTTGGAGGCGTCGAACAGCAGGCGGTAGCGGGTTTCGACCTCCCGCAGTTTCCAGTATTCCTGTTCCATCGCCTGCTGGGCGGCGATCAGGCGGGATTGCAGTTCGGCGACGGCATGCAGGTTTCGTCCGATAGCGATCAGCCCGGCCTGCCCGCCGAGTCGCACGGTGGTGTACTCCATCGGCACCTCGATGCCGCTGGGGAAGCGTTGATTGACCTGACGGTAGGCGGACACGCCGTTGTCGCGTGCATCCGCCAGCATACGCAATACCTTGCTGCTGACGCCCTCGCCGACGGTTTCCACCCATGGCCGTCCGCGCCAATCGGCGACGGATTCCTCGGCAACCGCATTGGACAGGCTGACATTCTGGATAATGCCGTCCAAATCGAGCATCAGCGTCACATCTGGTTGCGCGATGTTGATGCCGGGTAACTGAGCGACGGGGATGGTAACCTCCTGAAGACGACACCTTTGCAGGTAGGGAGGGTCTAGCATGGTTTACAATCCAGGACGCCCAAAATCTTGCGGCGCAGGTCCGATCCGGTCTGGATAACCAAAACGTAACGCAATTTGGAGACGCCGGGGGGATTGCCGATACGCCATGCCGGCTGTCTGGGGTTAGGTCGCCCGGGACCGGGACAACGGCAAGACCCCCGAACGCATGGGCGTTAACGGGGGTCGGGTCGCGAAGTCATACTTCGCACCTGGCTGTCAAAGCCGGGTATGACGTGGGCTATACTGGTTAATTGCCGGTGCCACGGAAGTCGGCAACACTAAATATGCTGGGTGGAGTCATGCTGTATCTACATCCTCCTGTAGCAGTTGCAAGACGGAGCGTGCGCCCGCGCGTGGATCGTTGTCAAAGGAAATTGCGCATCGGGCCGTGCCGCCGACATAAAATCATTGGGCGCCGTGCCGGCCATGTCGTGCGACCGGATAGGCATGGCGGAATTCTTTACCGGTTGGCCGTCTGTCACGCAGGCTTTGCGGGGTGATCCGCATGAACGAAAGCCCCGTTGGTTCGCACCCAAAAAAAGGACGCGGCCCCCGCACTGGCGCCGGTGGCAACCGGATACCCCATGCTGGGGTCTGCTCGGTACCAGCGGACATGTTCTCTGTCTGTTCGCTAGCCATCGCCGCCGCCGGATGTATTCCACGACGATAATGAACGTCCAGCCAAAGCAGCAGCGCACGAAAGATACCAGCAGCGCGGGAGCGCTTCACGTTTTCATCCATGAGTCCACGCGCCCGAATAAACGACTTGCGAAGAAACGCCTCGTTACGCGGCGCGCTTAGCGAGGCTGTGCGCGGCATCCGGATTGGGCCCCCGTGGCAGGGGCCGCGTCGGGCGGCGCTTGAGTGAAGCCGCAACCAAGCGTAGAGCTTGGGTAACGAAACAGGGAGACATGCGATGACCGAGGCAAAACTGGCGCCGAATCTGCCGGGATGGATGCTGGAACACACCAACCGCTACCTGGCCAGCGGCGGCACCGACGGCCATATGTATCGGATGACGATGCCCGGCCGGCCGGAAATGACGGTGCCGTCGTTGCTGCTGACCACGACGGGGCGAAAATCCGGCGAAAAATACATCTTCCCGCTTTTCTACGGCGAATCCGGCGGCAGTTGTTTCGTCGTCGCTTCGAAGGGCGGCGCGCCGGAACATCCCGGCTGGTATCGCAACATCCTGGCGAACCCCGATGTCGAGGTTCAAGTCGGTACAAGGAAATTCCATGCCAGGGCGCGTACCGCGGCGGGGGCGGAGCGCGCGACGCTTTGGAAGAAGGGGCTGGAATTCTGGCCACCTTACGCCGACTACCAGGTCAAGGCAGGCGATCGGGAAATCCCGGTTGTGGTACTCGATCCGATCGCCTGACGCTTGCCGGCGGCCGGGCTGTCGCGCCGATCTCCCGGGGGGAGCAAAAACAATGGAAACGTACGATTACATCGTTGTCGGGGCCGGTTCGGCGGGATCGGTCCTGGCCAACCGTTTGAGCGCCGATCCGAAACACAAGGTGCTGGTGCTGGAAGCGGGGCGGGAAAGCCATCCGTGGTCCCGCGTTCCGGTGGGGTTCGCCAGGCTGATCGAAAACCCCGCCGCCAACTGGCTGTATGCGTCGGAACCGGAAGCATCCACCGGCAACCGGCGGGTTCCGGTTCCGCGCGGCAAACTGCTGGGCGGATCGTCGTCGATCAACGGCATGGTGTTCGTGCGCGGCCAATCGCAGGATTATGACACCTGGGCACAGCTTGGGAACCGCGGATGGAGCTACCGGGAGGTGCTGCCGATCTTCCGCGACATGGAAAGCTACCAGGGTGAGGGGGACGACGAGTATCGCGGACGCAACGGCCCGCTGAAAGTCACCGAAAATATCGAATCCGGCCCGATCTACGATGCACTGATCAAGGCGGCGGGCGAAGTCGGCATCCGCTATACAAAGGACTACAACGGCGCCTCGCAAGACGGCATCGGCATGACCCAGGCGACCATCCGCGACGGCCGCCGCATGAGCACCGCGGTCTGCTACCTCGACCCCGCCCGTTCCCGTCCGAATTTGACGATCCAATCGCGGGCTTTGACGGAATGTCTGCTGCTGGACGGCAAACGCTGCGTCGGCGTTCGTTACACCGTCAACGGCCAGCAACGCGAAGCCCGGGCATCGCGGGAGGTCGTGGTCAGCGCGGGGTCCATAAACTCCCCGCAGTTGTTGGAACTGTCGGGAATAGGGCAGCCGGATCTGCTGCAAGGGTTGGGCATCGAGGTGCGCCATGCGCTGAAAGGTGTCGGGGAAAATCTGCGGGACCATTATTCACCGCGCATGAAATGGACCGTGCCGCGCTCGCTGGGGCTGACCTACAACGATCACGGACGCGGCGTGAAGCTGGTGTGGCAGGCGCTGAAATATGCGCTGACCAACAAGGGCCTGCTTGGGCTGCCGGCATCCCCGATCAGGGCCTATGTGCGCACACGGGCCGGGCTGGATGCCCCGGATGCGGCGATTTCCTGGATACCGTTCCTGGCCGGGGCGAACTTCAAGCTGCATCCGGACTCCGGTGTGACCGCGATCACCAACATCCTGCGGTCGGAAAGCACCGGCAGCATCCATGTCTCCTCCGCTTCGCCCAACCGCGCGCCGGCCATTCGTTTCAACTTCCTCAGCGCGCGGCTGGATCAGGAGGTGACGCTGGAGGCGATGCGCATCACCCGGCGGATCATGACCGCGCCGTCGATGAAGGACATCGCGACGGATGAAATAGCACCCGGCCTTAATGTAGATTCGGACGACGAACTGCTCGATTGGGTGAAACACAATGCGGAGACGACCTATCATCCGGTCGGGACCTGCAAAATGGGGTCCGACCCGATGGCGGTGGTGGACGACCAGTTGCGGGTGCATGGGATGCAGGGACTGCGTGTGGCGGACGCGTCGATCATGCCCACGCTGACGTCGGGCAACACCAACGCGCCGTCGATCATGATCGGGGAGAAGGCATCGCGCATGATCCTGGCGGACGCGCGGGCTTAGTCGAACAACACCGACAGTCGCTGTTTTATTTGGTCGGCGATGTACAGCGCCAGCGCCTGGATGGTGGAGGTTGGGTTTACCCCGCCCGACGTGACCCAAATGCTGCCATCGACAATGAACAGGTTCTTCACGTCGTGGCACCGGCCCCATGCGTTGACCACGGAACGATCCGGGTCCGTCCCCATGCGCGCCGTGCCCAGCAGATGCCCGGGGTAATTCAGCAGGGTCCGGGACGCGGAGATATTCGTCGCACCCGCGGCGGTCAGGATTTCCTCCGCCCGCGCGATGCCATGCTCCATCATCCGCCTGGTATTCTCGCTGATGGTATAATCGATTTTCGCCGCAGGGATGCCGTTGCCGTCCGTCAGCACCGGATCCAGGGTGACGCGGTTGTGTTCCTCCGGCAGATCCTCGCAGGCAACACCGATCGCCAGCCGCCGATACACCAACTCCCGGTAAACCCGGTGATGGTCCTTGCCCCAGGGCAGCCGGCCGGCCGCCGCGCTGGTGATCGCCTCATTCACCACCCCCGTACCGCGGCTGAATTGCAGCATGTAGCCGCGGACGAAATCGCGAGACGGGTCGGTTTCGTAGAACTGCTTGCTCCACAGGCTGGTGATCGGCGCGCGGTCGCCGTCCACCCGCTCGTTCGCATAGCCGACTACCATCGGCCAGGGATGCATCATCAGGTTCTTGCCGACCAGCCCGCTGGAATTGGCCAAACCGCCGGGAAACCGCGACGATACCGAATTCAGCAGCAGACGCGGGGTGCCGACCCCGTTGCAGGCCAGAACGACGACCTCGGCCGGCTGAAAATGCTCGATGCCATCGGCGTCGTAGTAAATCGCACCCGACGCCATGCCGTGTTCGTTCGTCACGATCTCCCGCACCCGGCAGCGTGTCCGCAACTCCACCCCCGCGCGGAGTGCGTGCGGCCAATAGGTGATGTCCGTGCTGGCTTTCGCCCCCTGCGCGCACCCCGGGGTGCAGTGCCCAAGGTTGATGCAGGGCGCGCGGCCTTCGTATTCGGTCGTTGCCACCGTGGTATCGGACGGCCACCAGTGCCAGCCCAGCGCGTTCATCGCCAGGGCGTACCGTGTTCCGGTCTTGCCCAGCGGCACCGGCGGCATCGCGGGCGCGCGCGGCGGAACCCCCGGATCGCCGGCCAATCCCGAAACACCCATCATCCGGTCGTTCTCGGTATAGAACGGCTCCAGCGTGCGATAGTCGATCGGCCAGTCGTCGGCGACGCCATCCAACGACCGGACACGGAAATCCGACGGGTGCATCCGCGGCCAGTGCGCCGTATAGATAATCGTCCCGCCGCCAACCGCGTTGAAGTTGGCGACCTTCATGATGGAGGCATCGTCGTTCACCGGATAATCGGTCACCCGGCCGCGCTTGTTCGGGCTGATATCGAAATCCCCGTACCGCCGAGCCTCCCAATCCCGCCCATTGCTGGGAAATTCCGACGGCTTGATCCAATCGCCTTGTTCCAGGCACAGGATACGCATTTTCGTGTCGGCCAGGCTGTAGGCGACCGCCGCGCCCGACGCGCCGGAACCAATGATCAGTACATCCACGATCTCGTTCATGGTGCGTCCCGCCACAGTTTCGGGCGGGCGCGAACCGGATCCAGCAGCGACCAATCCCCTTGTTCCAAAATATGGCCGCGCGGAAACGGCGGCCGCGGTTCCAGCCCCAGCGAGCGGATCACCCGGTCATCGCGATAGTAACATTGCAGAATAACCCGGCCCAAAGTCGCAACGGCGGGGCCGGGTTCGGCAAGCAGCGCGGCTGCCGCCTGGTCCGGGGCGCCGCCGCCGGATAAATCGGCAAACCGGCCCAGCGCGGCGCGCACCTGGCCACGGTCGCGGCCCAGTGAGCCGAGAATATCGGCAAATATCGCGGCATCGTCCGCTCCGGGCACATCGAATTCCTCGCTGGCCGGAATCATGGTGCCGGCCAGCAGCCGCAGGTCACGGATTTCCTCAGCGGTCAGATCGGTATCGGACATGGCCGGCCGCTAGTCCCGCTTGTAACGGTAATGGAACCGGTCGCCATCCGACGTCACCAGACCCGCGGTCGGCGACGGAAAATGGATCGGCATCAGCAGCGTCCCGGTATCGGCGACCGACCCCAGGAAACGTCGGCGAGACGCCGCGGCCTGTTTCGGATCCCAATCCACCCCCGGACACCAGTCCGGTTCGCGGCACTGGATCGCGTGGTGCATCATATCGCCGGTCACGATCGCCTTCTGCCCGCGCGAATGGATATTCACGCAGCAATGGCAAGGCGAATGTCCCGGCGTCGGCGTCAGCGTGATGGTGTCGTCCAGGGCGTAATCGTCGTCCACCAGCAGCGCCTGGCCCGCCTCCACGATCGGCAGGCAGTTGTCGCGGAACACCGTGCCGGGCGGGTTGGTGCCCTTGGCGTGCTCAGCCTCCCACACCGCGTATTCGCGTTTATGGAAGACGTATTTGGCGTTTGGGAAGGTCGGCACCCAGCGCCCGTCCCGCAGCGTCGTGTTCCAGCCGGTGTGATCGATGTGCAGATGCGTGCAGAACACATAGTCGATGGACTCGTAAGTCACGCCCAGCGCAAACAATTCGTTGCGCCACCGCTCCTTGCCGGGAAAATCGAACGGCGGCGGATGTCCCTTGTCCTCGCCGGTGCAGGTGTCCACCAGAATCGTGTGGCGCGGGGAGCGGACGACGAAGGTCTGATAGGTCGTCACCATCAGGCCCAGCGCCGGATCGAACACCTCGGGTTCCATCGATGGCAGGTGGCGGTTCCAAACCACCGCATCGTACATCGGAAAGAACTGTTCCGGGCGCCGCCACGGGCCTTCCCGTTCGATCACCGCGTCGATTGTGATGTCGCCGATCCTGATCTGCCGCATGGTTGTTTCCCCCGTTCCCCAACCAGGATAACGCGATCCATCGGCGAAAGGAAATTTGACACGGACAGCCCGGGCCGGTTGCTGTAGAAGCGCGGTTCAACCGATTCAGGAAACAGACAATGATCAAATTCTACTACAATCTGGCGCCCAATCCGACGAAAGTCGCGCTGTGCCTGGAAGAAATGGGCCTGGCCTACGAACCGGTGCCGATCGACACCCGCAAGGGCGAGCAACACCAGCCGGCGTTCCTGGCGATCAACCCCAACGCCAAGCTGCCGGCGATCGTCGATGGCGACGCCACGGTGTTCGACAGTAATGCCATCCTGCTGTACCTGGCGGAAAAGACCGGCCAGTTCCTGCCAGGCAATACCCCGGCTGAACGAGGTGCGCTGCTGTCGTGGATGATGTTCGTTGCCTCCGGCATCGGCCCGTATTCGGGGCAGGCGGTTCACTTCAAGAACGTGGCGCCGGAACCGAAGGAATACGCGGTTAACCGTTACGTCTTCGAAGCACAACGCCATTGGGGCATTCTCGATGACCGGCTGTCGCGGAATCGTTTCATGCTGGGCGACACTTACACCATCGTCGATATGGCGGTGTGGGGCTGGTCGCGCCTGCTGGGTGTCGTTGTTGGCCCGGACGGCGTAACGATGTTTCCGCATGTGCAACGTCACCTTGCCGAAATCGGCGCCCGGCCGGCCGCCGCCAGGGCGCTGGCGCTGAAGGACCGGCACGCATTCAAGGCCGACATGGACGACGCCGCCCGAATCGCCATGTTCCCGCATCTCGCTAAAAAGGTCATCTGATCCGTCAGCCCCGGCGGGCGGGCCGGGCCGCGAAACGCGGACTTGATTCGCCCGCCTAAAGGCGCATCGTTGCCGGCAATGAGAACCGGAGGAGGAACGAAGCGATGCCGATAATCGACGCCCAGGTGCATGCCTATGAGCGTGATCGACCGGAACGCCCGTGGGCCGGTGTCCTGCATGGGCCGGCCGAGGTGACCGGCGACGATATGGTCGCGGCAATGGACGCGGTCGGTGTCGATGGCGCGCTGCTGGTATCCCCGTTCACGATGTATCGTTACGATGCCAGCTACGCGTTGCAGGTGTACGCCGAACATCCCGGCCGCTTCGCGCTCATCAAACCAGTCGATCCGGCCGATCCCGGCGTAGTCGAAACGATCCAGGACTGGGCCGCCACGAAAGGAACCGTGGCGATCCGGATCATGATGACCCGTGGCGTGTCGGAGGATGCCGACGATCCCGGCATCAACCGCGTTTTGGCCACCGCCGCGAGACTGGGGATTCCAGTCAATCTGCTGTGCTGGGGCAGGGTGGAGCAGGCACGCAGACTGGCTGCCCGTAATCCCGATACGCAGCTGGTGATCGATCACCTGGGTCTGCAACAACCATTCGAGCCCCCAGTCCCCGCCAACCCTTTCGCCGACCTCTCCACCGTGCTCGGTCTTGCCGCACACGCCAACGTGGCGATCAAGATTTCCGGGGCCTGCACGCTGTCGCACGAACCGTTCCCCTATAAAGACATTTGGGATCCGATCCGCCGCATCGTCGATGCGTTCGGCATCGGCCGCTGCATGTGGGGCACGGACTGGACGCGGGCCGTCGAACTGCTGACCTATGCGCAGGGCGTGGACGCCTTCCGGACCACCGACCGGTTGTCGGCCGGCGACAAGCAGGCGCTGATGGGCGGAACGCTGGCGAAAATCTACAATTGGTCCCCACAGCGGTAAGCGCGCGTTGCCGCCCGGGGGGTTGCTCGATGGTTTCTTCATTCGCACCAACCGCCTCGCCGCCGGGAAATCGAGCAACAATCTGCAACCCACTCCGCATGCACCCCATGGCGCCCGGCTGAGTCCCACCTGGTCTCGGCCGAAGCCCGGCCGATCGGCTGGCGGGATGGCATAGGGGGTCTTGTATTCGGCTGGCGAACGGGCACAAAGCCAGGGTCGGAAACCGACGGGGAGATCGAAAAAATGCCAGCACGCACCGGGGCACAATTTCTCAGCGGGCTTCGCGACAGCCGCGAGGTCTGGCTGGGCGGACAACGGGTTAGCGACCCGATGGACCATCCGGCGCTGCGCGGCGCGGCCGAAGCCATCGCCGCGACGTTCGACCTGCACCATCGGTATCCGGACGACTGTCTGATGCCCGATCCGGAAACCGGGGAACCGATCGCGGTCAGCCACATGATCCCGGCCTCCAAGGACGATTTACGACGCCGGCACAGGGCGTTGCGGCGGGTTGCGGAATTCTCGGTCGGGCTGATGGGGCGCACGCCGGACTATATGAATGTCACCTACGCTGGGTTTGCCGGACGGGCCGACGAATGGGCGGTGAATGGCAACGAGGAAGGGGCGGAAAATCTGGTCGCCTTCCAGAAGGTGCTACGCCGCGACGATCTGAGTCTGACCCACACGCTGATCCATGCAATGTCGGACAAGTCCAAGGGGCATGTACCGACAGGGCTGGACGAGACTCAGTTGCACACCGTGGAAAAGACCGAACATGGCATCCTGGTGCGCGGCGCCCGGGTGCTGGCGACGCTGGCGCCGTTTTCGGATGAAATCGCGGTGTATCCCAGCCAGCCGATGCCGGATGCCAGCCACCGCCATGCGTTGTCGTTTTGTATCCGGATGGATACGCCGGGGCTGAAGTTCATCTGCCGCGACAGTGTCTCATTGCCCGACAACCGGTTCGATCATCCGATGTCGGGGCGGTTCGACGAGCAGGATGCGTTTGTGATTTTCGACAACGTCGAAGTGCCGCGCGACCGGGTGTTCTGCGACGGCAATCTGAAGGTGTACAACTCTGTGATGTCGGCCAGTTGGCGTGCCAACGCGATGCAGCAGACAATGATCAGGGCTTGGACCAAGCTGGAATTCGCCTGGGGCCTGGCGTGCCGGATGGCGGAGGCGATCGGTGCATCCGACCCGGTGACCCTGCAAATGCTGGGCGAAATCTGGAGTTTCGCCGAACTCGCCCGGTCCGCCGTGATGGCGGGCGAGGAGGGGGCGTACCACCACGGCAACGGGGCGTGGTTCCTGGATGGGCGACCGATGGACGCGCTGCGGACCTCACTGCCGTATTGGTTCCCGCGGGTGAACGAAATCATCCGGCTGATCGGGTCGCACAATGTGCTGGCGACGCCGCCGGCGGCGGCGTTCGACGATCCGTATTTGCGGCCGCTGATCGACAAATATCTACGCGGGGCAGGGGATACGACGGCGCGGGAGCGGGCGCGGATTTTCCGGCTGGGTTGGGATTTCGCCGGCAGCGCGCTGGCGAGCCGGAATGAGCAGTACGAGCGGTTCTACCTGACCTCGGGCGCGCGCAACCGCCAGAACGTGCAGATGCGGGCGGATCGAACCGAGGCGAACCGGCTGGTGGACCGGTTCCTGACCGAGGCGGTGTGAGCGGGTGGGGCTTGCTCGGCGGCCGTTAGCCCCGGGCGACGTTGCCGCTTCTTATTGGAATTCCCGTCTCCTCGTAACAAACCCGGGCGAGTTCGGCCACGCCGGCCTTGATGGTTTCCTTCCCGGGCATGGCGAAACACAGGCGCAGACAGTTGCTGGAGTTACCGGCGCTGACCGCCCATTCCGGACCCGGATTGAACACGATCCCCGCATCGGCGGCGGGTTTGACCAGCTTGCGCACATCGACCTCCGGCGGCAGCCTGATCCACAGGAAGATGCCGCCTTTCGGCACCCAACATTCCGCCGAAGATCCGAATTCGCGCGCCACCGCCTCGATCATCGTGTCCAGTTTTTCGCGCAGAACGCCGTTCAGGTGGACCATGTGGCTGTCGAAATGTTGAGAGAAATACTCGGCGACGACCATCTGATCCAGCGCGCCGGTGCCGCTGTCGCCCTTCAGCGGCAGCAGACGGCTCATGATATCCGGGGGCGCGATAACGTAGCCAAGCCGCAGGGCAGGGGCGAGGGATTTGGAGAACGAGCCGAGATGGATCACGCACCCGGGATCCAGGGCATACAGAGCCGGCGGAGCTTCGATGCCGTCCCACAGCAGATCGGCGTAGCACTCATCCTCGAAGATCGCGACGTTGTATTCCTTTGCTAATGCGATCAGCGCGTGGCGTCGGTCCAGCGGCAGAATACTGGCCGTCGGGTTCTGGATGGTGGGGATGGTGTAGATGAATTTCGGCGTGATGCCTTCCGCCTTCAAATTCGCCAGCTGCGCCGCCAGCGCGTCGATGACGATGCCATCCCCGTCCAGCTTCATGCCCGCCAGATTCGCGCCCAGCTTGCGGAATCTGTTCAATGCACCCTGGTAACAATATTCCTCGGTCAGCACGGTATCGCCGGGATTCACCAGCAGTTTGCTGATCATATCCAGGCCCTGGCCGGAACCGGTGGTGATCAGGATGTCCTCCACCGACGCGGCGATACCGCGCTGCCGCCGGGACTTGTCCGCGACAAACTGGCGCAAGCCCGGATACCCCTGTGGTCCCAGGCCCAGATTGTAGATCGCCAGCTTCGATCCCTCGCGACGCAGGACGGACGCGGCAGCCTCGATCAGGCCCTCGATGGGGATTTGTTCCGGGTCGTTGTTGCCACCGACAAAATAATATTTTGGAAATGGCGCCCAACGGGGGGCAGCCGGCGGCAGATCGGCGCTGAACAGCCTGCTGTAGTCTATCGTTGAAGACATTCTGTCGTTTCCCCCCGTTGTTTTGCCCAACCGGTTACATGGTGTTTTGCATATCCGCATCGACGCTGATCGCCTGACCGCTGATCGTGCCGCCGAACGGGCTGGCCAGGTACAGCGCCATGTTGGCGATGTCCTGTTGGGTGACGAAACACTTCAGGCTGGTCGTCGCCACCGTCCGTTCGGTCATTTCATTTTCGGAGATCGACGCCGCCTGTGCCTTCGCCTTGATCACCGCCCGAATCCGCGGGCCATCCACCGGCCCCGGCAGGATCGCGTTAACCCGGATGCCGTCCGGTCCCAGTTCGATCGACAGCGACTTGGTAAACCCGATCACGCCCCACTTCGCCGCCGCGTACGGCGCCCGCAGCGCAAAACCGAACCGCCCGGCCGCCGACGACAAATTGACGATCGCCCCGCCGCCGTTGGCCCGCAGTGCCGGAATCGCCCGCCGAGACATGTGGAACATCGACCCCACGTCGATTCGCAGCGTGGCATCCAGTTCCTCGGGCGTCACATGTTCCACCAGCGCCGTTGGCCCGGCGATGCCGGCATTGTTCACCAGCACATCCAGCCCGCCCAGGTGCTTCACCGCGGCGTCGATGAACGCCTCGCACTGCGCCGGATCGCCGGCATCGGCCCGCATGCCCGCATGGCCGCAGGTCTCCAGCGCCTTCGCATCCACGTCGCTGACGAACACGGTCGCGCCGCAATAGGCGAAACTATCGGCCATGACCTTGCCGATGCCGTTCGCGCCGGCCGAAATCGCCACCTTGTAGCCAGTCAGATCGACCGTCAGCGGCGTCAGTGCTCCGGAAACCATGTGTCACTTCCCCTTTCCCATGTGTTGGCTAATGTGATCGCGCCGAATCAACAGGGAGGCAAGGGCATGATCACGCCAGAAGGCGCGCGCAACATCTCGTTCGTGGGGCACACGAACCAGGGCGGGCGTGGCGATGGTGTCCAGGTCATGGTCAATCGCGGCCACGCCTATATCGGCACGCGCGTTTCCCGGGGCGTTGTCGTTACGGATGTGCGCGACCCGCGCAACCCGAAGCCGGTCAATTTCATGCCGATCCATCCCAATTCCTGGTGCATGCACCTGCAGACCGCCAACGATCTGCTGCTGTGTATCGAAGAACTGGACCTGAAGGCGCTGCTGTCGCTGAAGGATTATTACGGCGGGTCGAACCAGGTCGATTCGTCGCGTTACGGCAAACGCGGCGAGGATTTTTCCGCCGGCATGCGGGTTTACGACATCTCCGATCCCGCCAATCCGCGCCCGATCGGGTTCATGGAGGTCCAGGGGCTGGGTCTTCACCGTATCTGGTGGACCGGGGGACGCTATGCCTATGCCTCCGCGTTGCTGGACGGGTTCCTGGACCACATCCTGATCAGCATCGACATGGCGGACCCGACGAAGCCCCGGGAAGTTGGGCGCTGGTGGATCCCCGGCATGAACGCGGCGGCGGGCGAAACCGCGAGCTGGACCGGGCGGTGGGCGCTGCACCACGCGGTGGTGGAGGATGGCATCGCCTATGGAAGCTGGCGCAACGGCGGGCTGACGATCCTGGACGTGAAGGACCCGGCGCACATGTCGCTAATCGCGCATCGCAACTGGTCGCCGCCGTACGGCGGGGGAACCCACAGTGCGTTGCCGCTGCACGATCGCGGCCTGCTGGTGGTGGCGGACGAGGCAACGCTGAACATCGATCAGGAGCAGATGAAGCGCACCTGGGTGTTCGACATCCGCGAGAAATCCAATCCGATCTCGATCTCCACCATGCCGACGCCATCGGATCAGGACTACGTCAGCATCGGTGGCCAGTTCGGGCCGCATAACCTGCATGAGAACCGGCCGGGATCGTTCCGGTCCTCGACCACGATCTTTGCCACATGGCAGAGCGCGGGGGTGCGGGTATTCGACATCGAAAACCCCTATCGGCCGGAGGAAATCGGCTACTTCGTGCCGCCGCGGCCGACGACGTGGATGGAGCCGATGCGCGGGCGGGCGAAAGTGCGCCACACGGCCGATATCTTCGTCGCGGAGGATGGGCTGATGTACGTCACCGATTACGACGCCGGCCTGTACATTCTTCAGTGGAACGGGGCGTAGAAAATCTCCAGGAGGAAACAATGAAAATCGGCTTTATCGGACTGGGCATGATGGGCGCGGGGATGGCGTCCAACCTGCAAAAGGCCGGTCATGACCTCGTTGTCCACGACCTGACCCGGCAGGCGGCCTCCAGGCACCTGAACGATGGCGCCGCCTGGGCCGACTCACCGAAGGCGGTGGCACAGGCGTGCGGCATTGTCTTCACCTCGCTGCCCACCCCGGCGGACGTGCAACGGGTCGGCACCGGCCCCGATGGGTTGATCGAGGGTTTCCGCGGCGGCGCCGCGTGGTTCGATTTGTCCACCAATGCGGTGGATGTCGTGCGCTCGCTGCATG
>JAJZEV010000188.1 GCA_021805665.1 Pseudomonadota bacterium
CGGTCCTTCAACCGAGCGAGCAGCCGCTATATCCGGTACGCTATGACGGTGCCGGGCTATTGGTGGCACCATGCGGCCGGTTCGGCAAGATGGCGCCCTTGTCAGGCGCGCGGGCCGATGGTTCAACGGCCAGGGTTTCATATGGATTGGGTCGTCGATGTCGATTTCCAGATTTGCCGCCGCTTGGGTCGCGGCGGTTGCCGCGTTGGGTTTGCCGGCGGCTGTTCCTGCCGCCAGGGCTGCCGGGGTCGAGATGGCCGCCGATGGCGGCGTGGCGGTTCATGAGGCATGGGCCAGGGCGTCGGCCGGGGCGGCGACCACCGGGGTGGTGTATGTCATGCTCATGGGCGGCGATCGGTCGGACACGCTGGTCGGCGTCGGCACCCCGGTTGCCGAGTCGGCCGAGGTACACGAATCCATCGACGATAACGGCGTTATGAAAATGCGTTCCGTCGCGGGCGTGCCTATTCCGGCGCATGGCATGGTGACATTCTCGCCGGGCGGCTACCACATCATGCTGGTGGGGCTGGAGCGGCCGTTGACGGCGGGGCAGAGCTTTCCGCTGACGTTGCGGTTCGCCCATGCGGCGCCGATGACCGTCAATGTGACCGTTCGAGGGCTGGGCCATGCGGCGCCGATGGATGACCTTAGCCACATGAAAATGTAGCGGACGCAGTCTGTGCGTTGAATTGTGCCCAACTGAACGAAGTCCCTCGCTTGACCGCCCCTTCCCGCGACACGCTCAGCGCCAGTGCGTATGTCTTTGCCTGGGGCGCCACCTTGCTGGACCAGTTCGGGCACCTGCCGTTCGCGGGCGATCTGGCGGGGATGGCGATCCTGGTGTTCCTGATCTTGGAATTTCCCCGCCAGCGGCGTTACGCGCAGGTGCTGTTCCTGGCTCTGACCGGCATCGGGCTGGTCGGCGTCGCCACCGCCGCCGACCCGGTGGGCCTGTTCCTGGCCGCGTGGCGCCGGGGTGCGGCCTACGGCGCGTTCTTCCTGGCGCTGTCGTCGCTGCGCGATGCGGCGGAGACCAGCAAACTGGTCCGCCGCTGCGGCCAGCATCTGGTCGCGCAGCCGCCCGGACGCCGTTACGCCGCGCTGACCGGCGGCGGCCACCTGTTCGGGATCATCCTGTCGTATGGCGCGATCGAACTGCTGGGCGCCATGGTCATGCGTGCCAACACCCTGCAAGCGGCCGGCGGGTCCGAGGCCGTCCGATCGCTGCGGACGCGGCGGATGCTGATGGCGATCTATCGCGGCTTCGCGGTGATGAACTGCTGGAGTCCGCTGAACCTGATGACGGCGGTCGTGTCCACCGCCGTGCCCGCGGCGCCAATGCGGATGCTGCTGCCCATCGCGTTCGTCGTGTCGGTCGGCATGGCGGCGATCGGCTGGCTGGAGGACCGGCTTTCGGCCGCCCGCATGGCCACATCCGGCGGCAGGCGCCCGGCGACCACGGAGTCATGGTCCATCCATCTGCGGATCCTGGCGCTGGTCGGGCTGGTGATGCTTCTGGCCGAACTGGGCAGCATTGGCTTGGGTGTTTCGCTGGTGGCCGCGGTCACGCTGACCGTGCCGCTGGTGGGGCTGGGTTGGGCGATCGTTCAGGCATGGCGGTTCGTCAGCGGCGCCAATCATCTCGCCCGAACCGCCGGGGTGCTGCGGCGGCGGGCGGGACGGTTCTTCCTGCGGGTGCCGAATTTCCGGTCGGAGGCAACCGTTCTGGCGGGCTCCGGCTTCATGGGCGTGGCCGTTGGCGGGGCTTTACCGGCAGCCGGACTGGCGCCGTTCATCGCCCATTTGCCGCCCATCGCGGTGCCGCTGCTGGTGCCGGTGATCCTGATCGCCACCGGTCAGCTTGGGCTGAACCCCGTGGCGGTGATCGCCCTGCTGGGCGCGGCGATGCCCGATCCGGCGGCGTTCGGCATCTCCCCGGCGATCCTGGCATTTTCCTGCATGCTGGGCTGGGGCCTGGGGGTCAGCATGACCCCGATGTCCGCCTCCGCCATCACCACCGCGCGGTGGGCCGGCGTCTCGCCCTGGACCGTCAGCACCGCCTGGAACGCGGCGTTCACGTTTTCCGCGCTGGTGCTTTCCTGGCTGATCATCGCCGCGCTGTTCACGGTTCTTTAACCTCTTGCCGCTAGCCTCCTGCCAACTCGAAGGAGAAGGCAATGGGATGGCTGTTTATACCGGTGCGGCTGGTGCGCGACCTGCCGATCGGTTTCAAGCTGGCGATGACGGTGGCGGGCGCGCTGACGCTGCTGGCCGGGGTTTCCTGGTTTGCGTTCGACCGGCTGGAGTTCGTTTTGACGATGCAGCATCGCGCTGCCGCCCAGTCCGCCACCGAACAGCAGGTGCAGCTTGGCCTGATCGCCGCGCAGGAACTGCGCGTGGTGGCCAGGGAACTGCAGAACCAGCAAGGCACGGCTGGCATACGCGCCGCGGTGGAGCGGGCCATTAAGCAGACCGAAACCGCGCGGGGTCTGCTGCTGGACGTGGATGCGGGTTCGGACCAGCCGCTGGTTCAGGACGCGATAGCGCGCCTGGGCGGGCTGCTGGAGGCGGTCGAACACGCTGCCGCCCTGCGGACGGAGTTGTTGACGGCGCGCCAGAAGCGGCTGTTCCAGGCGCGCCCGACGTTCGAAACCGCGATGACGACGCTGATGAACGAACTGATCGACGGAGCGGCTGTGGTCACGACCGGCAACGCCGCGCAAAGCCCGGATCGAAATGCCCCGGCAGATCAAATGGACCCTGTTATCGAAGCCGCCAACCGGTACCGGCTGGCGGTGAGCCGGGTACAGGCAGCGGCGATGATGTTCATGGCCACGGGAAACAAAGCGGCTGCCAACGATATTCGCGATGCGACCGCCGACGCCGAGGCGAGTATGGCCACGATCGTGTTTGGGGCGGACTCGCCGGCTATCAAGAGCGATGCCCATATGGTCGATACGATCGGCCAGGGGATCGAGACTGCCTCGGCCGATCTGATCGCGATGTCCGGGGCATTGGACCGGGCGGCGGGAACCGATGTCGAAGCAGCTAGCCAGGCGATGCAGGCGGCGTTCGAGAAGCTGGCGCAGATGGCCGCCGAACGGGGGCGGATCGCGTCCGGCACGGCGAGGGAAGCCGGGCTCGCCGCGTCGAACAACATCCTGACGATGGTCGCCGCGATAACGGTACTGATGGTGATACTGGGTTCGTTGGTCACGTATGTACTGGCCGGCCCGATTCGACGCCTGACCCGAATCGTGCAGGCCATTGCCGCCGGCAAGACCGATGAGGGCGTGCCGTTTACCGCATGGGGCGATGAAATCGGCCGCATGGCCCAGTCCATCGAAGCCCTGCGCCTGGTCATGCGTCAGACCTTCATCCAGGCGCAGATGATCGAGCAGTTGCCAGTCGGCGTGATGACAGCCGAAGCCACCGGCGACTGCCGCATTACCTATGCGAACGACGAGGCCCGGGGAATCATGCGGTCGGTGCAGGACCATTTGACGATGACGGCGGACGACCTCGTCGGCCAGCCGATCGAGGTGTTTTATCCGGACGCCCATCGTCAGCGCACCCTGATCGCCGACCCCGCCAATCTGCCACACCGTACCCGGATCACGCTGGGGCAGGAGGTACTGGACCTGCGGATCAGCGCCATCTTCGATCGGTCCGGTCATTATGCCGGCCCCTTGCTGACATGGCGCCGGGCCACCGGTCAGGTTCGGCTGGTTCGGCAGTTCGAGGAGAGCGTGGGCGCGATCACCCGGGTCGTCGCTGAATCCGCCGCCGGTATGTGTCAGGCGGCATCGGCGATGCGAGAGAGTGCGGTGACCGCCGGCCAACGGACCCTGGCGGTGTCGGCCGCATCCGATCAGGCGTCCAGCAGCGTCAGCACCGCGGCGGCGGGTGCGGAGGAAGTGTCCGTTTCGGTTGCCGAAATCGCCCGTCAGGTCGCCGAAGCGGCGCAGATCGCCGGAATGGCGGTGGCCGAGGCGCAGGAGACGGACGCCAGCGTCAGCAGCCTGAGCGAGGCGGCGGATCGGATCAGCGCCGTGGTGCGCCTGATCGGCGACATCGCCGGGCGCACCAACCTGCTGGCATTGAATGCCACGATCGAGGCTGCCCGGGCGGGCGAGGCGGGCAAGGGCTTCGCCGTCGTGGCGGGCGAGGTGAAAAATCTGGCGACGCAAACAGCCCGGGCGACGGAGGAAATCGGCGGCCAGATCGCGGCCATGCAACAGGCCACGACCCTGGCGGTTTCAGCGTTGCGGTCGATCGGCGGTACGATCCAGCGCATGAACGAAATCGCCACGGCGATCGCCGGGGCCGTGGAGGAACAGGGGGCGGCCACGGTGTCGATCGCGCAGGCGGTGCAGCACGCCGCGGCCGGGACGGCCGAGGTCAACAGCAACATCGTGGAAGTGACCCGGGTTGTCGAGGAAACCGGCAACCGGGCGACGCGCGTGCTGGAGGCGGCGACCGAGGTTACCAGCCAGGCGACCACGCTGAAGGACGAGGTGGCGAATTTCCTGGCGGCGGTGCAGCAGGCCGCCTGACGATTCGGGGCTTCGGCCCGCGCGTTATAGGTTCCATCGTGGCCGGAACCGATCCGGCCACGATGGGGGAAGGCGTTACTCGGCCGCGGCGGTCTCGGCCGGGGCGGCGGTCGTCGGGACGGAACGGGCGCGTTCGGCGATGCGCGCCGACTTGCCGCTGCGGCCGCGCAGATAATACAGCTTCGCTCGGCGGACATCGCCACGACGCACCACGGCGATCTCCGCGATCGTCGGGGCATACAGCGGGAACACGCGTTCCACGCCCTCGCCGTAGCTGATCTTGCGGACGGTGAAGTTGCTGTTCAGGCCCTTGTTGGACCGCGCGATGCACACACCCTCGAACGCCTGGGTGCGGGTGCGCTCGCCTTCGACGACCTTCACGGACACGCGCAGCGTATCGCCGGGGATGAAGTCCGGCACGGCCCGCATGCCGGTCAGGCGCGCGATCTGTTCGGCTTCGAACTGCTGAATGATGTTCATGGTCTTTGGTCCTTTCTCTATTGGTTCGCGGCCACGGCCCATAGATCGGGACGGCGTTCGCGCGTGATTCGTTCGGATTCCGCCTGCCGCCATGCGGCCACGGCACCGTGATGACCGGACAACAAGACGTCCGGCACGCGGCGCCCCTGCCATTCGGCGGGACGGGTGTAGTGGGGATATTCCAGCAATCCGCTGGAGAAGCTTTCTTCCGTGGCGCTGTCGGGCGCACCCATGACGCCGGGCAGCAGCCGCACGATGCTGTCCAACAGCACCAGTGCCGCGAGTTCTCCGCCGGACAGCACGTAATCGCCGATGCTGAGTTCAAGCATCCCGCGGGATTCGATCACCCGCTGGTCGATGCCTTCGTAGCGCCCGCACAGCATGATAACACCCGGCCCATCCGCGAAGCGCTGGGCGTCTGCCTGGGTGAAGTGCCGTCCCCTGGGGGTCAGGCACACGACCGGGCGTTCGTCGGCCACCGAGTCCACTGCCGCATCGACGATATCCGGCCGCAGCACCATGCCGGCGCCACCCCCGAACGGGGTGTCGTCAACGGTGCGATGCCGATCCCGAGCGAAATCGCGGATGTTGGTCACATCCAGCGACCACACGCCGGTTTCAAGCGCCCGTCCGGCCAGGGACTGGCCAAGCGAGCCAGGAAACATCGCGGGAAACAGCGTCAGGACGGAGGCGCGCCAGGTCATGCCGCCTGCTCCGCTTCCGGCGGCACGATGATCTCGTCCGGCAGTACCGCCACCAGACGGCCGGCGGCGATATCGACCGTCGGGACGCAGGCGGCGGTAAACGGAATTATCAGCGTGGCGGTACCGTCAACGATCTCGAAGCTGGCGCCGGCGCCGTAGTCATGCACCACGGAGACTGTACCGAGTGTCTTGCCGGTTGGATCGACGGCGGTAAGGCCGATCAGGTCCGTCAGGTAATACTCGTCCTCGTCCGGCGGCGGCAAAGCCGACCGGTCGATGAACAGCCTGGTGTTGGTCAGTTTCTCCGCCTGAGTGCGGTCGGTCACCCTGACCGGCACGCCATCGACGATGCGGGCGACCTCGGCGACGCCGTCAGCCTTCCAGGTCAGGGCATAGAAACGCCCCTCCGCGTCGGACAGGGGTCCGTACGCGGTTAGATCGGCGGGATCGGCGGTGTGGCTGGTGATTTTCACCAACCCGCGCACGCCGTGCGCCCGTCCGATCACGCCCAACTGGATGCGGCTGTCAGGCACCGGTCTGTCTTAGGCAGCAGCGGCCGCGGCGGCCTTGGCGCGTTCCTGCGCCTTCTTCTTCGGCGCGGACTGGTGCGGCTGTTCGTTCCAGACGGGCATCGGGGCCAGACCGGCCTTGCCCAGGAACTTCGCGACGCGTTCGGTGGCCACGGCGCCGTTGCCGATCCAATGCTGCAGGCGATCCGGCAGCAGGCGGACGCGGTCTTCGTGTTCGGCGGGCAGCATCGGGTTGTAGCTGCCGACACGCTCGATAAAGCGGCCGTCGCGCGGGCTGCGGCTGTCGGCGATCACGATATGATAGTACGGACGCTTCTTGGCACCGGCACGCGCGAGGCGGATCTTAAGGCCCATGTAACTAAGTCTCCTGGTTCAGAATGGTCTGCGGTTCTGCTGGGACATGCCTTTCGGCATCAGGGCGCCAAGCCCGTGACGCATCAGGCCTTTTTGCCCCAGCTTATTCATTTTCTTCATCATGTCGGACATCTGCTCGAATTGTTTCAGCAGCCGGTTGACGTCCTGGACAGAAGTCCCGGACCCGGCGGCGATACGCTTCTTGCGGTTGGCCTTGATGATATCCGGCGTTTGCCGTTCCTTCTTCGTCATCGACGAAATGATCGCCGCCTGACGTTTCAGGACTTTCGTGTCCAGGTCGGCGCCTTCAAGCTGCTGCTTGATCTTGCCGACCCCCGGCAGCATCCCAAGGATGCCGGACAGACTGCCCATCTTGCCGATCTGGCGAAGCTGACTGGCGTAATCCTCCAGATCGAATTTTCCACGCATCATCTTGGATGCGAGTTTTTCGGCTTCGGCCTGGTCTATCGTTTCGCTGGCCCGCTCCACCAGTCCGACGATGTCGCCCATGCCAAGGATGCGGCCGGCGACGCGTTCGGGGTGGAAATCCTCCAGCGCGTCCTGCTTTTCGCCAACGCCGATCAGCTTGATCGGGGCGCCGGTGATCGCGCGCATCGACAGCGCCGCACCGCCGCGGGCGTCGCCGTCCATGCGGGTGAGGACAATGCCGGTGATCGACAGCGCGTCGTTGAACGCCTTGGCGGTGTTGACGGCGTCCTGGCCGGTCATGGCATCGACGACCAGCAGCGTTTCCGCCGGGTTGGTCGCGGCGCGCACCTGACGAACTTCGTCCATCAACTCCTGGTCGATGGACAGGCGGCCGGCGGTATCCAGAATAACAACGTCGAAGCCTTCCCGCCGTCCGACATCCATCGCCCGGTTGGCGATCTGAACCGGCGTCTGGCCTGCGATAATCGGCAGGCTGGGCACCCCGGCCTGATCGGCCAACTGCGCCAACTGCAACTGCGCGGCCGGGCGCTGGGTGTCCAGACTGGCCAGCAGCACGCGCTTCTTCAGCCGATCCGACAGGCGGCGGGCGATCTTGCCCGATGTGGTGGTCTTGCCGGAGCCTTGCAGGCCGACCATCAGGATCGGCACGGGCGCTGCGGCATTCAGATTGATCGGCACGGCGCCGGAGCCGCCCAAAGCGTCGATCATCACATCGTTGACGATCTTGACGACCTGCTGGCCGGGGGTGACAGAGGACAGAACCTCCGCCCCGATGGCCCGTTCGCGGACCTTGGCGATGAAATCGCGCACCACCGGCAAAGCGACGTCGGCGTCCAGCAGCGCCAGGCGGACTTCCCGCAGCGCTTCGGTGACATCGGCTTCGTTCAGCGATCCGCGGGTGCGGAGCTTATCGAATACGCCTGACAGTTTGTCCGAAAGGGCTTCGAACACGGGTGCTGATACTCCAAACAATTACGCGCCGCTGCGCGAACCCTCGCGGAGCGGCGTAGCCCCCGCCTTGGGCGGGGACCGGGTACACATATGGCCCGGATTGCTGGCTTATGCCCGGGCGGACGCCTGGAGTCAAATGGGAACGACCTCTGCCGCGCGGCCTAAAGCAGGGATTGGGCGTGTGCCAGCACCTGATTGCAGACCTGCTGGACTATTTCCTGCTTCAACCCGCCGCCGCCCAGACTGAAATTCTGCCCGCCGCCGGTTTCCAGCAGTCCGCCGCTGCCCGCCTGAAAGCTACTGTTCGATCCGCCGCCGGTGACCTGGCTCAACAGCGAGTCTTGGACCGAGGAGGCCGCTCCGCCGCCCAGGTAGTTGTTCTGGACGCAATATTGCAGCACCCCTGCGAGGTTGCCCGGGCTTGCCTGCGTGACAGAGGGCATTCCCCCGCCGTCCAGCAGTCCGCTGCCGACGCTCTTTAACTGGTCCAGCAACTGGGCATGGGTCATGGAAACCGGCACCGTTACGAGAATCAGGGCGGTTACCGTGGCGGCAAGACTTTTGAACATGACGAAACCTTCCTCGGGTTTAAGACCGCCATGCTTCTACCAGACCCGTGGCCGGCTCGCATCCCGTCACCCGACGGCAACACGGCCGCGATGGAGGAAACTCCGTTCTTATTATCCAGACGTTCACCGCGGGACGAAGGCGGAATGCGCTGGAACCGGGGCCGGCCACACCGGCATTCGCCATGTCATTCAGCGTCCGGATCCCCGGGCGGTGCGGCCGCGGGCGCGACGACGCGACACCGGGCTTCTGCACCGAACCCGCTCGGCCGCCCAAAGCCTGCGCCCCGGCGAAGCGGCCGTCCGCGGCCCGGACAGTATCGCCCGGAGGCACTGCTTCTGCGTCGCCTCGATGCCCTGCCCGTATCGAAATGCAGTCAGGCGCATGGAACAGCCATGACGCGAACGGGCACTAGATACTAAGTACATATTGACCCACCGGTACGTTTCCGGAAGAATGCAACCAATGGCGATAGAAGTGTAAACGCGAATTGATCGGGGCGACATTACTCGATCCTTGGATCTATATTGGTGTTCTTGGTTCGAGTATCTTCACCAGCGGGCTGGCCGATCGGGAGAAGAAAATGCCATCCTTATTTAGCCGCGTTCTAAGCGGACCTTTTTCCAGCCCCGGTTCCGCGCCGTGGACAACGATCCAACCCTTGACCACACTGCTCACATCGATGCAAACGCTGGCGAGCCAACCGCGGGCAAGCATCGTTCCAGGCAAGACGATCAGCAGCAGCGTTGCTGGCCCGGTGACGCTCACCGCCGCGGATAACCCTCTGTCAATTACCAGCACCGGCACGGTCACCGCGACAGGCACCGCGGACGGCATCGATGGCGGGGCGATAACCACCTGGACGATCAACAACGCCGGGGTGGTTTCGTCCGCATCAGCGTACGGGATAGCGCTCGCCAGCCAGGGCTTTGTCACCAACACGGGCACCATTTCCGGTAATGACGGGTTGGGATTGCGGGCCGGCGGCACCGTTACCAACAACGGTTTCATCTCCGCGAGCGGAACGGTCGGCGGCGGCCTGGCAGTGGGTTCCGGAGTCGTCATCACCGGCGCCGCCGGGACTGTGACCAACAGTGCCACCATCCACGCGGGTGCCTATGGCGTCGGATTGGGCCGGGGCGGTATCGTTACGAACACAAACTCGATAGTCGGTGGCGAGGACGGCGTCGATGGCCAGGGCGCACGTGTAACGGTCGTGAATTCCGGCAGTATCATCGCCACCGTTGACGACGGTATCGGCATATTCGCCGGCGGCAATGTCACCAACGCCGTCGGCGCGTTGATCTCGGGCGTCGTCGGGCCGGTGTCAGGCGGCATCTTTATCACGGGTGGGACCGGCACGATCGCGAACAGCGGCAGTATCGTCGGCGGCAGTGTCGGCATCCTGCTGGCGGCCGGTGGCGAAGTCACCAATGGCGCCGGGGCCTCGATTGCCGGCAAGACGGCCGGAGTCTTTGTCAGCGCCGCGGCCGGAACGCTGACCAATTCCGGCAGCATCAACGCCACCGCGTTGGCCGGGGCAGATCTGGAAAGCGGGGGCTCCGTTGCCAACAACGCGAACGCCTCGATCACCGGCAGCGAGTTCGGCGTCTTCATGACCGGCGCCGCCGGCTATGTCACCAACGCAGGCACGATCGCCGGCGGCAAGTATGAAGGCATCGCCCTCGCCGACGGCGGCACGGTCGCCAATGCGGCGGGCGCCACCGTCAGCGGCACCAGTTCCGGCATCTACGTCGAAGCGAGAGCCGCTGGAACGATCACCAATTCCGGCCTGATCAACGGAATCGCGGCCGGCGTCGATGTCGGCAGCGGTAACGGTGTCATCACCAATAATTCAGGCGGCACGATTGCCGGCGGCACGGGCGTATTCGTATCCGGAACCGCAGCGGCAGTCACGAACGGCGGCAGTATCGCCGGCACCATGAGCGTCGGTGTCGATCTCAGCGTCGGCGGCACAGTCACCAATCAGGCAAACGCATCCATATCCGGGCAAAGTGCGGCCGTATTCTCCGCCCTGAACGCGCTGATACTCGTCAACGCCGGTAACATAAACGGTGCCGGGGGCGCTGGCGCGGACATGGAGGCCGGCGGCACCATCACGAACACCCCTGGCGCCACGATGTCGGGCACACAGTTCGGCGTCTTCTCCACGGGCAGGTCCGGTGCGGTGGCCAACTCCGGCCTGATATCGGGATCCGACGCCATCGCGTTGGAGGGTGGCGGCAGCGTGACAAATAGCGGTGGCGCATCGATATCGGCGACAACGACCGGTATCCTCATCCAGGGCGGACCTGGTACGCTGAACAACGCCGGGCATATCATCGCGACCGGCGGCGGCTCCGCGGCGCTGGATTTCGAGGGCGGCGCCGTCGTCAACAACGCTGCGGGCGGCTCCATCCTTGGCGCATCGTTCGGCGCCTTCCTCAGCACCGGCGACGTGATGGTCACCAACTCCGGCAGTATCGCGGGCACGAATGTCATCGGCATCGATCTGACCGCGGGCGGCACCGTGGTCAATAATGCGGCGGCATCGATCTCCTCAGGGGGATTCGGAGTCGCGGTCTATGGCGGCAACGCGACCGTCACGAATGCCGGCACGATCACCGGCGGCGTCGGTTCCGTCAGGTTCGCGAACAGTGGCACGGATCGCCTGGTGGTTGAGCCAGGCGCCGTATTCAATGGGGCGGCCGTCGGCGGTTCGGGCAACAACACACTGGAACTCGCCGGTAACAGTCCGGGCAGCATCGGCGGGGTCAACACGGGGGCGTTCGCAAACTTCGGTTCCATGATCGTGGACTCCGGCGCCACCTGGACGCTGACCGGTGCCGGCGCGGTTCCGGTGATCCTGAACGACGGCAGTCTTCATGTCGGCGGCTCGCTGACCATTTCGACAGACATTGCTGCTGCCGGTACGGGCCTGTTCATTCTGGACGGCTCCGCCAGCATGCAAGTCGCTGCCGCGCTGGGGACGGCGACGCAAATCAGCTTTTCCGCGGGCAGCGATCTGCTGCTGGACAATACCAGCCAGTTCGGGACGGGTGTCGGTACCACCAATTATGTGGGCAGTCTGCTGGAGAACTTCGGGGCGGGAAGTCAAATCGACCTGACGAACTTCAGTTCCGCCAGCCTGAACTTCACATTCAATGCCGGCAACGGGCTGCTGCAGTTGACCAATGGCGTAAGCCAGGCGGCCAGCCTCAGCTTCCAGACATCGAGTCTGGGTAGCACGTCGTTCCAGTTCGGATCAGATGGCGCGTCGGGAACATTGCTGAAAGTGGCCTGATCTATTGTGAACCCGCCTGTCAGAGGCCATTACGGTCAGGCCGGTCTGGCTGGGTGTTCCGGCGGCTTTCTCCGATTCAGTGACCTGAAACCTTGGCATTGGCGGCGTTATGGCCGGCGAAAACTGCCCGCAGGTCGGGTGAGTTCTCCAGCGCCTTGTCACCTCGCTGGGAGCCCCAACTGTACGCGTAGTCGAAGACCGGCCTGCCGATCACGGATGCCCAGCTGGCCAGGATGGCTTTCTCATGAACATCTGACGGCACCGCATACCGGCCGCCGTCGCCGTCGCTCCAACTCCCGCCGCCAAAGGTTTGATAGCCCGGGACGATCTTTTCCAGCGGAATGCCCGCCGCCTCGGCCGCGTCGATATAGCGCCGTATCATGGCGAAATCGCACACTTCGAGTTCCGTTCTGCAAGGATACGGGCTAAGGCCGAACAGATCGACGTGAGAATTGCCGGGGTTGTACGAATTCGCAAAGGACGGATCTTTTGAAGTCCCCAGGTTCATTAACATGATGAATGTCCTGGCAGCCGGAGCGCGAGCCCGTATCCAATCGGCTTCGGCTTTCAGATGCTCCGCGGCGCATCGCCGGCCGTGCCACCAGACGGGGTCCGGGTCGTCCATCAAATAGAATCCGAAAACCTTCGGGTGACCGAGAAATGGTGTCACCGCCGCGATGAACGCCGCATCCACCCCGGCGCAACGTCCGACCCAAACCAGCCCCAACACGCCATCCGGCAACAGAGCAAGCTGTTGGACCTTGCTGACGTCGGACAGGTTGAAGCCGGCATCGCCGGGCGTGAAGTGTCCGTTCGCATCGAAATTTGCATTTGGTGCGTAATGACGTGTGACTGGCGGCGAAGCCGGGATCGGCGCCGGCAGGACAAGGACGAAAAATGCCACGATCAAGGCCCCTAGGCGATCCATGATGTTTCCCCCGTATGGATGATGCCGCAGCAGGTTCAGTTAGGTGACAGCCTGGCCCTTTGTCATACGATCAACGACGGCTTTGGAGGTCCGGCCAGTTTCCGTCGGGTGAAGATCGCGAGAATACCGGGTATAATACCCAGCCTTCTGAAAATGATACCGGCCATGGCAATGTTCCATCCAAGCAGCGTCATGGCGTTTGCCAGGGCCGCGCCGGGGGTGCCCCAAAGATGAACCAGGGGCACGGTCAGTAAAACATTTCCGATGGCGGCGCACACGACCACGACCGCGGCGCTTCGCTCCTGCCCCGTCATGGTCATCAGGAAAATCTGCGAGCCAGCACTGGCGGCGATAACCTGGCTGACAACCAGCACCCGCATGGGAACCACCGCCGCCTGGAATCCAGGTCCGAACATGGCAAGAATGGGCTCCGCGAGGAAAAACAACGGCAGCGCCAGACAGGCGGCGCCGATCAGCGTCCATGATGCGGCCCGGGTAATCAGTTCCTGCAAACCGCCGTGGTCGCCAAGCGCGAACAATTCCGAAACCATGGGCGCGAACCGTGTGTTCACAGCGATCCGCGGCAGCACCACGACGGACGTGACGTTGAAAACAAGGGCATAGACACCTGCGCTGGCGGTGTACCCGGCCCAGCCCAGCGACATGACGCCGGTGCGGTTGATGGCCGCCTCGGCGACCGCGATCGCCACCAGGGGCAGCGCGGTTCGCCGCCATTCGGCCGTGGCATGGGCCGAACGGGATTTTGTGGCGGGAAATGAACATGATCTTCGCTGCGCCAGGGTTATGAGAGCCAGGCCGGCAAGGGCACTTATCAGCGTGGCTGCCATCACCCGCGGGGCACTCACATGGCCCGGGGTGCCGAACGCGAGGAAGCCGACGAACACCAGAAGCAAACCGTCCCGGACGAGGCGATCAGGCGCCAGGGCCGACAGGACGCCGCCGAACGCCCTGACGATCGCGGTGCGTATCCACAACAGTGCCAAAATTGGAATGACGCCGAAACCGATCAGAAATGTGTGGATCAGTTCCGGCCTCTGGCGGCCGCCAAAAACCGTGATCATGGCCACGCCGGCGCCGATGACCCCCAACCCCATGAGAAGCGATCGGCGTTCCGCATAGTGGATGACGCCGTGTGCCAGATCGGTCATGCCCTTCGTCCTGTAGGCGGGCACCAGCCGTAGCAATGACACATCGAAACCCAGGGCCGCGAGATACCCGAGGATGGTAACCCAGGCCAGGACATAGGAATATGTCCCATAAGATTCGGCTCCGGCCGTTCGCGCGATGACCAACTGACAAAGATAGGTCACGGCCGCGCCAGCCCCGTAGGTGAAGAAGGCGACGACGCTGCTCCAACCAAGCCGCCTCATCGCCGTCTTGTCCACGCGTGGTTCGGGACTGTCCGCCGACCCGGCCGCCAACCGCAAAGCGAAACCGGGGCTCATGCGGTCACCACATTGCGCTGATACTGGCGGGTATCCGGCACCGGGTCCTCGATCGACCGCAAAACCCGGTCCCAGCACGGGTCCGCCGCGGATTCGATCCGCACGATGGGCACGTTCCGCCGGCCAAGACTGGCGTCGAGCGCGTCGAACAGCGGCACCGCCGCCAGATTGGCATCGGGGGACACTTCCAGCAAACGCTCGAGCCGCCCGGCGTTATGCCGCCGATCCGCGAGGCGGCGGGCCAGTACATCGTCGGGAACCGTCACCCTAACGATGAGATCGGGAACCGGCACCAGATCGAGAGCATCCTCGATCTTCTCCCGGCCCGATCGCGGCTCGAACGCCGCCAGGGAGTAAACGACTTGGATAAAACCTTGATCGAACAGTGTCATTCGGCTGTCCAACAGGGCCTTCCGCCAGTTGTTCGCCAATCGGGATATGTATTGATACATCCGGATTTTCCAAAGCAACCGCGGCGGCGGCATCAGCTCCAGCAGCGCATGCGTCATCCCGGCTTCTTCGGATCGGATGGATTTATCCCATAGAAGGTGCCCCATCTCCCCCATCGCCCGCGTAAGCCGCTGCATCGCCGCCGCGCTTCCACCCGACGATTGCGCCTCACCTTGCTGCCTTTCGCCTGGGCGCCAACTGGATATGAGTTCAACGTCACGGCTGCGCGCCTGCAACCGAGCAGCCAATGACCTCGCCAGCGTGGTCTTGCCGCCGCCGGGCGGGCCGATAAATTCAACGATCACGCGGACCTCCGAACCGACATCAAAGATGTCTCCAGACTTCGTTCCTGATTTGTCGGAAGACACTGTCGAGCGGCTGTGCTGCATCGATGCAGACGACGGTCGAGTCTGGAAAAGCCAGCATTTGCAGTTCCGCCGTGCGCTGACGGATGACATCGCGGTTCATGGCCGGCTCCCGCGTCGCGATCAGGTCCGGACTTGCCGTTAGCTTGATGACGAGATCCGGCGGAACCCGTCGGGACAGTTCATAGGCCGATGCCTCAAACTGGCGGAGCCAACGTGGAACGCGCTTCAGGCGTGGAAGTAACGGACCGTCGTTGAAACTGGCAAACTGATCCTGCGGAAATCGATCGGCAACCACCACCATACCGCGCTCTGCCGCTCGGTGGGCCTGCAGCAGCTTATGCCGCTTTTCGATCGCCAATGCCACGGACCACAGCGTAAGCAGTAAACCGTAGATCAGACCGGGTGGCCGATGGGACACGTTACCATGGGAGGATCCCTTGGGCCGCGACGACGTCAGCCGCGTGAACAGCGGAACCATCAGCTTCAGGGGCAGTAGAATAAGCGACGGCCTGCCGTCCCCGGTGCCGAAGTAGATCGGCATCGTATCGACCTCGGCGCCCAGCCAGCGATTGAGACCGGCCACGGCAGTGGATTTGCCGCTACCATCCACGCCCATCAGCGCCACGACGATGCCGCCCCCCGGCGCCACACGATGCAATGGGCGGGGCAGATGCAGATAGCGTTGGTTCAGCGCACCGGCCGCCCACGATACGGCGCGTGCGACCGCCCTCGCTGTCGTCTCGATGCTGTTGAAAGCCCTGTGCGGGGCGAGCTGCTGCCTGACAAGGCGGCGAAGCGCGTGCTGCCGCTCCAGCGGCACCCGATCGGTCAATGCCGCCGCCAGCCGTTCCGCGATTGGCTCACCCAGCAAGTCCGCGCCGCGTACCCGCAGCAACGCCGGATCGACCCGCGCGGCAAGCGCGCGGCGATCCGTGTCGAATTTCCGCCGCATCGCGTCCCAATTTGCCGCTGCCACGGGGTCACTGCGCCGCAGCTCGATCAGGCCGCGCGTTATCAGCAGCACCGCCTCGGTCGCCTGATCGGGAACGTTGACCGGGAATCGCGGATGCGGAACGGAATGCTCCAGAATTGTTTCCGCCCAGGGCAGGCGATATTCCGACAGCAGGCGGTAGCCCGACACAACGCGGGTATGAACATGCACGTGGACGATCAGGCCGCTTGGTTCGTCGTAGCCCAGATAGCTGGTCATCGCCGGATCGGACCGGCTGGCGACCGTCGGGAAAAGCTTCAAGCCGTTCTCCAGCAGGCAGACTTGCAGCCGATGCTGGTCGTGACGGGACACAAGCAGGTCCAGATCGGTTTCTCCCGCCAGCGCGGCGGGCAGCCTCGCCGAACTTTTCCAGTAACAGCAACGGATATTCTGTCGGAAAATCGCAGCGATAACCTGCAGCAACAGATCGTTGACCGGCGTATCGAATTCGACCCCGATAGACGTTTCGTCTCTCATTATGTCCGCCCTCGCTTATTGATCGCCCGACAGGGCGGGCGCATGCGATTACGCGCTGTCCAGGCTGGTCAGGTATCTGCCGTAGTCCACAAGACACTCGCCGCTGTCGCCGTAGCTGTATCGGGCGTGCTTTCTCAGATCGACGCGTGTCACGACAGCGTTCACCCGGCCCTTGCTGTCCGCGCCGTGAAGGATACTGTCAGGTAACAGGCTGAGGGCGTTTTCCGCGGTCTCCCGCCTTGTCGCGCCCCATTTCACGACAAACAGCGTCCTGTCGGCCAAGGGAATGAGAAGCCTGGCTTCCGCCACGGCGAGCAGGGGTGCGCTGTCAATAATGACATAGTCATAGTCCAGGCGCAGCCGCTGCAGGAGCTGGTCGATATGGGAGGATGCGAGAAGCCCCAGCGGGTCCACCCCGCCGCCCCGCGGCGCGGCCAGATAGTCGAGGGGCAGCCCCGCCACCGGTTGAACTGATTTCGCCAGCCGATCCTGACCGCCGCCGTCATCCAGTCCCCTGTCAGCCCCGCTCAGGCCCAGTTCGCGCGGGACGGCGGGTCGCCTGAAATCCAGGTCCACAATGATCACGCGGCGGCCCACCGTGGCGAGATAGACGGCCACGCTGACCGCCAGGGTGGTTTTCCCCTCTGCCGGAAGGCTTGAACTGACCAGGATAACCTTGGATTTTGGCCCGGGCGCGGTCAATCGCAGCGCGGCGACAACCGACCGGATGGCTTCCGCGTAAGGAGAGAACTGCTGGCTCCTCAGATAGTCGTGGGGGCGGAGGCCCCGTAGCCGGCGGATCTCGGGGACGAGCCCGATGCAGGAAATACCAAGAACCTCTCCAACCTCCCGCTCACTGCGCAAGGTTCGGTCGAAGTGCGCTTTGCCGACCGCCAGAAAGGTCGCGACGATCAGCGACAACATGACTGCCGGCGGCATGAACAAGGCCGGATTGATGGAACTCGGACGAATGGGCGGCTGCGCCAGCGACAGGACGCGCACACCGGGTGACAGGCTTTCGCGCTGCTCCCGCAGTTGATCCTGCCTCAGCAACAGGTTTTCGTACAGGCGATGGCTCGATGCGGCGTCACGTTCAAGGTCCGACAGCGACACGTCTGTCTTATCGTTACGTATATCTATCAGTTGCTGATTGATCGATTGCATCCTGGCGACCGCGATATCGACATTCTCACGAAGATCGGCAGCGCTGTGAACGGCCTCCGCCGCGATTTGCTGCCGCACTTCCGCCAGTTCGGATTGCAGCCGGATTCCCAGCGAGGAACCAGCCGAATGATCGGCCCCGGCTATACTTTGAAGGATCGTGGACTCCCGTTCGCGCAGCTTTGTCAGCATCGGGGATTGCAGGAATGGGGCCGCGACGCTGGCGCCGCGCGGTTGCCGCAGCAGCAGTTCGGCGGTATCCGCCTTCGTGCCGGCGGTGGCGACCTCTGTCCGTGCGGCGGCGAGTTGGCGGTTCAGTTCCTCGATCTGCCCGTCGCTGACCGCGCGCGGGTTCGCCCCGGCCAGGTTATTGGTGACCCGGTAGGCTTGAACAGCGCCATCGAGCCGCTTGACCTCATCTTTCATTTGCGGGGCGCGGGTTGCCAGCCACGCCAGCGTGCGGTCGGTCGAAGCCCGCTTCTGCTGGTCCTGACTCTCCACGTAAAGCCGTGTCAGCGTGTTGGCCACGACCGCGGCCTCGGGTGGGCTGATCGACGTGACTTCCACGGCGATGACGTGGGACCCGGTTTGCTGGGTGACATGGAGGTGGTTCAGGAGTTGCCGCAGGCCGACCGCACCGGGTGCCCCCGTAGCGGTGAACCAAGCCACCGGCACCCACCCGGTCAGGCGCTGCCACAGGCTGCTGTCGGTTGATTTCGCCCTGGAGATGGCGGCTGCCGCCGCCTTAAAGGCCGGGTCCGTTGCCAAGGCGTCGAGCACACGTTGCAGCAGATCAGGGGAGGTCAGCGCCGCGATCTCGGTCTGCATGGTTGCCTCATCGGCTGGCAGCTCGATGATCGACCCCTGCGGCGCCATCAGCCCTTGCGGTTCGATCAGGATCTGGCTGGTGGCGGAGTATCGGGGCGGGATGAGCAGCGGCCCTGTACAAATCAGTATCGTCCCCGCGGCGACCGTCATGGCGATCATGCGATACGACCGGCGCAGGACCCGAAACAGATCTCCGACCTTGGCTTCTGCTTGCATGATTACACCATCACTGTTGAACGCTTAAGGTCCGGACGGGCGCCGAGGGTGGTGGCGGCAGAAACCCGCGCACCGCCGGCGACAAGGCAGGAGACGATCGCAAACCAGAACAGTGGCTGGCGGATGATGAGATTTGTCATGCCGAAAAAGGTCAGGCAGCCGAGCATTGTCGCCAGTCCGGCGAGGCGGCCGCGATACCCTGAAGCGAAGGCGCTGCCGAGCAGCCAAAGGAAGCTTATGTCGGCCAGTAATCCGCCTTGGACGAACAGGTCGAGGATGGTGTTGTGCGCCTCGAAGTTGGGCGCCCCGTTGTTCTGTGGATGTTCAATGTTGCCGGGCGGTTCTACCTCGCTGGCGCGGGCATTCACCAGTAAGCTCGGGATGGCCAAATGAGGTCCGGGACCGAGGCCGAGCGCACCCGATTTGAGTCCGCGTTCGATTGCCTGTTGCCACAATGCGAACCGCAGGTCGGCTTCCTCGTGGGCATCCTTTCCGCCATTTTTCATCAGGCCCATCGCCAGGTTGCCGGTTTTGGCCGACATCGACAGGAATGCGGGAACCGTGGCCGATGCGAGCAACGGAAGTCCAACCACCGCGATCAGCGCGAACGCGACGCGCGGCCGTAGTGTTTGTGTTGGCATCCGCAGCCAGATTCCAAGTTTCAGGCCCATATAGGTCAGTCCCGAAGCACCGAGCATGAGGGTAAACGTGTCGCTGCCGGTCATGCGGCCGACACCGGCGGCCAGGACAGCGCAAACCAAAGCGGCGAAACGTGCGGGATGGCCATTGGCTGTGTCTGCCAGGTGTACGCCGCTTAGCGTTAAGGCGGCACAAAGCAGCGCAAGCTGGTTGGGGTTGGACGACCAGCCCCGCAGCCGATCCCAATACCAGGGTTCCATCGAGCCGATGCGAACCAATCCAGCCGCGGCGGCGAGTTGCACGGCAAGGGCGACCGACCCCAATACGGCGAGCAGCCAGGCGACTCGCTGGATGCGGGGCGTGGTTTCCAACGCCAGTAAACAGCTAACGGCCGCGACCAGCGGGTATGCCAGGATGTCGTGCAAAAGCCATTGCGGGTCGGTCCTTACGTCGAGCATCAGGCCTGTCACGAGCCCGATCGTCTCCGCCAGGGCAAATACGCCCCAGAATCTGAGCAGAACGGATAACGCCGGGGTCAGCGGTGGGCCGCCCGGGGTGATTTGCCGCAGTGCCGTCATCAGCGACCACACCACCAAACACAGTTCCCCTATTCCGATGGGGGATGAGCCAGGTCGAAGCTGTGAGGCCGTTGACATCAGAAGGCCCGAAGCGAGAAAGAAATCACGCACCATCCGCGGGCACCATGTCGTCAGCGCGCATCATGAAATCACCGCCGCGGCGCTGGTGCCCGCGGTGACTGGCGCCAAGCCGCGACCCGCACGGTCAACCAGCAGTTCGCGGTACAGCGCAGCCTGCCGGGCCATGACCAGGGAGAGGCTGAACTCATCCCGGACATACTGCCGCGCCCGTGCAGCCATCATCTGTGCCCCGGCGGTGTCGTCGAGTTGCCGGAGAATCCGGGCGGCGAGCTCGCCGGGATTATGCAAAGGCGTGATCAGGCCATTCCAGCCATCCCTTACGACATCGCCGCATCCCGCTATGCCGGTCGTAACGATCGGCACGCCGGCAAGCGCTGCTTCAAGAAGAACGCGCGGCACGCCTTCACGATATTCCGTCGGAAACGCGAATACATCCGCCAGGCGAAGCAGCGCCGGGACGTCCTGTCGCAAACCCGTGGCGATGACATACCCGGCATGCCTGGCGAGTTCTGCCTCGCTGATGGCAAGAGGTCCCTCCGACTCAAGCGGGCCAACCAGCAGAAACCTGACGTCCGGCCGCTTTCGGTTAATAATCGCCGCTGCCTTCAGCAGGCTGGGAATACCCTTCTGACGGGTCATCCTGGTCACGCAGATGACGACCTTGGCGTTACCCAGCCCAAGTTCACGCCGAAGATCTTCGGTGGCTGCGACGTTGGACAGTGTTTGCTCAAAGCCATCGACGTCCACGCCAGCCCCCGGAACCAGCAGCGATCGGCCACCGCGCAACAGATTGTGACGTTGAAAGAACGTCTCATCCTCCTGGTTTTCGAACACCGTCGCGGCGACCCGGGGTGCGCCCAGCCAATGCATCGCGCGATAGACAGGGCGCAGCGCCAGTGCCAGTGGCGCCGTCGAGGAATAGATCCAGCCGCGGCCATTGATCGTGCGGACGACCGCTGCATCGCCGGCCCCGCGCGCCGCCAGGGGCAGCATCAGGCTTAGCTTGGAATCGAAGCTCTGGACGACGTCGGGTTGAACCTCCCGGATAATTCGCCGGAGCTCTCGTACGGTTCTTAGATCGGAGAGGGGATTAAGAAACCTTTCCAGCTTGAATGGGCGGAATGGGATACCGGCGAGCGCGAAAGGAGCTTCATTGCCATTGGCAGCGGCGGTGACCCTAAAGCCATGGTCCTTGAGCGCACGCATGGACGGAATACGCAGATGGTGGTCTTCGCCGCCGATATAGAGCACATGTGGAGCCACGTCCCCGGGTTCCTTTCGATGTTGCCGGAAAGAGTTCGACCGATGCCACGCAGGTATCGACGGTGTCGGAACAAGTGCTCCGGTGTGCTGATCGATACAACCTTGGACGCTGTTTCTGCCACTTGGCCAATGGATCAACCGCTGTGGATCGTTGGATCATGATCCTTCGATCACCGTGTATCTAGATCGTATTAGCGAGTTGACTTCATAGACAACCACAAGTCACTGTCTCGCTGGAGAAAAGTATTGAATAATCCGGTCCCCCGGCCATCTCCCTTCAGCCCTCGGGGTTCCAAAGAGTGGAGGTTCATATGAAGGCGGTTATTCAATGCGGGGGCAAAGGGACCCGCCTGCGTCCCTATACCACGGTGTTGCCCAAACCACTGCTGCCGCTGGGAGACAGGCCTGTTCTGGAGCTTCTGCTCAAATGGCTTCGCAGAAACGGTATTCGCGATGTCTATATAACAACGGGTTATCTTGGTCACCTTATTCGCAGTTATTGCGGCGACGGCCACCAATGGGATTTGAATATTGAATACACCAGCGAACCGGAGCCGTTGGGCACCATGGGCGCCCTGAGTTTGCTCCGGGACAAGCTGGACACCACGTTTCTTGTGCTGAACGGCGATGTGGTGACGGACCTAAGCCTGAACGCGCTGATCGGCCATCACCGCCTGCATGGTGCCGGCCTTACTGTCGCCACCGTCATGCGGACGGTGCGCGTGGATTTCGGGGTGATCGAAGAAGCCGGTTTTCGCGTCACGCGATTCAAGGAAAAGCCCAATCTCAGCCACTTGGTCAGCATGGGTGTCTATTGCATGGAACCCGATATGCTGGAGCACGTCCCGAGCGGAATACCGTTTGGTTTTGACGATCTGATGTTCCGGATGTTGGAACTCGACCGTCCGGTCGGCACATTCCTCCACAAAGGCTTCTGGCTCGATGTGGGGCGCATCGAGGATTTCCAGAAGGCGCAGGATCTTGGCTGGGACCATGAAGTGCCCGCCTATGAAACCGCACCGATTTCCTTTGAATCGGTCGAATTTCTGCGTTGACGAACATTGCTTTCGTGGCGGGAGAAAAGAAGTGTTGTTTGTGTCCGAACCAAATCTGGGGCCGGATGAAAAGGTCGCCGTCGCGGAGGTCATCGCAAGCAATTGGATCACGATGGGGGACCGGGTGCGCCAATTCGAGATGGAATTCGCGAGCCATCATAATGTCGGCGACGCGGTGGCGGTGAGTTCCTGCACGGCGGGGCTGCATCTGGCGCTGCAAGCCTTGGGCATCGGCCCCGGCGACGAGGTCCTGGTCCCGTCACTGTCGTTCGTGGCGACCGCGAACGCGGTGCTGTACACGGGCGCCAGGCCGATTTTCGTTGACGTCGAGTCGATCGACGTTCCGCTGATGTCATGCGCGCACGCGGCCGCAAAGGTAACGGACCGGACAAAGGCGGCCGTCGTGATGCATTACGCCGGGTACCTGGCCAACCGGGATGCCTGGAAGGATTTCGCCGGGGCCCGCGGTCTGTTCCTGGTCGAGGACTCCGCCCATGCCGTTGGCCAAGGGCGGACTGGGCTGTTCGGTGACGTCGCCGTGTTCAGCTTCTATGGCAACAAAAACATGACGACTGGCGAAGGCGGTATGATTGTCGCCAGCGACCCTTCGATACTGAAAAGCGTCAGGCAGGCTCGTGGCCACGGGATGACGACCGATACAGTGACCCGGCTGCGGGAACGGCCGGCCAGCTACGATGTGACAATGCTTGGCCAAAACTACCGGATGAACGAGCTAAGCGCGGCGATTGGCAGCGTTCAACTGCGAAAGCTGGCGGGGTGGAATGACCGGCGCCAGACTTTGACGGCGCATTACCGGGGGGCGCTGGGGGCGTTCTGCCCGGACGTGTCGGTTCCGTTCTCGGCGGCGTGGCCGTCAGCCCACCATATCCTGCCCGTTCTGCTGCCGGAGGATGCCGACCGCACGAGGATCATGAATTCACTGCGGGAGGAGGGTATCCAGACATCGATGCATTATCCGGCGATTCATCTTACTTCGCTGTACCGGGGGATGTATCCCGGCGTGTCACTTCCGCTGACCGAGACCTTTTCTCGCCGGGAACTCACTCTTCCACTCCATCCGAAGATGAACACGGAGCAGGTGGAAACTGTTGCCCGGTCTCTGGCGCAGGCACTCGCGGACTAGCGCTTCGGGATGTAGATCGTAACGAAAGGTCAACCAATGGCACTGTTTCGGCAGGGATGTACCGTTAGTCATAACTCCCGGGACGAAGGCAACCGGATGTCGCGACGGTTGCTGGATGTGATCGTCGCTGGTGCCGCGATACTGTTTTTTCTGCCGCTGTTGCTGTTCATCGCGCTGGCGATTTTTGCCGAGGATGGCTGCCCGATCTTCTTTTCCCAGACACGCCTCGGGCAGGGCGGCCGGCATTTCCAATTGCTCAAGTTTAGAAAGTTCGGCGCGGCCGCGGGCACGATGGGGCTGCCGGTTACCTTGGCCGACGACCCCAGACTCACCCGGGTCGGACGGATTCTGGAAAAGTCGAAGCTGGATGAATTACCGCAATTTTGGAACGTGCTCCAAGGCGACATGTCCGTTGTCGGCCCGCGTCCGGAGAGCCTGCATTTCGCCGATTGCTTCGTTGGATCGTACGGGTCGCTGTTGTCCCACAAGCCCGGTCTGTTCGGCCCGGCGCAGGTCTTCTTCAGGAACGAAAGTGCCTATTACAGCGCGGATGAAGATCCCGAACGGACATATCGGCAGGTCCTGTTTCCGATCAAAGCGTCACTCGACTTGCGGCACTACAGACGCAGATCCCTGCTGGAGGATTTGGCGTGGATCGCGCTCGGCGTTGCCGCGGTCGTGGGGTTTTCGCCCGCTCGTTTGGTGAAGCGGTCTGTCTGGCCCGCTGGACCCGCTTCGTTCGGTCCCGCCAGTCCGGGGATGATCGACCTTCGGTTTGCCGGCAGCCCGGGAATGGCATCAGTTGTCGAGGAAAACAGCGATGAATTATAACGGAATCAAGGTTCTGGTGACCGGAGCGGATGGCTTCATCGGCTCCCACCTGGTGGAAGCGTTGGTAAGGCAAGGCGCCGATGTGACTGCGCTGTGTCTCTACAACTCGTTCGATACGCATGGATGGCTCGATGATGTGCCATTGCCGGTGGCTTCATCCCTTAGACGGGTGCGCGGTGACGTAAGGGATGCTGCATTTGTGCGGCGGGCCGTGTTCGGGCACGAGATTGTTTTCCATCTCGCGGCCCTGATCGCCATTCCATATTCCTACCTGTCCCCCCAATCATTTATCGACACCAACGTCCTGGGCACCTTGAATGTCCTGGAGGCATCCCGGGACTGCGGGGTATCGCGGATAGTCCAGACTTCGACGAGCGAAGTGTACGGCAGCGCAATCACGCTGCCGATCGACGAAAGCCATCCGCTACAGGGGCAGTCTCCGTATTCGGCCTCCAAGATCGGGGCCGACATGATGGCGGAGGCATTTTTCCGCTCGTTCGGTCTGCATGTTGCCATCCTGCGCCCGTTCAACACGTTCGGGCCGCGGCAGAGCGAGCGGGCGGTCATCGGATCGACCATCCGGCAAATGCTTGATCCCACCTGCTCTACGCTGAAGCTGGGTGCGCTTGACACAGTGCGCGACTTTACATTCGTTGAAGATACGGTACGGGCATTCCTGGCGATCGGGAGTGGGCCTGAGATAAAGTTCGGGTCGCCTTACAATGCGGGAAGCGGCAAGGCGGTGACGGTGGGGGAACTGGTTGACCTGCTGCGAGACCTGACAGGCTGTGACAAGCATATGGAACATGAGTCGTCCCGCCTGCGTCCGGCTAGCTCCGAAGTCATGGCGCTGTTGGCTGACAGCAGCAAGTTGGCCACCGATGCATCCTGGAAGCCGCGGGTGGACCTGCGCGAAGGGTTGGCCTTGACCGTGGAGTGGTGGAGGGATCGGTTGAGTTTTGGCCGTGTGCGGCGGGAAACCGATTTCATGGCGTAGAGCGCCGCGCGCTTCTCAGGGCCACCAGAGATAAAGCCATCTGTATTTGTCTTCGGAAAGCCGCACTCCTATTGGAAACGGAGCAATGAGCAGGAGCCGCTTCAGCACGACCGACATCTTTGGTATCTTTGTAGAGCATGAAGCCGGAGTTGGCGTTAAGGACGTGAGTCTGACGCGACGGATCAGTCGCGGGACGTTCCACCAGTGGTAGGCCAAATTGTGTAGCGAGAAGACTCCAGCGGCCATCAGTCACGCGGTGTTAGCCGAAGAAATCCGCCAACTGAAGAAATTGCTGGCCGAATCGATGCTCAACGCAGAAAGAATAGCAACGTCCAGTAACCCGAGGTAGATCGCCGTGGATCGGATCGGCGGCCAGGACCCGGCGAACCGGGCGCGGGCCAACCGGATCTGGGCGGTGAAGACATGCGTCAGCGCATGAGTTTGCCTTGCCGTATCGCCCGGCGCTCGTGACTTTCGTGCGGACGTAGTCCGAGCGTGCTGGAACGACACCAGCGGCCACCCCTGGATGCGGTCCCGGATGCGTCTGGAGAAGAACGGGGGCAAAACCGCCGTCACCCGGGAGGCCGCGGCGGTTAGGGTCGGTGCCCTTGTGTCATCGCGATCATGGACTCGTGATCTTCGGCCTGCACGAATGCCTCCCGCCTCGCCCGTGGACGGCTGTCCAAATGCTCGGGTGACGCCGTCGGCATTTGGTAAAATGATTTGACTGTCCACGGCCTGGCCAATCCACGGCCCTGGAAATCATTCGCCAAAGTGAAAGATGATGTCCCCATCAGTCATGTCCATCATGGCCAACCGACATTCCTGGCCGGGGTGCCGCGGAGCGCCATGAACGCCGCGGGCACTGACACCACCGGCAGCGGCATGACCTGAAGACAGCGTACAGTCGACGGCCGCGGAGACGCTGGAAATATTCTGACACAACCGTGACCTTTCGGGCCGTTGCTTCCAGGCTTCGAGTGGGATCATATGACGGCTACATGACATTCGACTGGGCGGAGGGGCACATAATCATGTCTGATGGGGCAGCCTGCGACGGCCGTGAAGGATCCGGTGTCCTGTCTTTTGAAGCTGTTGCAGCCGCCGATCTGGTTGCACGGACTCCGCTGGATGAAGATCATGAAGGTATATCGACTCAGCAGATACCAATCAGGCCTAGCGTACATCTAATAGAATGTTGGGAATTTCTGCGCGGATTCTGGCCTTTATGGCTGCGCGAGACATGTCCCGAGTTTGAAATCACGACTACGTCGAATTTGAACAATACCGCCGGAGAGGACTATATCAGGCGCATCGCCGCGATAGTGCTGGGGGTTGACGAGCTGCATCAAATTGATCAATCGCTGGAAACGTACATTAGTCAAGTAAGGTTATATCGGCCGGACATACCAGTCATTGCAATTTTCCCGATAGGTTCATCCAGTCATACAAACTACTGGATAAGACGAGTCGGTATCAATGGTTATATCCCTCGTTCCACCAACATTGAAGTGGCCGCCGCCGCTTTGCGGTTGGTCATCGCGGGCGGTCAGTACTTCCCGCACACAAATACAGCGGGCGGTATCACCGGGGAAGCAAATTTTCAGGCGGGTTCGGTGCAACACGACGCCTATCTGCCCAACACGTTGACGCCGCGGGAGATGGCGGTTCTGGATCGGTTAAGTCGCGGCAACGCAAACAAAATAATTGCCTATGAACTTAATATTTCTCTCAGCACCGTAAAGGCACATGTACATAGTATTATACGGAAAATGAAGGTAAGGAACCGGACAGAGGTCGTTGTTATGGCCCGTGACGTAAGCCTCGCTGTCAATCACCGTTGAATCGTCGCCGGTTTGCAGCGCGCGGCTGGAGGCCTCCCCGCCTGGTTGGCGAGACCACCAGGCGCGCCGGGTTAAGATAACATTCCCTCATGAACCATCCAGGACTGGAAAATAAAATACTCCGCGCAAGTCAAAGGGTCCGACGCTGATGACCGTCATTGCCTCGCCGACGATACCAGGGCGGCAACTGTACAGATGGGTCGAAGTGGGATACCGAAGCTGACATCGCGCACCCGTCTCCGTCTCCCGGCCGGCTAACCGGCGCCGGGCAGCCAGCGGTCGCAGCCGAAATCCGCCCGCCGTCTCTCGGCATATAATATTCCAAGTTCGCAATATATCCGTTTGCGGAAGAGGCCGCGGTCCGGCCGCCGGTTCGTCAACCCGGCCCTGGCCATCGACACCTGCTCGGCTTTTTTTGCACTGGCGGCTACCCGGGAGGCAGGAGGCCACCACGTACTCAACCGAAGGCGAATGTCGCCGCGGTCGCGAGTAACAATGCCGGGGGCATCACCAACGCGCCCAGTTTCAGGAAGTGCCACGCGCCGACCAGGACTTGCTCCCGCCGCAGGGCCGTCAGCCACAGGATGGTCGCCAGCGATCCGGTGACCGACAGATTCGGCCCCAGATCGACCCCGATCAGCACCGCCGCGCGCACATGGTCCGGCACGGCGGCAATCTGCACGACGCGCCCCGCGACCAGGCCGGCAGGCAGATTGTTCATCAGGTTGCATGCCAACGCCAGCACTGCCCCCGCGATCCAGGTGGCGCCCGCCGCCGACCATTGGGTCAGGCTGTGCAGCACAACCGCCAGGTCCTCGGTCACGCCAGTGTTTTCCAGTGCCTGCACCAGCACGAACAGGCCGGCAACCAGCGGCAGAACGCCCCAGGAGATGCTTTTCAGCACAGCCGCCGGCGCCCGGCCGGATCGGGTCAGCACCAGCACCGCGGTCGCCGATCCCGCTGCGAATGTGGGCAATCCCAGTTGGAAACCCGCTGCCGAGGCGGTGAGCAGCACAGCCGCCGTGACCGCGATGCCCAGCGCCGCCAGCTTGCCGCAGGGGGTCAATGGCGTCGGTTCGATGTCCACCGCGATGGGTTCCCGCAGCGAGGCGCGCTGGGTCCAGCGCAGCACGGCGAACGTCGCCAGGATCGCCAGCAGCGACGGCAGGGCGAAGCGGGGCAGCCATTGCAGCAGCGGCGGCATGTGGCTGCCGTAGATCACCAGATTCGCGGGATTGGAAATCGGCAGCACGAAGCTGGCGGCGTTGGCGATGAACGCGCAGATGAACAGATAGGGCAGGGGGTCCTTCACCCGCGCTGTCCTGACGACGGCGGCGACCGCCGGGGTCAGCACCACCGCCGTGGCGTCGTTGGACAGGAAGACCGTCACCACGGTGCCGACCGCGAATACCAGGGCGAACAGCCGGGGCGCCGATCCCTTGGCGATGGCGGCGGCCTCCGCGGCGAGCCAGTCGAACAGACCCACCTGACGCGCCAGTTCGGCCAGCAGCATCATGCCGGTCAGGAACAGGTAAACGTCGGTGCCCCTTAGCATACCGGCCAGAGCGTCCGCCGGGGTCATCAGCCGCAGTCCCACCAGCAACGCGGCGCCTAGTACGGCCCAGACGAACTCGGGCCAGAAAAACGGGCGGAAGATGACCCCGGCCGTGGCGATAGCGGCGATGGTCCAGACCGGCCAGGAGGATGCCGCTAGTCCGGCGATCATGCGGCGGGCCGAACTGGGATCGGCGCTCGTTCTTTTGTCTCTGGCATCAGCACCCCGAAAAACACCATCGCGCAGACCGCGATCGCGGTCAGGTAAAGGAACCCGGCTGAATACCCGAACCACTGCACGACGTAACCCGCCGTTGCGTTGCTCAGGGTTGCGCCGACCCCAACCGACAGCGCCGTCAGCCCCTGCGCCAGGTTGAACCGGCCGGTTCCGCGCGTCAGATCGGCGGCGATCAGCACCGCGATCACGCCGAAGATTCCGGCCGCGACCCCGTCCAGTAACTGGATCGCGACCACGGCAATGGGGCGGGTGGCGACAGAGAACATCAGGCCGCGCACGGGCAGCACCGCCAAGGCCAGGAGGAAGATCGGCTTGCGGCCGATCCCGTGCGCCGACGCCCTGCCCGCGCCCCAAGCGACGCCTACCATCGTGAATTGGGCGGCAATAATGCAGGCCGACAGGGCGATGGTGTCCTGACGAGGGTGCGTCTGGGCCAGCACCTGTCCTGCCATCGGCAGCATCGCCGCGTTGCCGAAGTGGAACAGACCGACGGACGCGAGAAAGACCAGCAAATCGCGGCGTTTCAGCAGGTCGCGGAAGGGGATAGGCTCACCGGCGTGGCTTGAGTCCTCGCCGCCCCGAGCTTGCTCGTGGTCGATTTCGTTGGGTGGGATCAGGGTGACGATGGCGGCGCTGGCGACCGCGAATGCGCATACCAGGTAGAAAATCCAGTGGTATCCCACGTATTGCCCCATGGTGCCTGCAAGCACGGCGGCGAGCAGGTTGCCGCCGTGGTTGAAGCCTTCGTTGCGGCTGATGCGGCGATCCAGCAGGCGGCGCCCCACAAGACCGAGCGAGAGGGCGGCGATGGCGGGGGGGATGACGGCGGAGGCGGCGCCGAGGACGGCCTGGGCGGCGATCACTGCGGCGAACCGGGGGAACAGCGCGATCAGCAGGCAGCCGAGGCCGACCGTCAGGCCGGATGCCGCGATCAGCAGCCGTTTTGCCTTGGTAGCATCGACGAGCAGGCCCGCCGGTATCTGGCACAGGGCGGCGGCAATCGAGGATGCGCCCATGGCGAGGCCAATGGCGCCCGGGCCCCAGTGCTGGCTGCCTTTCAGATAGACGGACAAATACGGCCCGACTCCATCGCGTACGTCGGCCATCAGGAAGTTGATGCCATCCAGGCCTCGTTGCGATCGCGGGGACGGTTGTCCGCCGGACGCGGGCTGTTGCAGGTCAGGAGTGTTCAGTGGATGGGCCTTCTGAATACCGTTTGGGTTGAACACCGTCGAAGCTGACGGCGTTCCGTCGTCAGGCCGGTTTCCGTGGGTTGCGGCGAGGCACGATGCCCATGGCGGCTGTTGTTGCCGCCGCCCCGGTCTGTTCCGCCTTGACACGGGGGTGGCGGGCAACTACCTAGCGCGCCTTCGAGTTTGACCAGGGTTAGTATTGCGTCATGAGAGTCCGTAACAGCCTGCGTTCCGCCAAGGTCCGCGACAAGAACTGCCGCGTGGTCCGTCGCCGTGGGCGGGTCTATGTGATCAACAAGAAGAACCCGCGCATGAAATGCCGTCAGGGCTAAACAGCCCGGCCGGTTCGGGCGTCCGCCCTTCACCGTAACATCGCCGTGACTTTGCGTTCGAACCCGGTGTTGATCGCCAGGGCGCAAAGCTGCGCGACCGCGAGGCTTGCCGCGATGTAAACCACTCCGCTGGTTTCGGTGTGGCTGCCAGAGTGGCCGATCAGCAGGGTGAAGCCCCTCATCACGAAGGGGTGGAATAAATACATCGCGTAGGACGCGTCGCCCAGCCGCATCAGACCGCGTGAGACTATGCCCATGCGATCCGGCAGGGGGTTGGAAATCGCCGCCGTGACCAGCATTGCGCCGGGCAGACCGAACGACACCACGCGCCCGGCGATCGGCGCGCCGGCCAGTCGGTTCAGCCAGACGGCAGCGGCCGCGACGAGCGCGAGGCGCGCCCATCCGGGCAAGGCGAAGCCCCGGGAGACCGCCAGTGCAAGGGCCATACCGAACACGAATTCCAGGACGATGGGATCGGACCAGAATTGCAGCGGCAGTATGCCGAAGCCCACCAACTGGCCGATCCCCACCAGCAGGCACAATGCGGCCGCACAGCCCGCCACCGCCGCGGCGCGGGGCAGCAGCAGGAACGGCGTCATCGCCAGGTAGAAGAACATCTCGTAGTTCAGCGTCCAGCCGAGGCCCAGCGCGGGTTCGGGCAGCCCATCCGGACGGGCGAACGGGATGAACAGGTAGCTGGCCAGGATGTATCCGGCGTCTCCGGTTTCACCATGGATCGCTGACCGCCGCAGCAGCGCCATCGCCAGGAACAGCGTCGTCAGCACCCAGTACAGCGGCACGATCCGCGTCAGCCGGCGGCGCAGGAACAACAGGCTGCCGCCCCGCTGGCCGAACAGCCTGCCCGACGCATGGACGATGACGAAGCCGGAGATGACGAAGAAGATATCGACGCCCGCGTTCCAGGGCATCCACGCCGTCGCCCGGGCGATTGCTCCGCTTGGGTCGTGGCCCGCGACGATGGCGTCGTTGGCGATATGGGAAAAGGCAACCGCCGCCGCTGCGATGGCCCGCAGCGCCTGAAGCCGGGGGAACAGTTGGGGACGCCGAGCGTCCGGCAGGGTGTGTGTCGCCTGCTGGCCACGAATCATATGCACTCCGTCGGTATGCGCTGCGGCGGGATGGTCCGCCATGGCAGCCGAACCGCGGTTCCTAGCGGGTTTCCCGCTGTCAGGCGATGGCGCCGAAATCCTTGCCGGGCGGGGGCTTCGGGTCTATGCCGCCGACTGTGTTGCGAACAGGATAACCGATGGCTTCTTCCGACGGCCCCATGCCTGGATCGACGGCGGTGGCCGGTGGCGATCGGGGCACCATCCTGGCGTATCGCGACCGCCTGATCCCGCTGTCCGAACTGCATTTTCTGCGCCGGCTGTATGTTGGTTTCGAACGGCTGCGCCCGCTTTGGGTCGGCCGTACCCGCGACGACGGGCTGGCGGACCTGGGCGGCGAGGCGGTGTTTCTCGGCCGCGAAGGCTTCCGGGGCACGATCGACCGGGAACTGTTCAAGCATTTCGGAGTCCTGCCCCCGGTTCCGGATTTGCGGGCATCGCGGCCGGCGCTGGTTCACGCCCATTTCGGCCGCGGCGGCGCCCTGGCCCTGCCCATCGCCCGGGCGCTGAAAATCCCCCTGGTCGTTAGCTTCTATGGCGCCGATGCGACCAAGGATAAGCAGTACCGCAAGCGCTTTCCGCCCACCATTTTCCAACGCCGCCTGCACGCGATGCAGCACGAGGCGGCGCTGTTCCTGTGCGTCTCCGGCTTCATCAAGGAACAACTGCTGGCGCGCGGGTTTCCGCCGGAAAAGCTGCTGGTGCAGCACTCCGGGGTCAATATCGACCCCACCTATGGTCCCGAGGGCACCTCGGCGCCGCTGTATGTGATGTTCGCCGGCCGGTTCGTGGAGAAAAAAGGCGTCCCGTCGCTGATCGAGGCGGTGCGCCGGCTGGAAGCCGAGGGCCGCACCGTCCGGCTGGTGCTGGTCGGCGACGGCCCGATGGAGCAGGAGCTGCGGACGGCGGCCAGTACGTTGAAGCAGGTCGAGTTCATGGGTTGGATGCCGAATCATGAACTGCGCCGCTGGATGCGCGGGGCGCTGGCGCTGTGCGTGCCCAGCCAGCGGGCGTCGGACGGCGATGCCGAGGGCCTGCCGACAGTGGTGATCGAGGCGATGGCAGCCGGCACGCCGGTCATCGGGTCGCGCCATGCCGGCATCGGCGAGGCGGTGGAGGACGGCAGAACCGGCTTCCTGATCCCCGAACAGGACCCCGACGCGCTGGCGGCGGCACTGCGGCGGCTGATGGACGAACCCGGGTTGCGCCGCGAGCTGGGGGAGAATGCCCGTCAGGCCGCCGTGGACAATTTCGAAATGTCCGCCCAGTCCCGCCGCCTGGAACAGCGCCTGCTGGGTGTGATCGCGGCTGGTTCAGCTTAGGCTCGCTTTTGCCCGGGCGATGGTGCGCTCCAGCCCCGTTTCGAACCCGGTGCGGGCCGGCGTGCTATCCCCATGGTGTTTCGGCGACGGCGTTGCGCCCGGCGATGCGTCCGAAGGCCAGGCATTCCCCCAGGTTGCCGGTGCCTTGGTAGAGGTAGCTGTAAATGGAGCCGAGTTCGCCGGAACTGTATAACCGCGGAATAGGCTTGCTGTCGGGGCGGACGATCTGCGCCCGTTCGTTGCGCCGCGGGCCGCCCTGCGTGTTGAGCATCGAGGGCGACAACTCCACGGCGTAGAACGGGCCTTGGACGATGGGGTTCAGCATCAGGGTGCGGTTGAACTCGGTGTCCTGGCCGGTTGCGCAGGACTGGTTCCAGCGGGCGACGGTGGCATCCAGCGTGGCGGCGCTCAGGCCGATGGTGTCCGCCAGCGCCCCGAGGGTGGGGGCGGACTTGATCCAGCCCTTGGCCAGTTCGACGCTGTTGTCCTTGCTCCAGTCGTAACGCTCGACGATTTGGGTCCAGCCGTGGCTCGGGTGTCCGTCGTACAGCGGGCCGGCGGAGAAGTGGGTGTGGTCGAAAATCAGGAACATTGGGCACGGGGTCGCCAGCGGCAGCCACCGTCCGTTGACCGGGACCTTGCCGTGGCGGGTCTTATACTTCTCGTCGGTGAAACGCTTTCCATCCGGCCCTACAACGATCGCGCCGCCCGGCGGCTGCTTGCT
>JAJZEV010000325.1 GCA_021805665.1 Pseudomonadota bacterium
TCATTTCAGCCTCACCACGACAGTATCGGAAATCTGATCTCCGCTGAGGGACAGGCTGGTGGCCAGACGGAAAGTCCCCTTTAGCGTATAGGTTGCTTTGATTTGGATATAGGAACCGGGGGTTGTTCCGTCGGGGCATGTCGCGGTGCAGGCGATGGTTGCGCCCAGGGTTGCCGGGGTGCCGGATGGGCAGTAGCAGGCGACTCCGGTGGAACTGCCTGGCGGATAGGACACTGAAACCGCCGAAACCGCCGCGGAGAGCGGGTCGGGCGGCGATGCGGTCAGCGGATACGCATTTTGAATGACGGATGTGATGTTGGCGGTCGAAACGGTGGTGCCCTGACGAAATGCGTAGTACCCGCCTTGAGAGACTGCATTTGAAAGGCATGTCCGGCTCCATTCCGCCAGTCCGTAATCGGCGGCGCCGGCCAGGAACAGGGCAACGACCGGTGCGGTGATCGCGAATTCGATCAAGGCTGTTCCCCGGCAGTTCCGGGCGGTGGGGAGATAACGGGCGAATGCATGAAACCGCATGACGGACCTCATTGAACCAGTTTTGCCGAGCTTGTGCCGGGCATGGCGCTGAATGGCAGCAGGCCGTAGGAGTCGCACTCGGCGGCAAGCGAGGTGCTGCCGCTGAAGGTGGCGGATTTGACGATCATTTCGCCGCAGCCGTCGTCGCTTCCGCTAGTGGATGCGCCGCTGACATTCACCGCGCCATTGGGATAATAGAACAGACCGGTGAAGGAGAACGTGCCGCTTCCGCTGATCGATGAGGCCGCGGTGCCGTTGCTTGCATAGGCGATTCCGGACGAGGTGCCGGTTTGCGGTGCTTTGATGGATACGGGCGATGCCCCGGATATCGCGAGACTTCCGTTGCTGAAAATTGTCACGCCGGATCCGGATAATTCGCCGCTGCCACCGACTGTTATGTTGCCGTAAACATAGTAAACTCCCGGGGTCATTTTTACCTCGAAGTCGCCCCCGATAGAGATGCTGCTGTAGCAGCCGGGTGAAATTGTCTGCGACGTCGGAGTTGGCCATGGCGCCGGGCTGAAGGCGGTGCCCCCGCTGCATGCCGCGGCGCTTGCGAAGCCGGCTTGCATTACCGACGATGTCGCATAGGGATCGGGGATCTGGGGTACGGGTTCGACCGTGACCGGGATCGAAAGATAGCTGGGGATTGACTTCGCTGTTGCGTAGATACCCTGTGCGGAGATCGACGGATTGCCGGTTACGTCGATGGTGCCGGATGAAAGGACATACCCGGCATCGATTTCGGCGCTGCCGGAGATTTCTATTCCGTCATCGGATCGGACGGTGCAGCCCTCGGACGAAATTTCGGATGCGCCGGAAACCTGGATTCCATAACCGGTCGTGGTGCCGCCGCCATAATCCTGCAATGTCAGCAGGCATGGCTGACCACCTGTGCCGGCCGAGGTCGCGACTTCGGCGATTGCTGTCGTTGTAATGGTTTTAGTTATCCCACCCGGGAAGGCGAACCCGACAAAAGCCGTCGAAGCCGGCGTTTGCACCGTGACCGCGAATGTGGTGTCGGTCGGATTGATGATCCCGGCCCCGGTTGCCACGACGACCGAAATATTATTGTCGCTGAGTGTTCCCGCGGTTGTGCTGCCAGACCAAGCCTTGGCCGATGCACCCGCCACATTGTTCATTTCGGCAACATAGGCACCATACGTCGCGGAATTTTGCACGGAGGCACCGGTTATAAAGGACTCAGCTGCCGCGGTTGCCGCGGTATCGGCTGCGCGTTGCATGCGTTGTTTCATTACGGTCCACCCGCTGACCTCGATCCCAAGCGCAACCCCCATGGCTAGGACCGGCGCGGTAATTCCCACCAATATGGCGACGGTCGCGCGGTCACCGAGCGGCGGCACCGGGCGGTGGCTCAGTTTGTGGGAGATAGTCCCGGGTGGTAACATTTTTATGATGTGAACCATTTGTTCTACGACTTTTGCCGTATATCTGTTGGTGGCGTAATTGACCATATTTTGATGACGAATACAACCGGCCATCTGGCGATGATTTGCACCTCATTTCTGGCCATCTGGCCAGTTTCAATAAAAGTCTCAAAGCGGTAACATTTGGTATCAATGAGGAGCGAAACATGCTGATCCTTCAGATAGGTGAGCGGCCCTTACGGCGAGACCAGGATTCCAGCGACTTGGAGCGCAATGGATTCCACCGGGAACGCGTGGATACGCTCGAAGAGGCAATTTCGTTTATAGAACTATACGAGTTCGATGTGGTTCTCGCGGATTTAGACTTGCGCAGAACGCCGGGCTTCGACCTAATTCGTGAGATTCGGGCCGTTTCACGAATCCCGATTATCGGGATTACAACATCTCTTGATCCGCGCATGAAAATTACAGCCCTCGATCTCGGCGCGGACGATATACTCACCCAAATGTGTGGTCTCGAGGAAATCATGGCGCGCATCCGGGCCGTGGTGCGCCGCGGGTATGGTCATACCGAATCCGCCCTTCGTTTCGGCCGTCTTGAACTTAGTCTTGTCGCCCGGGAGGCCCGGATCGATACTTTGCCGCTGCGCCTAGGACCCAAGGAATATTTGTTACTGGAATTCCTGGTCCTGAAACGTGGGTCGGCCGTGAGTAAAACCGCGTGCATGGCCCATTTGTATGGCACCGACGATTATCCCGAGGCAAAAACCATCGATGTGGTGCTGTGCCGCTTGCGCAAGCGCCTGGCACCGCACGGCCTGGCTGATACGATCGAAAGCGTCTGGGGATTCGGTTACAAGCTCAATGTATCGGTGCCGGAACCGGCAATGCCCGCCGCCCCCGCCACAACCGCCCGGCGGGGACGCCTGGCGCACGCATAATGTCCTTGCGCTCGGTTCGATGGCTGGTGGGGATCGGAATCCTGGCGTCGGTAACCGCCGCACAGGCGCAGCCAGCCGATGACCGGTCCGTTTGTCAGCAAGTGGGCCGGGCGGCGGAGCAAGCGTTCGGTCTGCCGGCCGGAATCCTGGCCGCGATCGGTAAGGCCGAAAGCGCACAATGGCCATGGACAGCGAATGTCGATGGGGCGGCCGAGGTGTACCCGAACAAAGCCGAAGCACTGGATGCCTTGACCCGGGTCCGTTCGCCCAAACCGGCAAACATCGATGTGGGCTGCTTTCAGATCAGCATGCGCTACCATCCGGATGCGTTCCCGTCGCTGGACCAGGGACTGGACCCCGTCGCGAACGCTAACTACGCCGCCCGGTTTCTGCGCGAACTGCACGAACGAACCGGCGATTGGCCCGGTGCCATCGGATTGTATCATTCCGCGACCGAAGTGCGGCGGACGGAATACCGGGATCGTGTCATGGCACTGTGGAAAGATGCGCCGGGCGATCCGGTGCCGGACGAAGGACCGCGATGGCGCATTATCCCGATCGGACCCTCGGTCCCATCCGGCGTGCGCGTCTGGAATGTGTCGTCGCCGCCGGTTGCCGGCAGTTCGTCGCTGCCGCGGGTGATCACCTCGGCACGATAGCCCGCCGCACCCTGGCCAAAGCGGCCACGCCGTCGGTGGCGTCTATCGGTGTCCAATCACGTGGCCCGGGATCGGCCGAAATCGAACGGCGCAACACATCCACCGAGGCGTCGGAAGCATCGCCACTCCGCGATAAAATCCTATTCTCAAGTAACGAAATGGGCGCTTGAAGCCAAAATCCTGAGAACCGGACGCCATATTTCCCGACTTCAGTGCGAAGCGCATCGCGTATGGCCGTATCGAGAAAGGTGGCATCGACAATCGCGGAATGTCCCGAACGGGCGGCCGTTCCCGCCGATGCAATCACGATCGCGTTCACGGCGGCATTCGATTCCGAGGAATACGCGCCGGGCGGCAGGCGCTGTTCGGGGGAGGCGCCGAACAGACGCTTGCGTATTTCGTCGCTGCGCAGAATCACCGCGCCGGGCGCGGGCGCCAGATGCGGTGCCAGCGCCCGGGCCAGTGTCGATTTTCCGGTGCCCTGCAACCCGCCAATCGCGATCGTCACGGGTTCCGCCGGGGTCAGGTAGTTTGCCGCGGCGGCCAGATAGGCGGTTCCGTCCTGGTTCATCGCGGCCATCACATGGGCACGGATCATCGCCCGCTGCGACAGATAAATCGGAAATCCCGCCAAGGCATCGATGTCGCCGGTGCGCGCCAGGTAGCGGTTCATCGTCCGGTTGGCCGCCGCGCGGCTGGCTCGGTGGTCCAGGTCCATCAGCAGAAACGCGAGGTCGTACCCTACGTCGATGGTTGCCAGCTTTTCGTCGAACTCCAGCGCGTCGAATGGCACCGGGCGACCTTGCCACAGGCAGATGTTTCCCAGATGCAGGTCGCCATGGCAACGACGCACGAAACCGTTCCGGTCCCGCGCGGAAAGCCATGCGTGACGGGCTTCGATCGCCGATGCCATTTGTTGCGACCAAGAACTGGAACCTGGAAGTCCCGCGGCGTGCGCCGACGCAGCGTTGCCCTTGGTAATTCGCAGCATGGAGGCACAAAAATCGGTGCCATGGACTGGTGGAAGGCCCTTGTGAAAGTGGGCGATGGTGTCGCCGATGTCATCTAACAGTTTTTCGGTCAAACCGTTATTCGATACAAGTTCGTCGCCAAAATCGGTGTTGGGAATTCTGGCCATGCGCAGAACGAATTCGATCGGGTCATCGTTGCCGAAGGCCAGGGTTCCATCGGCAAGGCGAACGATCCCGGCGACGTCGCGATAAAGCCCTGGCGCCCATGGCTGGTTCAGCTCAAGCTCACGCCGCAGGAATCCGGCGCGAGCGTCCAGCGCCGTGAAGTCCAGGAACGGCAGCCGTACTGCCTTTTTCAGCTTCCAAACCGTATCCGAACCGATAAACACGGCCGAGATATGGGTTTCCTTCGGCGCCCCGCCCGCGAGCAGGCTTAGGAACCGCGCCGCATCCTGCTGTTCGGCGGGTATGGTCATGGCGGGAAGTATTGCGGCGCTTCGGTGCGGGCGAACATGCCGTAGTCGCGGATGATCGCCACCACGCGCCGCCGGCCAGCTTCCCGGGCCGCCGCGGCCTGCGCTAATGCCACATCCGCCCAGTCGCGCAGATACAAGCCGTTACCCGGACGGGTTATGCTGTCGAACACATCGCCGTTCGCAACATGTTCGGTTCCCTCCAGGGGCCGTTCGGTCAGGCTTACCGCTTTGGCCGCTCCCGTTTCGGTGATATCGAAACGGTCGCGCCGCGGCGGCAAGGCCAGGTCGGAGTCAGAGACGATCTCGCCGACGCGCAGGTGGTAATCGGCGAAAACCCGGGAGCGTCCCTTGCCCTGAATGTCGTGGTGCAGGGCGTGGGTCCGCCAGCGGATCAGCGCCTTTTCGTCGCGCCATATCGACAACGATACCAGCCAGCCCGGGCGCTGGCTGCTGGCAAACCGCTCATTCGACAGGAAGCCGTCGATCGCCAGCAATTCTGGCCGCAGGCTGGCGGCATGGTCCAGATAGACCGCCATGGCATCCTGCCGGGGCAACACTTCGAAGATGACGGCGAACATGGATCGGTTACCTCTCCGAACCGGGACGGTCGGGCATGGGGCCGAAGCCTAATCGCTTTCGGTACCGTCGGTCACCGGGGTATCTGACAACGGCAACCGGATCGTCACGACTGTGCCATCGTCCTGATTTCGCGCCGCGATACTGCCGCCCATGTCGGCGACGATGCCATAGCTGATGGACAGCCCAAGGCCGGTTCCGCGACCCACCGGTTTCGTGGTGAAGAAGGGTTCGAACAACTTCGGCAGAAGGGCTTCATCGATCCCCCCGGCCTGGTCGGCAACGGCGATCTGGACCATGCCGTCCGCCAAGTCGGCGCGTATGGCGATGTTCCGGTGGCGGTTTGGCAGCGCGGGGGCGTGATCCTCGATCGCATCGGCGGCGTTGGCGATCAGGTTCAGCAACACCTGCTCCAGCCGCACGGCATGGCCGGTCACGCGGGGAAGGTTGGCCGCGGCTTCGATCGTCAAGCCGATCCGGGCCTGTTGCAGCCGGTTCGACGCCATGGTCCTGGCACCGTCGATCGCCGCCTCCACCGAAAACGGCGCGGGCGGCGCATCCGACCGGCGTCCGAAGATGCGCATGTGGTCGATGATCGCGGCGGCGCGGCGCACCTGATCCAGGATACGTTCCAGCTTGGCGCCGACAAGCTGCCGCACCGGACCATCTTCCAGCAAGCTCGCGAGGCTGTTCTCGGCCAGCATGCCGATCGCGGTCAGCGGCTGGTTCAGCTCGTGCGCCATGCCGGTGCTAACCTCCCCCAGGGTCGCCATCTTGGCGCTCTGGGCCAGTTGCAGTTCGCGCTCATGCTCACGGGAGACGTCGCTGGCGGTGCCGACAATCGTGAAGCCGTCGCCTGCGATCCGCCGGCTGAACATCGAAACCCACATCCAGGCGCCGTTTTTCCGACGCAGGCGGTATTTGGTGCGGGAACTGCCCTCGGTCAGCACGCGATGCATATGGGTTTGGTGTTCCGCGGCGAATGCCGGATCGAAATGGGCGGCGAACCAGTTGGGGGTGCCAATAATTTCCGCTGGCGTGTAGCCGATCAGGTGCAGGGCACTGTCGGAGACGAACAGTGGATGCAAACCGCCGTCGGGATCGACCCGCGCGTGATACAGCACCGCGCGGGTCGCGGTCAGCAGCGCGTCCAGTTCTTCTTTGGCGAGGCGCAGCGCCGCCTCGGTTTGCCGTTGGACGGTCATGTCACGGGTAACGCCGACTATGAAGCTCGATCCCGGGGCGGCTGCATCCCGGGCGAGGGTTTGCAAACTGGTCTGGGTCCAAATGAGTTGACCATCCGGCCGAACCAGCCGCACCGCGTATCGCGTCGGCGGGGCGGACAGCATGGCGGGCAGCCGGATGGTCTTCATCGCCCCGAGGTCGTCTGGATAGACGAACGTGTCGATCGGGCGCCCGATCAAATCATCGGGCGGGATACCCAGCAACGCGCGAGTGGCGTCGTTGGCATAGCGTACGGTGCCATCTGGACCCATCAGGCAGACCATATCCGGCAAACTTTCGGCTATCTCCCGAAACAGAAGCTCGCTTTGTCTGGCCATATCCGTCTGGGCTTCCGCCGTGGCGAAACGCCTGTGCCACCGCAGCGCGACGATCGCCCCGGCGCCAAGCAGCGCGATCAGTACGGCGGTGAGGCCAACCCAGCGATACATCCGATTCACAGCCGCATGAATCCCGGCTTGGTGGGCGGCGCGGTCCAGCGCCACCACCAGGATCAATCCCCCCGGTTCGATCTGCTGCCAGGCCGCCACCCGGTCGGTGCCGTCGATCGGGCTGATGCCTTCGAGCAGGCCGCTGGGCGCGCTCAGGAACGCACGCATATGCGACGCATCGGGCGGATTGACGTGGCCGATGTATTGGCTGGCGCTGCTGCGGGCCAGGATAACCCCGTCCCGCCGCTGGATCGTCAATGTGTCGGTTCCCGTCAGTCCCGCGCTGGCGGCCAAATCAGACAGCAGCCGCGGATCGACGTCGATCATCGTCACGGCCAGCAGAACGCCGTCCGGGCCCCGAATGCTCTTGGTGAAATGGATGCCGATCTGACCGGATACCGGACCCGCGACCGGCGCGCCCACCCAATAGTCGGCCTTGCCGTCGGCGATGGGCCTGAAATACTCCTGCCCGGACAGATTGGCCCGGTGAATGGCGGTTTTCAAGTTCGTCCAGTCAAGCGCACCCGACGGGTCGATGGCGCCGATGTACCGAACGCCGTCGCCCAAATTGCCCTGCCACCGATCCAGCTCTGCCATCGCCGCCTGTTCCATCGGCACATCGCCGGTTTGGCGGGCCTCGGTGACCAGGCGCGCAAAGCCATGCAGGGCATCGAGTTGGTCCAGGAAACGGATGAGGGTATCCTTCAGGAGGACAGCGGAGACGCTGGTCTCCGTGCGCAGGCCGGCGTCGTGTTCCTTGACCTTACTCGCGATGAAGTCGTTCGCGCGGGTCAGGAACAGGCATTCCAGGATCAGCGTCAGCAGCAGAACGATCGTGGCCTGCCACAGTCCCGTGAGTTTGCCGTACGTGCCCGGACGGGAACGAGCTGGCGTCACGGCGTGTCGATCAGCACGCTGTCGGGCGTCAGCCGCAGCGTGACAGTCGTGCCGCTGCCCGGTTCGCTGTCGATTTCCAGAGTGCCGCCGATGCGCTGGGCGATCCGGATGGCCATTGGCAAACCAATGCCCAGACCGTCGAACCGTCGGGCAAGCGACATGTCGATCTGATGGAAGGCGTTCATGGCAAGGTCGGTCTCGGCTTTTGTCATTCCGGGGCCGGAATCCGAGACGCAGAAGGCGACGCCGTCGCCATCGTCGCGCACGGACAACACGATCGTCGAGGCTTCGGGCGAAAACCGGCTGGCATTGTCGATAAGTTCGTCCAGCAGACGCTGCAGCCGGTCGCTGCTGGTGAACAGCGCGCGTTGTGTCAGCAGATCCAGCCGCAGGGTTTGCCGCCGTTCGCTGAGCCTGGCAGCCGATAACCCGCGTGCGGACTGCATGGCGCGATCCGGCCGGCACGGGGCGCGGTTGAACGGTGCGTCGTCGGATACCAGCTCGGCGAATTCGGTAATGCGGGACAGCGCGCGCTCCAGGCGCTGACCGCCCAGGCGGATTTCCCGGGCGTATTCGGTGATCTGCACGGCAGACAGGGTTCCCGACCCAACCTCGATAAGCTCGGCAAGGCCGATGATCGGTACCAGCGGGGTGCGCAGTTCGTGGTTCATCACCGCCATGAACGTGTCGCGCCGTGGATTGGCATGCGGTTCGGTGGATCGCAGCAGTTGCTGGCGCAACTGGTCCCGATCGGATACCAGGCTGTCGATCGCGCGCTGTGCTTCGGTGTGCTTCGCCGCCAACGCCTGCTCTCCGAACCAACGGATTCGGCGCGCGGTGGCTGACAGGTGGGCACGCATTACCGCGGTTTTGATGTCGGCCAGTGCCGCCGGTTTCTCCAGAAAGTCGATCGCGCGCAAACGGGCCGCCGCCGCGGCATCTTCAACGGTTGCATGGCCGGTCAGCAGCGCAACTTCGATTGCGTGTTCCTCACCGGCGAAGGCGATGGCGGATGCGGCCAGGGTCAGGCCGTCCATGTCCGGCATGCGGATAT
>JAJZEV010000094.1 GCA_021805665.1 Pseudomonadota bacterium
ATCCCGCCATCCACCGTGATGGTCTGGCCCGTGATATACGATGCGTCCGGCGAACACAGAAACCGGATCACCGACGCGATTTCCGACGGCTTGCCGAAACGCTTCAGCGGGATTTCCCGCCGGTACGAATCGCCGCGTTCGGCAATGATCGGATCGGCCATCTTTGTTTCGATGACGCCCGGCGCAACCGCGTTCACCAGCACATCCGGCGCCAGTTTCCGCGACAACGCCCGGGTCAGCCCGACGATCCCGCCCTTCGCCGCCGCATACGGCACACGATCCGCACTGCCGCGCCGGTAAGCGATGGAACTCGCGAAGACGATCCGCGCGGGCTCGCGCCGGTCGAAACGGGTGCTGAACGCCACCGCCATGTCATAGGCATTGGTTAGATTCGCCGCGATCGCCCGGTTCCACACGCCATGGTCTTCCGGGTCCAGCCCATCCCGCTCGAAAACCCCGGCCAGATGCACCAGCGCATAGACCGGCGCGCCCGCCGCCTCGATCACCCGGGCACATTCCGCGGGCGTGTCCAGCGGCGAGGCGATGGTCGCCAACCGCACCCGCCCCAGGGTCGCCTGCGCACGTTCCAGCGCCGCCTCGTCGATATCGGCCATGATCACATGGCCGCCCTGTTCCATGAACCCGCGAACGGTTTCGATACCGATACCGCCCGCCCCGCCGGTGACGACAATCCGCTTGCCGGTGAATACCGAGGACATCATGCCACCAGTGCCGGATAATCCAGCGTCGCCATCACCTGCGCCCGGCGCATATAGCGCGGCTCATCCGGCAGATAATCGGCGATCGCATTGTGGACGGTGCCAATATTATCCCACATCAGCACGTCGCCCACCGCCCAGCGGTGCGCATAGAGAAACTCCGCCCGTTCCTGATGCCGAAACAGATATTCCGTGATCCGGTCGCTCTCGTCGCGCTCCATCCCGTCGATCCACATCGTATAGCCGGGGTTCGCATACAGAATTTTGCGCCCCGTCAGCGGATGAACCCGCACCAGGGGCTGCGAAACCGGCGGCTTCCTGCGCTTCTGCTCCTCGGTCAGCGGATTGCGGCGCGATCCGGGGCGAAGGCGCATCACCTCCCAGAATTTCTCGAAGTCATGGGTCGCGGTGCGGCCTTCGATCTTGTGCTTTATCTCGTCCGGCAATTCGTCATACGCGGCGTGCATGTCGCGGAACTGAGTCTCGCCCACCGGCTTGCCGTTGCGCATCGGCACCGCCCGGGCATGCAGGATGTTCGCCAGCGCGATGTCCTTGCTATAGGACATATCGGTGTGCCAGCCCTGCCCGGCGTCGTTCAGACCCACCGGCTTGCCGTCCGCCCCTGTCTGGTTGGACAAGATCATGATCTCGGGAAAGCCCGGCTCATAATACAGATTGGCGACGTTCACTTCCAGGTCGCCGAACCGCCTGGCGAAGGCGGCCAGGGCCGGGGTGTCGAAGGTCTGTTTCGGGAAGCACAGCACCCCGTGCCGGCCCAGCGCCCGCAGCACCGTCCGAAAATCGCCGTCGGACAGCGGCATGCCGAGATCGACGCCCTCTACCCGGGCGCCAAGGGTCTGACCGCTTGGAACGATTTCCATGATCGCATCTCCTGTTTCGCCGTTATGCCGCCGATGCCGCCAAACGCACAACCGCGGCCACCACATCGTCCGGGTTTTCCCGCGACAGGAAGTGGCCCGCCAACGGTAACTGCCGACGTTCGATCAGCCCCGTCAGCAGCTTGTCCCGGGGGATCGAACCGGCGGGCGACCCGACCCCGTCGTCTTCCCCGTGCAAGACGATTGTCGGGACGGCAATCGTCGGCTGGGCAGCAAGCCGCGCCTCCAGATCGTCGTATGCCGGATCGCCCGCGGCGTTGCCGTAACGATGCCGATAGGACTGGATCGTTACATCGACAAAATCCGGATTGTCGAAGCTGGCTGTTGTCGCCGCCAGAGTCGCGTCGTCGAATGTCCAGTTCGGCGACCACAGCCGCCACAGCAGCCGTGTCAGCTCCCCCCGGTTCGCGGTCAGCCCGGCCCGCCCGCGTTCGGTGTGGAAATACCATTGATACCAGTAACGATGTTCCTGCTCCGCGGACCCGGGATTGCCCGAGGCCGCGATATCCTGAATCCCGTAACCGGTGATCGCCACCAGCCCGGTCACACGCTCCGGCCAAAGCGCCGCCACCACGCAAGCCGCCCGGCCGCCCCAGTCGTACCCGGCCAGAATGGCACTTGGTATCCCCAGCGCGTCCATGAAATCGCGCACATCGGCACCCAGCGCGGCCTGCTGCCCGCTGCGCGGGGTGGCATCGTCCAGAAACCGCGTCGCCCCGAAGCCGCGCAGCCAGGGCACCAGCACCCGGTACCCGGCGGCAGCCAGCGGCGGCACCACATCGTCATAGTCATGCACATCCGACGGCCAGCCGTGCAGCAGAATGACCACCGGCCCATCCGCCGGCCCGGCCTGACGATAGGCGATCTCCAGCACCGGAGTCCGAACGGTGTTCATCGTCAGTATGCCAAAAACCCGCCGTCCACCGGCAAGGTAACGCCGGTGACATAGCGCGCGAGGTCGGAGGCCAGAAACACCGCCGGCCCGGCGATATCCGCCGGTTCCCCCAGCCGTCCCAATGGAATGCGCTGGGCGAAGTTGGCCATGTAATCGGGGTTTTGCCGAGCGTCGGCGTTCAGGGGGGTGGCGATCATGCCGGGGCCGATGGCGTTCACGCGCACGCCCCGCGGCGACAGCTCGATCGCCAGCGCCTTGGTCAGCGCCCGCACACCGCCCTTCGACGCGGTGTACGCCGCCGAGTTCGGCAGTGCCACGAACGATTGGATCGATCCGATATTGATCACCGATCCTTTCGTCGCCTTCAACTGCTCCAGGAACGCCGTCACCATGTTGTATGGGCCATCCAGATTGATCGCCATCGTCGCGTCCCAATCCTGGCGTGCGGTGCCGGATTCCAGCTTGCCGCGGCGGATGATGCCCGCATTGTTCACCAGCACCGAAACCGGCCCCACCTTCGCCGCCAGCGCATCGCACGCCGCGCGGTCGGAGACATCCAGAACGTAGTATTCGCCGCCGGTTTCCGCCGCCACCCGCGCCGCGCCGGCTTCATTGACGTCGGCAACGATCACCCGGGCACCGTTTTCGGCGAAAGCCTTGGCGATACCCTCGCCGATGCCCGAACCGCCGCCTGTCACCAGGGCCAGCTTTCCTTGCAACAACATGTCAGTTCACCGCGACTTGGGTCACTGCGCCGCCGGTCGCCGTCCGCCCGCCATCCACTACATACTGCGCGCCGGTAATGTTGGACGCGAGGTCGGAGGACAGGAAAATCACCAGATTGGCGACTTCCTCGGCCGTGCCATAGCGCCCCAGCGGAATCGCGGACTGATACCGGGCGCCGACAGCGCCAGGATCGTTGGGGTTCAACATCGTCTGCAAGGACTGGATCATCCGCGTATCGATCGGGCCGGGGCAGATGCAGTTGACCCGGATGCCCATGCGCGCGACCTCGCCCGAGGCCGACTTGGTCAACCCGATGACCGCGTGCTTGGACGCGACATAGGCCGGCATTCCCGGTGTGCCGACCAGCCCCGCAATCGAAGCGGTGTTCACCACCGAACCGCGTCCCTGCCGGATCATGACCGGCAACACATGCCGCATGCCCAGGAACACGCCCTTCACGTTCACCGACATAACCCGGTCGAACATATCCTCATCGTATTCGTGCGTCGGCGCGACGCTGCCTTCGATACCGGCGTTGTTATGGAAGCAGTCGATGGCGCCATACTTGTCCAGCGCGACCTTCACATAATTCTGCACATCGGCGGTTTGGGTCACATCGGCGGCAACGAAATGCGCTTCGCCGCCCTGCTGGCGCAATATGCCGGCGGTTGCTTCGCCCGCCGCCTGGTCGCGATCCACAATGACGACCTTGGCGCCCCGGCTGGAGAATCCCAGCGCCACCGCCCGGCCAATGCCGTTGCCCGCGCCCGTGATCAGGGCGACTTTTCCATGGAAGTCCATCGTTTCCTCGCATCCTTGTTGGTATTGCGAGGCAGACTAGACCATCCATGCGCCGACGGGAATTGTGTTCAAAACAGCCAGCACCACTGCCCGCCGCGACCGCTCATGCTCGGCGGAGCTGCGCCTCATCGACCACGCGTTCGTGGTTGTCCAGCGCGCACTTGGCGCGATACTGGCAGCCCTGGCTGGACACCGGCATCCTGCGAACGATGGTGTAGATACCGGGGCGAACATTGACGTTGGAACTGTTCGTCATCAGCGCGACTTTGTCGCCTGTCGTGAACTTGTAGTCGGTCAATCGCCACCTCCCGGTTGAAACAAAAAAGGCGGCGCATGATGCGCCGCCCCAGATGTCAGCCCGCCTGAAGGTTGACGGCCGAGGTTTTACCCTGCTGCCCACGCTCCAATTCGAAGCTGATCGTCTGACCCTCATTCAGGGTCTTCATCCCGGCGCGCTCAACGGCCGAAATGTGGACGAACACGTCCTTGGAGCCGTCTGCCGGCTGAATGAAACCAAAACCCTTCTGGGGGTTGAACCACTTAACTGTACCTGAAGCCACGTGAAGTCTCCGCAACTGGCCAAATCCCGCGCACATGCGGGATATCTTACTTTTCAATTGGGGAGAGAACGGCGCGTCGCGGTGCGATTATACATCACAGGGCGGAGCGAAATAGGGATCTTGCCCCGGCTGAAAAGTTCAGCCGTCCAGCGTTCATACAGGACCTGCCCCCAATAAGACAGCACTTTGTTGGCCGAATTGTAACGCGATACGCCGAGCCCCAAAAAAACACCGTCACGTATCGGTGACCACCGGATCCGCGAGCTCCAACCGAGCCTGTTCCAGACAGTCCCAGACGTAAGAAACATACGACCGTGCCACATCGAGGTGGAACAGATCACCCGCGACCCGCCAAAGCACCACCGGAACCTTGCCCAAAAGCGTCCGCGTACACATGCCAACCGGAAACGCCGCCAGATCCAGGTCCAGCGCACAAAATGCGTTCAAACACCATGCGGCGGCCGATCCCGCCAGTTCGATCGTGCGCGTGGCATGCGACACATCGACCACACTGACCGGATGCCCCGCCGCCGCCTTCAGCGCCTCGGCCCGCAGATCTCCGGCATCGTCCGGTGCCACGATCAACCATTCATCCGGTCCCAACCACAACGCCGCCCGGTCGCGGGCGATCACAGACCGATTCGGTACCGTCGGCAGCAACACCCCGCTAGCCAAGCCAATGCCCGTCGCCGCCGGCCCGCCAGCCCGGATCGCCAGCCGGGTCGTCGGGGCTAGAACCGTCAGCCGAACAGAAGCGGCTGGCCGGCAGGTTGGCGCCCGCCAGGGCCGCGGCGGCAATAAAGGCTCCGCCGCCACCGGCTGAACCGGCCGCGCTTTCAGCCGCTGACCCGGCTTATCGATAAACACCGGATCGACAACGGTTACCGCGATATCGCCCCGCGGCATCCGCACGGACAGCGTTGCACCGATCCGCGCCCGGCCGCCGGCAATCGACGCCAACGCGAAACCCCGCCCCAGAGCGGGACTGAAATAAGAGGAGGTCACATGGCCCAGACTCGCCACCGCCCCGTCGCCTGCCACCTGCGCGCCCTCCTCCAGCACCACGGCCGGATCGCTCGGCAGCAACCCGACCAACTGCTTGCGGTTCGGCCGCTTCATGTCAGGCAGCGACAAAGACCGCCGGCCGACGAAATCCCCGGCCGCGATCGTCCATGCCAACCCCGCGTCGTCCGGCGTGACGGTTCCGTCGGTGTCCTGCCCGACGACGATGTAGCCTTTCTCCGCGCGCAGCACATGCATCGCGTCGGTGCCATACGGGGTCACGCCGCGCTGGAGGAAGGTATCCCACACGCGCTGCGCCTGATCCGGCGGCACGTTCAGTTCGAACCCCGCCTCCCCGGTGAAGCTCACCCGGAACAGGCGCAGCGGAATGTCGCGGATATGGCCATCCCGCACGCTCATATGCGGCATCGGCCCAAGGTCGATATCCGGGATGAACGGCGCCAGCACCTCCGCCGACCGCGGCCCCTGCACCGCGATCACCGCCCATTGTTCGGTGATCGAGGTCAGCCAGACCCGTAAGCCGGGGAATTCGGTTTGCAGGTAATCTTCCATGTGGTGCAACACGAAGGCCGCATCGGCGGTCGTGGTTGTCACATGAAACCGATCGGCGGTCAGCCGGGCGACGATGCCGTCGTCGCGGATGAAACCATCCTCCCCGGTCAGCACCGCATAGCGGCAGCGCCCGGGCACCAGGCCGGTGAAATCGCCAGTGTAGATCAGACTCAGGAACGCCGCCGCATCGGGTCCGGCAACCTCGATCTTGCCCAGCGTGCTGGCATCCAGCATGCCGGCTTCGTTGCGGACAGCCAGACATTCCCGCACCGTGGCCGCTTCGGCGGTTTCGTTGCCCACCGGATAGCAGCGCGCGCGTTTCCAGGTGCCGGCATCCTCCAGAACCACACCCGCCGCCGCGATGGGCGGCAGCCTGACGGGCGCGAACAACGCCCCCCTGGCAACACCGGCAAAGGCGCCGAACGTGACCGGTGTGTACGGCGGGCGGAACGTGGTCAGACCGACCGCCTGCATGTCCTGCCCGGTCAGGGCCGCCATGGTGGCCAGGGCGTTCAGGTTGGAGGTCTTGCCCTGGTCGGTGGCCATCCCCGCCGTGGTGTAGCGCTTCGTATGCTCGATCGAAACGAAACCCTCGGCGGCGGCGATGGCCAGGTCCTTGGTCGTGACATCGTTCTGGAAATCCACGAACGCCGACCGGTGCGGCTTGGCCGCGGCCGGTGGCCGTCCATGCGCCAGCGCCGGCATCCCGGCCACGGCGAAACGCCGCGGCTCGCTGCCCCCGGCCTCGGTCCCGTCGCGCAGGCAGGCAGCCAGGTCGAACACCCCGGCACAGGCCCCGACCGCACCTTCCGACGGCAGACAGGTGCCGGAGCCGGCATCGAACACAAGCTGCCCGCGCGACTGGCTGAACAGATGCACCGACGGAGTCCACCCGCCCGACATCAGGATCGTATCGCAAGGAATGACGCCTGTGCCGTCGGACAGCTTGGCGGAATGGACGCGCGACCGGCCCTCGGTCCCGGCGATCGTCTGGCCGGCGCGGATCGCGATCCCCAGCGCGCGCGCCGCCTGAACCGCCTCGCCATCCACCCGGGTCCGGCTATCGACGATACCGGCGATTTCGGTTCCCGCCGCGTGCAGATCGATCGCGGCGCGGTAGGCGCTGTCATTGTCGGTGGCGATCACGATCCGCCCGCCCACCTTTACGCCATAACGGTGCAGATACGTTCGCGCCGCCCCGGCCAGCATGATGCCGGGACGGTCGTTGCCGGGAAACACCAGCGGCCGTTCGATCGCACCGGTTGCCAGCACCACTCGTTCGGCCCGCACCTGCCACAACCGCTCCCGCGGCAAGGTCCCGTCCAGCTGCGCCAGATGATCGGTGACGCGTTCCAGCAGCCCGATCGTGTTGCCGGGATACCACCCGAACGCGGTCGTGCGGGGCAGCAGAGTGACCGACCCGCCCAGCGTGGCGATCGCCTCGCGCACCCAGTCCGGCGCGGGCCAGCCGTCGATCGTGACGCCGGGTTCGTCCAGCAGCGAACCGCCCGGTTCGGCCTGCTCATCGCACAGGATCACCCGGGCACCGGTCGCCGAGGCCCCCAATGCGGCCGCCAGACCAGCCGGTCCGCCGCCGACGATCAGCACGTCGCAATGGCCGTACCGGTGCGAATACCGATCCGGATCGGCTTCTTCCGGCGCCCTGCCCAGCCCGGCCGCTCGGCGGATCAGCGGCTCATAGACACGCCGCCAGAACGACGGCGGCCACATGAAGCTTTTGTAGTAGAACCCGGCCGAAATCAGCGGCGCGGCCAGTCCCGCCGCTGCCCCCAGATCGAAACGCAACGACGGGAAGCGGTTCTGGCTGCGGGCGGTCAGCCCGTCGTACAGCTCGATCGCGGTCGCCCGCAGGTTGGGCGTGATCCGCCCCGGCCCGCGGTCGATCGCGACCAGCGCGTTCGGTTCCTCCGACCCCGCCGACAGGATGCCGCGCGGGCGGTGATACTTGAACGACCGCCCAACCAGATGCACATCGTTGGCCAGCAGCGCGGAGGCCAGCGTATCGCCGGCATAACCCTCGTACGGCTGTCCATCGAAACTAAAACGAACCGGTCGGCCGCGATCGACACGCCCGCCCGCCGCGGTTCGGAACGGCTGGGTCATCGACGGCACCGGCCATCGGGACAAGGAATGCCGCTCACGCCACCGCCTCGCCGGGTTTGTGGGTCGAGGCGATCCGGTCGGTGACGGTATCCCGCACGCAGGTGAAAAACCGGCCGCAGCCATGCAGGTGGCGCCAGCGTTCCACATGCCGCCCCTTGGGATTGTCGCGCAGATGAAGGTAGGCGCCCCAAGCGGCATCGCTGACCGCCGCCGGATCCGCCGGCCGGATCACACCGGCCTGACCGCCATAGCGGAACTCGTTTTCCGGACGCGGTCCGCACCAGGGGCAGGGAATCCGCAGCATCAGTGCGCCACCGCCGCGGCGGCGGCTTCGTCGATCATGCGTCCGGTGGCGAAACGATCCAGGCTGAACGGCGCGGCGATCGGATGCGGCTGCCCGCTGGCCAGCGTCGCGGCGAAGATATGGCCCGAACCCGGCGTGGCTTTGAACCCGCCGGTACCCCAGCCGCAGTTCACGAACAGCCCCGGTACCGGGGTCAGCCCGATAATCGGAGACCGATCCGGGGTCGTATCGACAATCCCGCCCCAGTTGCGCAGCATCCGCAGCCGGCGGAACCGGGGGAACATCTCGCAAATGGCTTCCAGCGTTTCGCAGGCAATGTGCAGCCCGCCGGCCTGGCTGTACGACGTATAGGCGTCCGTTCCGGCCCCGATCACCAGTTCGCCCTTGTCGGACTGAGAGATATACGCATGCACGGTGTTGGACATCACCACGCAGGGCATAACCGGCTTCACCGGCTCACTGACCAACGCTTGCAGCGAAAACGATTCCAGCGGCATCCGCACGCCCGCCATCGCCATCAGCACGCTGGTATGGCCGGCCGCGGCCACGCCGATGCGCGCCGCGCCGATCGGCCCGCGCGTGGTTTCGACGCCCACCGCCGCACCCGCCGCATCTCGCACGATCCCGGTGACAGCACAATTCTGGATGATGTCCACACCCATGGCGGAGGCCGCCCTGGCATAGCCCCAGGCGACGGCGTCGTGACGGGCGACTCCGCCGCGGCGTTGCAGGGCGGCACCCAGAACCGGGTAACGGGCATCCGGCCCGATATGCAACGGCGGACAGAACGCCTTGGCCTGCGCCGGGGTCAGCCATTCGTTATCGATGCCTTGCAGCCGGTTGGCATGCACATGGCGCTTGAACACCTGCACATCGTGGTGGTTATGCGCCAGCATCAGCACACCGCGCGCCGAATACATCGTGTTGTAGTTCAGCTCCCGCGACAGGTTTTCCCACAGCTTCAGCGCGTGTTCGTACAGCGCGGCACTTTCCGGCTGCAGGTAGTTGGACCGGATGATCGTAGTGTTCCGTCCGGTGTTGCCGCCGCCAAGCCAGCCCTTGTCCAGCACGGCGATGTCGCGAATGCCGAATTCCTTGGCCAGATAGTAGGCCGTCGCCAGCCCGTGCCCGCCGGCCCCCACGATCACCACGTCGTACGACGCCTTCGGCTGCGCGTCCCGCCACTGCCTCGCCCAGGTCTTTCCAGCCCCGTGCCGCAGCAGGGACAGAAAAGAGAATCGTGCCGCTTCGCCTGTCACGCGCCCTTCCTGCCACACCGCACGCCCGGCGGAAAGCCGCGAGCCTTCCGCCCCGCCCCACCCGGCGCTATACCGGAGTCACAAACGGGGGATGAGACGCATGGCCGAGTTCGACTACATCGTCGTGGGCGCCGGTTCAGCCGGCTGCGTGCTGGCAAACCGCCTGAGCGAGGACGCACGCTGCACCGTCCTGCTGCTGGAAGCGGGTCCGAAAGACAGCTCCATGTGGATCAACATCCCCGCCGGCTTCACCAAGCTGCTCAACAACCCCCGCTATAACTGGAACTTCGAAAGCGAGCCGGAGCCGAATACCGCCGGCCGCCGGATTCCCATCCCCCGCGGCAAGACGCTGGGCGGGTCCAGCTCCATCAACGGCATGCTGTATGTCCGCGGCAATCCGCTGGATTACAACACCTGGTCGCAGTTCGGGAATCGCGGCTGGGGCTACGATTCCGTGCTGCCTTACTTCCGCAAGGCGGAGAATTTCGGCCCCGGCGGCGACGAGTCGCGCGGCCGCGGCGGCCCGCTGAATGTGGAACACATGCGCGAACGCGCCGAACTGCTGGACGCGTTCATCGACGCGGCGGTGGACCAGGGCTATCCGCGCAACACCGACTACAACAACGGCCAGCAGGAAGGCTTCGGCTATTTCCAGGTAACGCAGAAGAACGGCGAACGCTGGTCCTGCGCGCGCGGCTACCTGGACCCCATCCGCAACCGCCAGAACCTGAAAATCGAAACCGAAGCCTATACCACCAAGGTCCTGCTGGAGGGTAAACGCGCCGTCGGCGTCGCGTACACGCAAGGCGGCGTGACCAGGGAAGCCCGCGCCAACCGAGAGGTGATCGTCGCCGCCGGCGCGGTGAAGTCGCCGCACATCCTGGAGCTGTCCGGCATCGGCAATCCGGCCCTACTGTCATCCATGGGAATCAACGTAGCGCACGAACTGCCGGGCGTCGGGGAGAACTACCGCGACCATTACGCACCCCGGATGAACTGGCGGGTCAAACTGCCGGTCACGCTGAACGAGCGCAGCCGCGGCATCGCCTTGGCCAAGGAGGTATTCAAATACTACACCCAGCGGCGCGGCATCCTGACCTTCACCGCCGGCATCGCCTTCGGGTTCGTGAAAACCCGCCCCGAACTGGAAGAACCCGACGTCCAGTTCCACTTCGCCCACGCCAGCTATGGCAGCGCACAGAAACGCGACCTGGAAACCGAACCCGGCATGACCCTGACGGTGTATCAGTGCCGGCCGGAGTCCAAGGGCTCGATCCACGCGAAATCCAGCGATCCAATGGACAATCCGTCCATCCGGCCGAACTATCTGGCCGATCCGTACGACCAGCGCGTCCTGGTCGATGGCATGAAGATGGGGCGGGCGATCATCGACAACCGGATCATGGACAAATACCGCGCCTACGAGATGAACCCCGGCGACAAGGTCCAGACCGACGCCGAATGGCTGCAATTCGCCCGCGAGAACGGCCAGACCACCTATCATGTGATCGGCACCTGCAAAATGGGCCAGGATCCGATGGCGGTGGTCGATGACACCCTTTGCGTGCGCGGCATCGACGGCCTGCGGGTGATCGACGCGTCGATCATGCCGACCGTGCCGTCGGGCAACACCAACGCCGCGGTGATCATGATCGCGGAAAAAGGCGCCGATATGGTCAAAGCGGCGTCGAAGGAGCGCCTGAAAGCGGCCGCTTAGGCCGCTATAAGCCGATCGTCTGCTGTCGCAGGGCGGCCAGCCGCCCCGCGATGACCGGAACATCGAACCGCAAGGCACGCTGCCGCCCGGCCTCGGCCAGCGCCGAACGCCGCCCCTCGTCGCTCGCCAGCGATCGGATTGCGGCGGCAATCTCCGCCGGGTTATCCGGATTGGCATAGATCGCGGCATCGCCCGCCACTTCCGGCAGCCCGCCGCGCGGCGAGCAGACCAACGCGGCCCCGCTGGCCAATGCTTCCAGCGCCACCAGCCCAAACGGTTCCGGCCACCGGCTCGGTACCACCACGATGGCCGCCCGTCCCATCGCGGCCAAGACCTCCGGGTGGTCGCGATAGCCCAGCATCCGCACGTTCGCCCCCTCGGCGGCGGCGCGCACCATCTGCACGAACGCCGTGTCGGGGCTGTCGAAGTTGAACCGGTCGGCACCGATGATTTCCGCCCGCCAGCCCGGCAAATGCGGCAACGCCGCCGCGCAGGCGGACACGAACGCATCCGGCGCCTTGTCCGCGACCACCCGCCCGGCGAACAGAATCAGCCGCTCCCGCCGAGCGGGCGGGGGCATTTCGGTGAGGTCGAAGCAGTTCGGCAGCACCACCGGGTCTTTCGCCGGCGCCGCCACACCATCCAGCACGCGCTGGCGCAAATATTCGGACGACGTCATCACCCCGGCCAGACGGCGCAACATGTCCGCCCGCTCCGTGGCCGAAGCGGCGTCGCGCATGCCCTGCGGGTCGTTGTTCAGGATTAGCGTCACCGGGATATCCGCCAACCGGGCAGCCAGCACCAGGGCGATTTCGGGGCGATTATGCACCTCGACGATCGCCGGGCGGCGCTTCTTCAGCACCCCGGCGACCGCGACGGCAAAGCGCACATTCGTGTTGCCGGGTGGCCAGAACACAGGCGAAACGGGGACGAAATCGATCCCCGGAAATACCGGTCCTTCCTGCTTGCCGCCGAAAACAACCGTATCGAAGCCCGGTGTTTGCACCAGCCGGCGCGCCAGCAGCCCGATGGCACCCGTCCGGCCCGGGCCAAAGCCCTCACGCGGAGGCAGGATAACGGCGACGGTGGGGGGGGATACGGACATGGGTGCCGGCATATACATCGCGCCGGTTCATTGCACCAACAGGGTAAATCGTGTCCTCCGTGCCCATGTAGCCAACGCAACGCAGCAGGAGATCCCCCATGGCCATCGCAATCGCCGCCGTCATCCTCATCGTCCTGGCGATCGTCGCCCGTTCGGTTCGCATCGCATCGGAATGGCAGCGCGCCGTCATCCTGCGGCTGGGGCGGTTCAGCCACGTCGCCGGCCCCGGCATCTATCTGGTGTTCCCGGTCATCGACGCGGTCGCCCAGGTCGTCGATCTGCGTATCCAAACCACCACGATCACCGCCGAACAGGCATTGACCCGCGATACGGTCGCGGTCGGCGTCGATGCCATCGTGTTCTGGAAGGTCGAAAATGCCGAAACCGCCGCCATCAGGATCGCCAATTACCGCGAAGCGATCGAACGCGTCGCCCAGACCAGCCTGCGCGAGATGATCGGCGCCACCGACCTGTCGAAACTGCTGTCCGACCGCAAAACCGCCGACGAGCAGCTTCGTCTGACCATCAGCTCCAAAACCAGTTCCTGGGGCGTGACCGCCAGCAGCGTGGAGATCAAGGACGTGTCCATCCCGCGGGAGTTGCAGGACGCCATGAGCCGTCAGGCCCAGGCGGAGCGGGAGAAGGACGCCCGGGTCACGCTGGCCTCGGCGGAAAAGGCCATCGCCGAACAAATCCTGGAAGCGGCGAAACTGTATGGCAGCGACCCGAATGCGCTGAAGCTGCGGCAGATGAACCTGCTGTACGAGATGAACAAGGAACGCGGGACGACTGTGCTGATTCCGACCGATATGGCCAATAGCTTGGGTACGGTGGTTGCCCTAGCGAGGGCAACCGCTAACGATGCAGGCTAGTTTTGAGCATAATTTCAGCAACACAAACGATGCAGCTTATTTATGTATCAATTTTGCCACAGATTATAGGACAGTGAAAAAAATGCTGCGATGCAGCACGAAAACGCTTGCATGCTGCAGCCGCGAAGTGCAATGTCGTTCTTGCAGACGCGCTTAGGCGCACTGCTTTCTTGGACGTTTCCTCCCTAAACTTCGGCGGTGCCAAAAGCACCGCCGTTTTTTTTTGCCCATACCCGTAACCGCCTGTGGCCGGGCCCCGACCAGGCGTTTGTCGAACCAACAAAGCGAAGTAGCCAAGCGAACCGCAGCAACGCCTGAGGCAAACCGCCGAACGCCAGCCCCCCAGCGAGTCCGGCCGCTCTGTCTTCCTTTCATTTGAAAGAGCACGGAGGGCGGGAAGCGCCGCGAAGATGTCCGGGACGCTCTCCCTCAGCGGCCCTTCCCGCCCTTCCAGGCAAACCACCCAAGCCAAACACCGGCTTCGGCGTCTAACGAGGCGCACTGAACGCGAGGACCACACGGAAAAACCATCCGCGTGCCCGAAACAGCCGCCGCCCGGACCCGGCCAAACTCAAAAAGCGGTTCGTCACAATGAACGGATTGGGAAGGAATCCGCCATGTTTCATCACCGGGAATGAACGACAGCCCCTAAAAGGTGTCGTCCGTCCCTCCACCGCTGTTGTCGGTCCACGACGAGTCATCGCTGCCGCCGCTGTTATCGGTCCAGGACGAATCCGTCCCCGAACCCGACTGGTCCCAGCCCCCGTTATCGACGTAATCCTGATTGCCGGCCGGTGCTCCACCCTGCCCCCAGGCGCCGGTATCGACGTAGTTCTGATCGGGCGCGGCCGGAGTCGCCCAAGGGCTTGCCGCCGGCGCTCCACCGAAGCCGCCCCCGCCAAATCCGCCGCCGTAACCCTGATGCGGGGAGAACAGCCCCATCAACGCATTGCCCGCCACCATGCCGCCAGCCACGCCCGCGGCCGTCGTCAGCGCCGAACCCAGAAAACCGGACCCGCCGCGCTGCTGAAACATGCCCTGCTGATAATTCGGCGGATATTGCGGCGGCGGCGGCGCCTGCTGGTATGGCGGCTGCTGCGGATAGCCGGGCTGCCCGCCGCCCCAGCGCGGGTCGCCTTGCGGCGGGGCCTGCTGCGGCCGGGCACCGCCGCCGCCGAACAAGCCGCTGAAGAAGCCGCCGCCCGGCCGGGAATCCTGCGGTTGCCCCGGAGGCTGTTGGGCCGCCTGCCGTGCCTGCTGGAGTTCCCATTCCAGGCGTTGGATACGGTTCTGCGCCTCGGCCAGCGCGTGTTCCTGCACGAACGCCAGTTGGGTGATACGGTACCGCGCCTCGGGATATTGCGCGAAACCTTGCGCGATAAACGCATCGGCCTCCCCGTCGATCGGCGGCAGCGCCGGCTGGGTCGCCGGCACCGACCCCGCCGCGAAGCCCGACGGCTGGCCGGCACCGCCAACGCGGGCGATGAATTTCGTGATGATGTCGCGTTCTTCGTTCGTCATCGGGAATCCCCTGGGGGTCTGTCAGCAAGACCCGGACGAGCGGAATGTGGCGTGGAACCCGCCGCGGTTCAATGGCAGCGTTGTTCGGCGTAAAATGGCCCGATCCGCCGGTCCTCGATCACCGGACAGCGGTCCATCGCCACCCTTACGCCGGCCGCCCGCGCCCGGTTCACGGCGTCCTGGTCGATAACGCCCAACTGCATCCAGACCGTCCTGGCCCCGAGAGCGACCGCGCGATCCGCCACGGCCCCGGCATGGATCGATGCCCTGAAGATATCCACCATGTCCAGCGGGCCGGCTTCCGCCAGGGACGCCACCACCATCCGCCCATGGATCGTCTGGCCGGCAAGCCCGGGGTTCACCGGCGTCACGTCGTATCCGCGCGAGAGCAGGAATCCCATCACCTCATGCGACGCGCGCCAGCGCTTCGCGGACGCCCCAACCAGGGCGATGCGCCGGGTCGTGGTCAGGATGTCGCGGATCGTCTCGTCGGTGTTGCCGTCCATGCTGAAACCTTGTCGCCGTCAGCCTGGCCGGTCAAGCCGCGTGCCACGGCCCGGGGCACCTTCGGCAAATCGCTACCGGCGCGAATCGAGATGACCAACCCGCCCGGGGATCAGACAACCCGCATACCAATCCGCGGCGGCGATTTCAGCGTTTGCAGGATCACGCAATACCGTTCCGTGGTCTGGATCATTCGCTCCAGCTTCGCCCTGTCGGCATCGCAATCGACATCGAATTTGACCGTCACCTCGGTCAACCCAACCGGTGTGTTGCGATCGACACCCAGCGTGCCGCGCGCGTCCCACTGTCCCTCGGCGATGACCTTACCGCCGCGGATCGTCACCCCCATCGCGGTGGCGACGGCGCGCAACGTAACGCCCGCGCAACCGACCAGCGCCTCCAGCAGCATATCGGCCGAACAGGCCTCCTGGCCCGACCCGCCGCCGGCCTTGTGCAACCCGGCCGTCACCTTGCCATGCCAGGCATCCACCTCGATGGCGATATCGTTCGGATCCAGGCTGCCCTCCGCCCGGGCTATCACCAACGCGGCCTCTGGCTGATCGCGATAGAGCTGCTTTAGCGGCGCCTGTTTGGCGCGAAGTTCATCTGCATTCATGGCATTACTTCCTTTTATTGAACGGGCGGCACGTCCAGGCGAACGACGATGCCCTCAAGCTCCGGCGATGGCGCCGGGTAGCGCCGCATCACCAGCGGATCGTGCCCCGGAACGATCAGGTCCGGCGAGGCGGCGTGCGCGCGCAGCGTATCGAATCCCTCCAGCATATCATCGAGATGCAGGGCGGTGGTGAACGGACGGTAGGATTCCATATTCTCATAGAAATGCGTGACATCGGAAGCCAGCACGACCACGCCGCGCTTGGTATTCACCTTCACGAATTGCAGGCCGGCCGAATGACCGCCGGTCGGCACAAGGCCGATGCCGGGCAGCACCTCGGCCGGACCATTGTGATACCGCACCCGCCCATCGAAGTTCAGACGGACGATGCCGCAGACATCGTCGGGTTCAAAGCTTCGCGCCAGCTGGCGATAACGCATGTGCCGGCCCACCGCGTAGTGCATCTCCGGTTCTTGCAAATGAAACCGGGCCTTGGGGAATTTATGAAAATTGCCGACGTGATCGTAGTGCATGTGGGTCAGGATCACGTCGTCCACGGTCGCCGGATCGACCCCCAGCAAGGACAAGGAGTCAATCGGGCACCGCGCCTGCGTCCGGCCGCGCTTGCCGCCGCTTTCAGCCGTGAAGCCGATATCGATCACCACCGCGCGGTCGGCGTTCTTCGCCACCCAGACGAAATAGTCCATCGGCATCGGGCCGTCATGCGGATCGCCGCCAATAAAATGCTCATGCCGTTGCGCCTGACGGGTGGCATACCGCAACGCGAACAATTCGTATTCAGCAGTCATGGCTTAGATACTTTCCTGATAGGCCGTAAGGTCGGGCATCACATGTCTGGTGAACAGATCGATCGACCGCAGCGCTTCGCCGCCGGTAATGTCGCCGAACGCAAAGCGGCACAGCAGATAATTCAACCCGGCGTCATCGACGGTGCGCTGAAGAAAGTCGCGAACCTTGTCCGGCGTGCCGGCAACCGCCCGGCCCTGCGCTTCCGCGTCCTCATACCGTTCCGGGAAGATCGCATGCGCGACCGGCATCATGTCGTTTTCGATCCACAGCTTCAGGAAGCTGGCGCGCCATTTGTCATAGCCGCGGCGGGCGATCTCCAGGGCTTCCCTCTCGGTTTCCGCCACCACGACATGCCGGCCCACGCCCATCAGCGGCAGCTCCGCCGGGTCGTTACCAAGTGCATCCCATTCGGCACGATAGCGATCCGTCAGCGCCCGCATCCCCTTACCCGGCAGGTTGCCGACGATATTGACGCGATTCCGAACGGCCCAAGGGATCGCCTCCGCTCGGCCCAACCCGTACCATAGCGGCGGATGCGGCGTCTGGAACGGTGTCAGTTCCATCGGCACGTCGCGATAGGTGTAGTGTTTTCCCTCGAAATTCAGGCGAGGATTGGTCATACCGCGCAGCAGTATTTCTAAAGCCTCGGCGTACATAGACGGGGTTTGTTCCGGGTCCAGACCGTAATACCGCAGCTCGACCGGGGATATCCCTCGCCCGACACCCAGCATCAGCCGCCCGCCGCTGATCTGATCCAGCATGCAGATCTCTTCCAGCAGCTTGATCGGATGATACAGCGGCAGCAGATACACCAGCGGCCCGAACCGCAACTGTCTGGTGCGCTGGGCCACGGCGGCCAGCCACACACCGGGCGAGGGTGCCACACCCAGCGGAGTCGCGTGGTGTTCCGCCACATGATACCCGTAGAATCCGGCTTTGTCATAAGCCTCGACCAGCTTCAGCCGTTCCTCGTAGAACTGGTGCAGCGGCGACAGGCCGCGATCCATGTGGTCGAAAACACCGAGTTTCATGATGCGCGGCTATTTTTCGGCCGGGGGCGGAAGGCCTGTTCCGATAGCGCACGATCACGCTGGCGACCGCGGCAAAGGCTTCTGCCCGCAACAGCGTGTTTGGCGGCGGCAGGCTCCCGCGGAATTCCCCCCCGGCGCGGCATGATCGTCATTTCCGACGTTTCCCCTTCAAGCAGGGGATTCGTACTCGCGGGTATCGGGCTTGTCCAGGCCGGCGCCCGCCAGCCGCTTGCGCAGGAAATAACGCGTCTGTCCGTTCGGGTAATCTTCCAGCGCGCCGAACTCGCTGTAGCCAAGCCGCAGGTAAAACGCCTTGGCCTGGAAGGTGTCCAGCCAGACCGAGTGGCAGCCCGCAGCCGCACCATGTCGTTCGGCCCGCGCCATCAGCGCCGAACCCGCCCCTTTGCCCCGCAGGTCCGCATGAACCCAGACCGCGTCGATAAACAGCCACCCCCAGGACATCGCCCCACTCAGTCCGCCAGCCAGACCGCCCGAATCATCGCGCAATTCCAACGCGAAACGGCTGGAGGCGAACGGCACCGTCTGGCTGTGAAATGCATTGATCGCCTGCCCCAGGCCAGCGCGAAATGCCATCGGCGGGTCCATCTCCAGGGTCAGGCGGAAGCCGTCCGGAACCGGCGGCTCGGCGGATATCGGCATCGTTATTGATCGCACTCCGGTATCATGCTTGTTGCGGCGCATCTGTTCGCAAGAGGCCACTTTACCCATGTGCCGGGACTGTCCCGCCCCGGCCGGCAGCCGCCCACGGCTGACCCGCCGATCATTCCACAAGGGCGTGCTGGCTGCCAGCGTGGCCAGCCCCGTCGCCGCCAACTGCCTGACCGAACCGGCCGGCGCAACGATCGAACCGCACATGCGGCTGGTTGTTCCCGTTGGCCAACCACGCACGGTCGCACTGACATTGGACGCCTGCTCTGGTGCTGCCGACATGCGGATCGTGGACACCCTGATCGGCCTGTCGGTGCCGGCAACGATTTTCGTCACTGGATTGTGGATCCAAAACAACCCCCGGACACTGTCGTTGTTCCAAAGCCGGCCCGACCTGTTCGCCCTGGAAAACCACGGCGAAAAGCATCTGCCCCCAATCCTGGGCAACCGCACGATCTACGGTCTGCCGGTTGCCGGAACCATGGCGGCGATCGCCCGCGAAGTGGTTCGGGGCGCCGACGCCCTGGCAGCGGCCGGCGGCCGCCCGCCGCACTGGTATCGCGGCGCGGCAGCCCGTTACAGCCCGGCCACCATCGCACCGATCGAGGCACTGGGCTACCGGATCGCCGGCTTCTCGCTGAACGCCGATCAGGGCGCCTCCCTGCCGGCGGCATCGGTCGCCCATCGGATGGCCTCCGCTGTCAGCGGCGACGTCATCATTGCCCACGTCAACCAGCCGCTGCGCCCCAGCGGTGCCGGGGTCGCCGCCGGGGTAACGGCGCTCCATGCGGCCGGGTCGGTTTTTGCCAGGTTGGACACCTTGCCCGTGGCCGGGTTGGACTGCGAGGAGCGGCGCGCGCCCGTCGCCTGAGGGCCGCTACTTCTTTTCCGGCAACGGAATCCCGGTCAGCGCTTCCCATACCCGGATCACATAGGAATCGTCCTTCAACCCCTGCCCGTTCGCCGCCGCCGCCAGGAACAACTGGTGCGCCGAAGCGGCCATCGGCAGCGGGAAGGTCAACGCCCGCGCCTGATCCAGCACGATGCCCAGGTCCTTGACGAAGATGTTGACGGCCGAGGATGGCGTGTCATCCCCGGACAGGATGTGCGGCACCCGGTTCTGCCACATCCACGAACTGCCAGCCGATTCCGAGATCACATTGAACAGCGTCTCCGGGTCCGCGCCCGCGCGGATTCCCAGCGCCAGTGCTTCGGCGGCGGTGGCGATATGAACGCCGGCCAGCAGTTGATTGACCATTTTGACGGTGCTGCCGACGCCGATTTCATGCCCCAGGCGCCAGACCTTGGTGGAGATCGCGTTCAGTACCGGATCGGCCTTGTCGAATGCCGCGTCCGAACCGGACCCCATCACCGTCATGGTGCCGGCCTTGGCGCCGGTCGAACCGCCGGACACCGGACTGTCCAGCATCAGAAACCCGGCGTCCTCGATCTTCTTACCCAGGGCTTTCGCCGCCTCCGGGGCGACGGTGGCGCAGCACAGCACGACCGCGCCCTTTTCCATGCGGGGCAGGCAGCCTTTTTCGCCGAACAGCACCTGTTCTGTTTGTGCGGCGTTGATGACGAAGACGACGATTGCTTCCAGGTCCGTCGGCAGTGCATCCGCCGACACCACGGCCTTGCCGCCCTCGGCCGCGAATGCCGCCCGGGATTCCTCCCGCGGTTCGCAGCCGGTGACGTCGTGGCCCTTGTGCAGCAGGTTAAGCGCCGCCCCCATGCCCATGTTGCCGAGCCCGATGACGCCAACTTTCATGTGCTGCTTCCCTTTGGGTTACACGCCGGCCTGATGCCGGGCCGCGCTGGATTAGCCCTTCAGGCAGCGAAGGGATAGCGCCTCCGACGGCAAAACGCTCACGGCGACGGAAGCCAACCTCGGGCAAACCCCCTTGCGTCATAACCATGCGGTACGGGATCGCCAAAGAGTCTAGCGCCGTTCCAGCGCCCGCAGGCAAATCGCCTCGAACTGCCCGGCCACGCGCGACCAGGAAAACCGCTCCTCCACCAGCCGTCGGGCAGCAGCGGCGATGCGTGCCCGCTTCCCGGCATCGTCCAGCAGCCCCGGGATCGCCCGGGCAAATGCCTCGGCATCGTCCGCACACAGGAAGTTCTCCCCGTCGGTGACGTCCAGCCCCTCGATCCCCAGCGTGGTGGACACGACGGGCCGCCCCATCGCCATCGCCTCGAACGCCTTGATCCGCGTGCCGCTGCCGACGAACAGCGGGATCACATAGACGTTGGCATCCGCCACATAGGGCCGGATATCGTCCACGAACCCGGTCAGGGTGACGTTCAGCCCGCGTTCCTTGATCTTCCCGGCCAACGAGGCCGGCGGATTGCGGCCAATGATCACCGCCTTAATCCGGGGCCGCGCGGCCAGCAGGCGCGGCCAGACCTCATCCAGCAGGAAGTGGATGCCCTCCACATTCGCCGCCCAGCTCATGGTCGCGGTGAAGATCAGGGTGCCGCCATCCTCGCCGGGATCGGGTTCGCTGTCGGGCGGGTTCATCGCGAAGAAATCCAGATCGACCCCGGTGTCGATCGCCTCCACAACGGGCAGGCCGTAGCGCTTGGCCAGCACGTCGCGGTCGCGATCCGACACCGCCACCACCGAGTCGTACCGGCGCAGGCTGTCCTGCTCCAGACGCGCCATCTTGCGGCTTTGGTTGGCCCAGACGAAGCCCCACAGACCAGTTTCGCGCTTGGCGTGCCGCTCGAAGATCTCCGCCTCGACATTATGGGTGAACATCACCGTGGCGGCGTCGATACGCGGCGGCATCAACACGTCGGCATGCGGGAAATCGACCACCACGACATCGGGCTTGTCGGCCAATACCTGCCGCACCACCGCACTGCCGGCGGCGGAGCGATCGGTTGCCGCCGCCACCGGCAGCCGGCTGGTTAACGCCAGCACGCGGCGGATGCGGGATCGGGGCTGTTCCGGCCACGACACGAACCGGTCGCAGCAAGCCGCGATATCCGTCGCATACCGCGCATGGTCCGCCGGCGCCGGGGAGACCAGCGTGATATCGAACGCCCCGCCCTTCATGCCGCGCAGCGTGTTGCCGGAGCGGATTTTGCCGCCCTGGTCCATCGGGAACAGAAAGCGCGGGCTGACGAACAGCAGCCTCGGGCGGCTCACCAGCACAGACCCTCATAGGTAATGCCGGGATGCGCGCGCAGATCGGCGATTCCCGCCAGGTCGATCACCGTATGATCCTTCAACGCGGCCATCAGGGCGGGCCGGTCCTCCGGCGCCACATGCCCGATAACGGCCACCTTGGTGCCGGACAACGCCGCCTCCGGACTGACCACCATCAGCCTCTCCAAATGCGGTATTTCCTGATCGATATACGCTCGGTTGGACCCCATCAGAGTCGCTACCTGCACGAAACGATCGTAGATGCGCAGGTCGTAGCCCTTGCCCAGCAGCTTTTCCGCCAGCAGCACGAACGGGGATTCGCGCAGATCGTCGGTCCCCTGCTTGAACGCCAGACCGAACAGCGCGACCGGCTGGCGGCCGTGCCGCGCGACCGCCTGAAACGTGCGGTCGATGATGGCGGTGTTCGCCGGCAGCAGATTCTTCAGCATCGGCGCCGACAGGTTCTTCTGGTCCGCCAGCGACAGGAAGCTACGCACGTCCTTTGGCAGGCACGACCCGCCGAACGCGAAACCCGGCCGCAGATAGGCCGGGGAGATGTTCAGCACCCGGTCCTCGCACAGCAGCCGCAGCGCCTCCCGGGCATCGACCCCGTGGGCGGCCAGGATGGCACCAACCTCGTTGGCGAAGGTCAGCTTGACCGCGTGGAAGACGTTGGAAATGTGCTTGACGCTCTCCGCCACGCGGATCGGGGCGACATGCACGGGCGCATCGATGGCGGCGTAGATCTCCCGCAGGATCGCGGCGTCATCGCCCGCCGGGGCGCCGATCAAGGTAAACGGCGGCGCCCGGAAGTCGCGCACCGAGGAGCCTTCGCGCAGGAATTCCGGGTTGCTGTAGTAGGACACGCCATCGCCCAGCCGCCGGCCGCTGGCGTCCTCCAGCAGCGGGATGATCCTGTCCTCCGCCGTGCCGGGCGGCACGGTGGAACGCATGACGACGGTGTGCGCCCCGGTCTTGCTTCGGATCGCCGCGCCGATCTGCTTGATCACACCCTCGACGTAACCCAGCGCCACGCTGCCATCGGCGGCGCTGGGCGTGCCAACGGAGATAAACGAAACCTCGGTGCCATGCACTGCCGCGGCGACATCGCCGGTCGCGGTCAGCCGCCCTTGCTGGACGGCCCCGGCGATCAGCGTATCGATGGCTTCCTCGACGATCGGCGACCGGCCGGACCGCAGCATCGCGATCTTGGCTGGCGACACATCGACGCCCACGACCTCATGCCCCAGTTCCGCGAGGCAGCCGCAGGACACGACGCCGACATAACCGATACCGAAGACCGAAATACGCATGCCCTGGCTGTCCTTGCCGTGTGGGGGCAGGTCTTATCACACGAAATCGCGATGGCGCGAGATCGGTGTTAAGCCTGCGCCGGACGGGCCTCGACACGGTCGGCCATGGTGAAGGGGTCGATTTCGACGTGTAGCATTTCCACCACCACCGTCGGCACCCGCCGACGGTCCACCGTACGCATTTCCAGCAGCCCAAACGCTTCCATCTTGCCCAGCGTGCGCAGCAGGTTCGGTTCCGCCCGGTTGGTCAGACGCGCCAGCGCGGCGACCGATTGCGGCTTCGCATCGCGTATCGTGCGCAACAGGCTTCGGTTATCCGCCGTCAGCAGCCGCAACAGCACTTCGGCCGATTCAACACTGGGCAGGCCGGCATCCGGGGGCGCGGGGATGTCACCACGCGCGACAGCCTTCATTTCGGCCATCAAGTCCTTCATGGACTGTATCTTCATCACGATCTCCTGTCCGTCACGGCGATGCCGCCGGTTGTGTCGCTGTCCAGGCCCCGCTCCGCGAGGCATCTCTGGACCGCTGCCTCGAAATCCACCAGTAACTGTTCGGCGGTGGTGAACCGATAGGGCCGTCCTTCGTCGTCGCCGGTTCGGTGCCAATGGTCATGCGCCGTGTCCGGCCGGTGAAAGCGGGAGCCTTTGGGGGCCACCCGATGAGCATTGTCGAACCCAAGCAGCCGCCGCCCGGTTCGATCGTGCAGTGTGAACGAATAGCGCAAACCATGCGGCCGTTCCGGTGTCGGCGCTGTCCGCCCGATTTCGAATTTCAGCCAGTGACCCTGCTCGAGGCAATGGATTCGGCCATCGAACGCAAGCAGGAACTCCAGCGTGTGGTCTTCAGGGAGATGCATGAGCGCTTCTCCTATCACCAGATGATATGCATTTTTCTCCCGTTGTCCAGAACTTTTCTTGGCCTTCGGGGATAGCCCGCGTCTCGATCATAAACCGGATGATGACGCCGACGGGTTAACGGGCGGTAAATGGTCCCTGCGTTTGCAGGCGATCCGCGCTATTTCCCGCGAGACCACGCCCCGCCGGCGATCGATGCCGTCACCCCCAGCCCGAACACCGCCAGCGCGAGGCCGATCATCGCGAACACTGAAACCAGTCCGCCGCCCAGCCGCAGCGCGATGGCACTGCCGCCCGCCGCCACCACCAGCCGCAGGAACTGCGCCGTCACCGGCCAGGCCATCCGTCCGGCGCCCTGGGAGGCGAAGTACAGCACCAGCCCCAGACCCAGGAACCCATAGAACGGCCCCACCACGCGCAGATACTGCGTGCCGGTCGCCAGCATCGCCGGGTCTGTATCGAACAGCGACAGCCATGCCACCGGAAACGCCGCCGCCAGCAGCCCGATCGCCTCGGTGATGCCGAAGCCGATCGCCGCCCCGATCCAGGCCGCCCGCAGTGCGCGCTGCCGCTTCCCGGCGCCGATATTGGTCCCCACGATCGCCACAAGCGGCCCACCGACACCGAACGCGATCGGCACCATCAGATACTCCAGCCGCGACCCGGTGCCGAACCCGGCCAGCGCCGCCGGCCCGAAACCGCCGACCATCCCCGTGGTTGTCATGATCGCCAGATTCGTCTGGATCGAGCTGAGCGACGCGATTCCGCCAACCTTCAGGATGGCGCCGAACAACCGGGCCCTGAGCTTCATGCCAGGCAATCGAGGCCGCAGCACCGACCGGCCGCCGAACAGATAGGCCCCCTGCAGCACGATCCCCAGGACGTAATAGCCCACCAAAGCGATCGCCCCGCCAGCCACGCCCATGCGCGGAAACGGACCCCAGCCCATGATCAGCGCCGGAGAAATCGGGACCAGCAACAACGCCCCGCCGCAGACCACGACGGCGGGCACCAGCATGTTGCCGGTGCCCCGGATCGCGCTGGACAGGGCGTTCATCGACCACAGCAGGATCGCCCCGGCATAGATGATGTTGGAATAATCCATCGCCGCGCGCAGCGATCCGCCCTTGCCACCGAGCGCGATATACAGCGGCTCGCCATACATCAGCATCCCCAGGGAACAGATCAGCCCCAGCACGCCGTTGATGACCAGTGCGTGCCAGACCAGGTTCGACGCATCGTCCTTCCGCCCTGACCCCAACGCGCGGGCGATCGAGGACGATATCCCCCCGCCCATCGCGCCGCCCGAGAGCATTTGCATCAGCATCACCCCCGGGAACACGATCGACACGCCGGCAAGGGCGTCGGTGCCCAGCTTGCCGACGAAATAGGTCTCGATCAGTCCGGTGGCCGATTGCGCCAGCATCAGCAGGATGTTCGGCGCCGCCAGACGCAGCAGCAGCGCCAGCAGCGGGGCGTCCAGCAGCGTGCGGGTACGCCTGTCCAGCGCGGGCGGCGCGACTTCGACCGACCGGTCGGTCACAAGAGTGGCGCTCATGGGTATATCCCTCAAATCAGGATGACGGAGAAAACGATGCGCTCGAAGCGCTTCAGCGCAGTGTCGTCGCGATCCACCTTGGTGCGCAGCACCGCACCCTCGAACGCGTCGATCAGGAACGCGGCGATCGTCTCCGGGTCCTGGCCGGTTGTCAGTTCCCCCGCCGAGCGGGCTTCGCGGATGCAGGTGGCCAGCATCTGGGTCCAGGCCGCCAGGACCGCCCCGAGCCGGTCGCGCATCAACCGGCTTTCAGCGGCCATTTCCGCGGAGAAATTGCCGATCATGCAGCCCTTGTCGAATGGGCCCGTGACCTGCGCCTTCGACGCGAAATAGGCCTTCAGCCGCTCCAGCGGCGGGCGAGACTCATCGCTCAGGATCGTTTGCGCCCGGCTGGCCCGCTGCTCCCAGTATCGCCCCAGCACATCGGCGCCAAAACGCTCCTTGCTGTCGAAATGGGTATAGAAAGTGCCTTTGGGCACTTCTGCCGCCGCGACGATGTCCTGGACGCCACAGGCATGGAAGCCGCGCGCATGCAGCAGCTTCAAGCCAACGCCGATCAGATGTTCACGGGCACCGGTCTGTTTCATGCCCCCAATATGACCGACCGGTCAGTTATTGCAAGAGCCGCCGCGACGGAATCCGCTGCCAGTGGTCATGCAACCAGCACCGCCCCGTCGCGCACCACCGCCTCCACCGCCGTCAGGCGGTCCCCACGGCACGGTCCCGACACGCACAGCCCGGTATCCAGCGTGAATTCCGCCCCATGCGTCGCGCAAATCAGATACCGCCCGTCCGCCGACAAAAACCGGTCCGGAGTCCAGTCCAGCGGCGTGCCGATATGCGGGCAGGAATTGACATACACATGCACGCGCTCCCCAAGCCGCACCGCCACAAACCCGGTGAACGTCCCCTCCGGTCCCGCGAACCCCTTGGCCCCGTTATCGGGAATGTCGGCCACCTGGCACAGCGTCCGCATTACCGCGTCCACCCGCCCATCCGGCAGATCTTCTCCCAGTGCTGGGCCGAAATCGCCATCACCGACAGCCGCGACTGCCGCACCAGCGCGATCTCCGCCAGCGCCGGCTCCGCCTTGATGTCCGCCAGCGTCACCGGCTTCGGCAGCGGCCGCACCGCTTTCATATCGACACACACCCAGTCGCCGCTGTCCGCCGTCGGGTCCGGATAGGCTTCCTTCGCGACCTCCACGATCCCCACGATCTGCTTGCCGATGTTGGAGTGATAGAAGAATGCCCGATCGCCCTTCTTCATCGCCTTCAAATTGTTCTTCGCCGTATGGTTCCGCACCCCGGTCCAGGGCTCGATCTTATTCGCCACCTGCTGATCCCAACTGAACGCATCCGGCTCCGACTTCACCAACCAATAGCCTGTCATCGTTCTTCCTTAATTCGCGGCACAGGCCGCGCACTGGCCTTCCGCCTCGATCGTGGCCTTGCCGACCTTGAACCCCAACCGCCGGGCGGCATCCTCCAGCGCATGGGACAGTTCGTGGTCCTCCAGTTCCGTCACCTTGCCGCAGGTGCGGCAGATCAGGAACTGCGCGGCGTGGTCGTGATCCTCATCCGCGATGCAGCCGACGAACGCGGCCATGCTCTCCAGCTTATGCACCAGCCCTTGTTCCTGCAGGAACTCCAGCGCGCGATACACCGTCGGCGGCGCCGCACCCTGGCGAGTCCCGCGCAACTGGTCCAACAGGTCGTACGCGCCGGTCGGGGAATCGCGGTCAAGGATCAGACCCAGCACCTGACGGCGCAAATCGGTCAGCCGCACCCCGCGCCCCTCGCAAATGACGTTGGCTCTGGACAGCAATGTCTCGGTTCGGGGGGAAAACCCCATAAAGCACTCCTTGGCGGCGGGCTCTGCCAGCGCCAAGATATCATCCATGAACGAAATTACCACTTCCGCCGATGCGGTTTTGTCCGCCATCGGCTTCGACGCCAACGGCCTTGTCCCGGCCATCGCCCAGCAGCACGACACCGGGGAGGTGCTGATGATGGCCTGGATGAACGCCGAATCCGTCCGCGAGACCCTGGCGACCGGCCGCGTCTGCTACTACAGCCGCAGCCGCGGCAAGCTGTGGCGCAAGGGCGAAAGCTCCGGCCAGACCCAACACCTGCATGAACTGCGGGTCGATTGCGACGGCGATACGCTGCTGCTGCTGGTGCATCAGGACGGCGTCGCCTGCCACACCGGCCGCCGCAACTGCTTCTTCAGGGCCGTGCGCGACGGCGAACTGGTGGAAATCGCCGCGCCCGAGGTCTCCCCCGACGCGCTGTACGGACACGCCCATGGCTGAGACAACGCCGGTCACCGTGCTGACCGGCTTCCTGGGCGCCGGCAAGACCACGCTGCTGAACCACCTGCTGCGGCAACCCGCCCTGGTCCGCACCGCCGTGCTGGTGAATGAGTTCGGGGAGATCGGGCTGGATCACCTTCTGGTGGAGAAGCTGGACGACTCCACCGTGCTGCTGAACGCCGGCTGCCTGTGCTGCACCGTGCGCGGCGACCTTGCCCGCGCCCTCCGCGAAATGCTCCCCCGCGCTCGGCGGGATGAGATATCCCGCATCGTGATCGAAACGACCGGGCTGGCCGACCCGGTGCCGATCCTGGCCACGCTGATGAGCGATCCGGTCGCCGCGTCGGCCTATCGGCTGGATGGGATTGTGACGGTGGTGGATGCGGTGAACGGCGCGGCGCATCTGGACACGCAGGAAGAAGCCGTGCGGCAGGTGGCCGTGGCCGACCGGCTGATCATCAGCAAAGCCGATTTGGCGGACACGGCCGCCCTGCGGGTTAGGCTGGCGGCACTGAATCCCGGCGCGCCGGTGGCCGAGGCGATCGGCGGCGTGGTCGATCCGGGGTTCGTGCTGGGCGCGGGGCTGTTCGATCCACGAAGCAAAATCCCCGATGTCGCGGGATGGCTGAACGCGGCGGCGTTCGAGGCGCACGAGCACCACCATCACGACCCGAACCGCCACGATGCCGCGATCCGCGCCTTCTGCGTGACGCTGGACCAACCGCTGGACTGGCCGGCGATGGCGATGTGGCTGGAGATGCTGGTTGCCTCCCGCGGGGAAAACCTGTTGCGGGTGAAGGGAATTCTGAACCTGAAAGGCCACGACCGCCCGGTGGCGATCCACGCGGTGCGGCACCTGATGCATCCCCCCGCCAAGCTGGCGGCCTGGCCGGAGGGCGACCCCAGGACCAGCCGGCTGGTGTTCATCACCCGCGACCTGCCGCGTTCGGTGATCGAGGAGGGGCTGCGGGCGTTTCAGGCGGCGGGGGGATAGGCGGTTGGCGGGGAGGTTTTGGCAGGTCGCGAGGCGACTTGCTGGTAACCGATGGTCTATCGACACGTGTAGGGCTGGCGCGGGCAACTGCTCTTGACCCTACGCGGTCCTTCACAGCGACTGCCGGATCGGCTGAGATTGGCCGGAAGCTGAATGGCCGCTTTGGAGCGAGCAGCGGCGAAATGCAGTCTTTGTTGATTTTGGCTTGCTGCGGATTTTGGGTTCAACGCGGCGCCCTGCCGCAGATGGTGGTGCTCATTCTTGCGGATGGTTGGAGCTACCTGGAGTGTCGTCCGCATGATGAAGGAAGTCACCGTACGTCCGAATCATGCCGGAGGTCAGTGATCGCCGCCTCCCTGGCTGTCGCGATAAAATCTGTTATCAAGAATAAAGCCAGAGCAGAAGCAGCTAGGGAAAGCCATGACAGACGGCGGGGACACAGTTGCCGATGTGCGGGCATGGACGGACCGGCTGCGGTCGTGCCTGCCGCAATCCGTCGATGTCCGGGCCTTGGGCGTCGTGTCGAAGGCTCCCTTTCAAATCCTCTGCACCCGGGAAGCCTTGATCTGGCGAACTGAGGAGCTGGCGCGAACTGCCTGTGATGCATTGGAGCGCGACGACTTCGCCGCTGCGGCGATTTTGGCACGGGCCGTTACTGAAAACGCTGCCCTGACGTGGAAGCTGATGGCCGTTCTTGATGAGCGCGCAAAATATACGCCGCAGAAAATGAACGACCTGCTTATGCGCATGCTGGCCGGGTCGGGAAAATGGCCGGAAGTTCCGAAGCCGATTCATGTGATGGATTGCCTGAGAGAAATCGACAAAAAGGTTCCGGGCGCTATGTCAAGCTATGATGGCCTAAGCGAGATCGCGCATCCCAATTGGCTGGGTGTTTCCGGGCTGTATTCGAAAAACGACGAGCCTAACTACATCACATACTTTGGGCGCGGGCTGCGCGGGGCGGATAGCTCTCGCGGCATGATCGTCAACTCGATCCTCGGTTCGCTCGGAGCATTCGAGTATGCCTACAACCGGATATCTGAACTGATGCCCAGCTTCCTTGCGGAATTGGAAAGCATTTGGTCGAATGAAAAAGATGATTGGCCTAGCACCCGATAAACCCGCTTATCACGTGCTAATCGGTTTCTGGTCGGGCGGGGGCATTCCGCACCGAAAAGCCGTTATATTTCAATGTTCGATTTTTGCTGCGAAATTCTTGAATTACGCAACAAAGGTCTCACAAACCTGTGTGCAGCCAACATGTGGTGGTGTATAAAGCTCACGGGCATCAACTTTTCGTAGCTATCATGACAATCACAGCGGACACATGGGCGATAGTCAGTGCGACTGGCCTAGGCCCAGTTTTAGCCGTAGCCCTCACCCTTTGGCGTGAAGCGGCCAAGGCTAAAAATAGCCGCCGCCTGCATGTGTTTCGAACACTCATGGCAACACGGAGAATACATATTTCCAATGACCATGTGAGTGCTATCAATCTTGTTGAGGTCGATTTCTACAAGTGCAGGAATGTTGAAGCAGCATGGAAAGAATATAGAAACCACTTGATTGATAATGGTAAGCTGGAAGATCAATATTGGCGTGAGAAAAAAGAAAACCTACTTGCAAAATTTCTTTGCGAGATTGGCGTTGTCCTTGGTTTCAAAATCCCGGCAATCGATATTTTTAGGGGTGGCTATGCTCCCAAGGGTTGGGAGCACCGGGATAATAGAGCTACGAATGCAGTGGAATATATTTATGAATTGTCGCAGGGCAAGCGGTCAGTGCCCATGGCGGCCACAAGTTTTCCCGTCTCGCAGGATGCGGTGGACAAGCAGAACTCGGTCCAGGACGCCCTTTTTAAGACTCTCTCTGGCGAACGACCATTGAAGATTAAGTCTGAGGGTGGGGTAGATGCGTGACGATCTGATATTGCTTGTATGCCTTGGTGTAATCTACGCGGTTGTCTCAGTTAGGACGCGCGATTTCTATGTTGTAATCCGTGAGTTTCGTATCGTTACTCCCGGTGAATTCGGTAAGGGTAAGCAGATAGAAAGCGCAGACGTGCATCACTTTGATGACTATGCCGCTGCAAAGGCGTTTCGCGACCTGCACGACACTTACGCTGCATGGCCACATTATGAAAACCAGCAGAACATAAACTATCTATACGCCGTTCCTGCCCTAACAGCCAAAAGGGCGAGCGCGAAGATGACAAATCAGATTCATCATGAGGCAAAGCTGTTGATGGAGACACCCCATTCAATACTCTCGGCTCTGAAGAAACATTGGGATGAGGAGCGTAAAGCCCGCGCTGAACTGGAAGAGTTGGAATCCCAACCCACACCTCTAGGCGAAACCGAATAAGTCCGCTTCTCCTTCCTGTCATTGGCTGCGATACACTCCGGCTGCAAAGGCTTCATAACGTTCGGTTCGGTTAAGTTGGGTCATCGCGGCTAAGCGAGTGCCGCATAACCGCCAATTATGGCAAGTGCCCATGTTCGCCAGTTTGACCACATAACGACAAGTTATGGAAAGTCGGCGCGCTTGCTTGCCCGAGAAAGTCGCGCCGCCGCCGCATCACACGCCCCTATAACAATGCGGCGCTTGCGTGTCCGTGAATGTCCGGGAGGCAACCCACTGTCCGGCTTCGCGAGATGGCCCACCCCGTCCAGGACGACTTAAATGGGCGCAACCCAACCGCCCGGGCTCAAGCGCCCTATCAAGCGTGCCGCCCCAAACCGAATGCTCAGTGCGCGGCAAGGCTCCGCCGCAGCCGCGTGATCGCCGCAGGCAAGCCGCGCACCCTCATCACCCGGCCCGTCTCATCGTACTCCTCCGACAGAACCCGCGCGCTTTCATACACCTCGCCGATCAGCCCTTGTTTCGCATAGGGCAAGACCAGCACATCCTCCACCATCGCCGCCTCGAAGAACGCGATGATCGTGTCCCGCAAAGCGCTCACATCCTCAGGCTTGTGGGCAGACAGCAGGATCGCGTCTGGATGCTTCTCCATCAGGGCCGCGCGGCCGGCGGCATCCACCCGGTCCATCTTGTTCAGCACCAGGCGGGACGGCACCGCATCCGCCCCGATCTCCCGCAGCACGCCACGGCTGACCTCCAGTTGCGCCTCATAGGTCGGGTCCGATGCGTCCACCACGTAAAGCAGCAAGGAGGCCTCCAGCGCCTCCGCCAAAGTGGAACGGAACGATGCCACCAGATCGTGCGGCAGTTGCTTGATGAAGCCGACCGTGTCGGACACAAGCACGCGGGGCCGGGTCTCTGGCTGCAGCGCGCGCACGGTGGTGTCCAGTGTGGCGAACAGCTTGTCCTCCACCAGCACCTGGCTGCCGGTCAGCGCCCGCATCAGCGAGGATTTGCCCGCATTGGTATAGCCGACCAGCGCCACCCGCAGTTGGTCCCGGCGGGCGGAGCGGCGTTGGTCGCTGTCGCGCTGCACCGCCGCCAACTGGTCCTTCAGTTCAGAGAGACGGTCGCGGATCTTGCGGCGATCGAGGTCCAGCGTGCTTTCGCCGGCTCCGGGGCCTTGCTGCCGCCCGCCGCCAGCCGAGGACTCCCGCATCCGCGGCGCCACGTATTTCAGCCGCGCCATCTCCACCTGCAGCTTTGCCTCCCGGGTGTTGGCGTGGCGGTGGAATATTTCGACGATGACGCCGGTGCGATCCAGCACCTGCGCCCCGGTGGCGCGCTCCAGGTTGCGGATCTGGCTGGGCGAGAGTTCATGATCGACGATGACGAATTCCGGCTTGCGGCCGGGACCCGCGCCCGGTTCAGCGGCATCGGACATCGCGGGGCCGCTCGTCGCACCAACGCCTTCGAACCGTTGCCGCGCCTTGGACTTCGCGGTTGGCGCCATCGGGCCGACCACACCGCTGCCACCGGTCAGCGCCGCCAGTTCCGCCAGCTTGCCGCTTCCCAACAGCGACGCTGCGCCAGTTCCCTCGCGCTTTTGCGACACCGAACCGGCAAGCTCATAGCCCAGCGTCTTTACCAGCCGCCCCAGTTCCTCAAGGCTGGCTTCGTGCGCGACGTCATCGACATCGGGGGTCTGGATGCCGACGAGGACGGCAAGCGGAATGGGCGGTTTGGTTTCCATGCGTGTTCAAGTAGCACGGATACGCCCGAAGCGTGGAAATCGCTCCTTCGGTCTGATCCGGCGTTCGGGGGAACCCCGCGCACCGCGCGTCTGCAATTTAAGATTGCAATTCCACTCAACCTATAATAGAAAAGAACATATCACGAACAACGGACCCCACCCAAATGCCAGACCCAAACCCAACCTCCATGGAACTGGCGCTAAAAACCATCTGCCTCAACCTGATAGCCTACGTCCTGCCAGCAGCCGATGGCGACCCGGTCAAAGCCAGCGCCCTGATCGCCGACATGGTCCACGCCTAC
>JAJZEV010000272.1 GCA_021805665.1 Pseudomonadota bacterium
GGCCCATTCCTCATCGGTGGTATCGCTTGCATAGCGCAGCCCGCATCGCTCATGCTGAGCGCGCGTGGTTTCAGTCCAGGCCATTCGGTTCTCCGTTGTCTTCGCAAAACACAGAGAATCATAACCTTCTGGAATCACCCACATTAATTTTCAGTCAGACACTAAGAGGATAGTCTGGAGCAATTCAGACTGAATTACTAGCCGCCGCCTGATTGTTTGTTGCGTCCAAACACCGACCGGAGAAAGTATGGTACTGAGTCGGATATGGTCCTACTAAGGAACGGTAGCGGAATTACCGCCTCAATGGACACACAAGGCTGTGGAGACCGTCATGGCCCCCACGCCGCCGCAGGACGAGCGGGGCCGGTGGCCTGCGAAACCCGAGCCTGCTGGGCGCTATTGCAACCTGACGACGCTGCTTTGAACATACTGGTCGGCGGTGCGTTCGGCTTCAGCCTGACTCTCCCCCACCGCGATCACGTATCCGATGCGATCGCCATTGCTCAGCGGCGGACAGACCTCATCCCCCGGCGCTTTGAACAGCGCAACGCGGCGGATGGAGGCGCTGGTCTCCGAGGGCAGTTCGATGGTCTCAAGCCGGCCGGGACGATCGGCCACGATCCAGCGGATGGCGCTGAACCAATGCGCCTTGATCTCTTGCAGGTCGGTCGCGCCCTGGCCGAGATGCAGATTGATCAGATCGGCGTAGATCGACCGTTCCAGCGCGTACCCCATCTGAAAGGGAATTTGCGCGCTGACCAATCTGGGATTGACCTCAACGAGATAGGGACCATCCCCGGCAACGATCATTTCAATATGCGCCGCGCCGAAATCGAAGCCGATCGCATCGAGTATCTGGAAAGCGTAATCGCGGATCGCGGTTGTATCGAACCGGTCTGACGGGAAGCAGCTTCCGCGTATGGCGAAGGATGGCGGCGGAAACATCAGCTTGTCGTTAATGCCCAGCAGAATCCGGCCCTGTTCGGAGGTGAACACGTCGCAGCCGATCATCCGACCGCGGACGTATTGCTCCACCGACAGCCGGTTGTTGGCGCGAACGCCCAGGCCGTAATCGGCCGACTGCCCTGCCCCGGCATCGCGGGAGCGGATCAGCGCCTCCAGGTCTGTGTCTGAAAACACCGCGGTGACGTTTTGCGAGCCGTATCCATCGGACGGCTTGACCAGTACGGGATAGCCGATTGCGGCCGCGGCGCGGCGGAGATCGTTGCTTGATTCGGCCAGCGCGAATGCTGGCTGGCGGACACCGTGGCTCGCCAGGGCTTCCCGGACGCTGAACTTGTCCCTGGCCATCCGAGTCGTAGCCGGGTTCAGGAAGCGAAGCCCGAGCGCCTGCGCCAGAAGGCTGGCGTCGATCATGCGTATGTCCAGGATGCAGACGATCGCATCGAACGGCCGTTGCCGGTGGACCTCCCTCGCCCGGTGTTCGAGTGCGGCATAACTGTATGGCCGGACCTCGACGACTTCCCGGCTGAGTGCCATCGCGGTTGTTACGGCACCGCCCTGGCATTGGTAGAAACCGGCGTCGGCGGTAAAGAAGGTTACCTGGTGCCCCATGGCGGCGGCATCTTCCAGCACGGTGAAATCGTTGCCGCCGGGCACTTCCAGCAAAAGGATATGGGCCATGGGATTACTGGATGTCCTCTGCCAGCCGGAAGCCCATGGCATAGGTTGGCGACCGAGGATTTTGGCCGTGCCGTCGGCGGGTTCGCGCCAAGTCCCGGAACCGGACGAAGCAGCCGCCGCGCGCCACGCGATACGTCCCGTGAATGTCCACCAGGTGGTCGGTGACGAACGGCCCGCCGGGGTAGGGCTGGTACAAATCCGATACGTATTCCTCCACGTTCCCGGCCATGTCGGCCACGCCGAAGGGCGAATTTCCGCCGACGAAGACCCCGACCGGGCTGGTGTGAAACAGCCCCGTCTCCGCCGTGTTGGTTCGGTTCGCGTCGAATTGGCTGCCCCAGGGAAATTCAAGCCCATCAGGACCGGCCGCCGCGTACTCCCATTCGGCTTCGCTCGGCAGCCGGAACCGTCGGCGGGTCCTGGCGGACAGCCAGGAGGCATAGGAGTCGGCCGCGGACGAACTGACTGTATAGACAGGGTGGTTGGAGAATTCGACCGGATAGCGGCGGAAAGCCCAGCTGGACGGTAGTTCCGGATAGTTCGTGTCCGCCAGAAAATCCCTGTATTCTTTATTGGTAACGGGGAATTTGGCGATCGCATACGGGTGCAGCTCGACGGTATGCGTCGGAATTTCCTTCTCCAGCCACTTGCGATCCAGCCCTAGTCCGGGATAGCGCGCCAGTACCGTATCGACGCCGTCTGTATCGAGGCCGATTGAAACCAAACCGCCCGGGATGGCGATCATGGCAGGCTGGCGAGTATCGGTTCTGGGGTCGCCCAGCAGGCCCAGCAGCGTGCCCGCCGCCAGCCGGTCCAGCAGCGGGATCGCAGGGTCTTCGCACATTCCAGCCAATTGGGTTCGGCTGACGGTGCGAAGCCTGTCCACCGCGCCGGGAAGATCACCCGTGAAACGGTCGGGCACGTAGTGGTCGGGGAGGCCCAGACGCTCCCGATCCGTCATGGTGCCGCATAGTGTTTCCCTGAAGACAGGCCGGTGCCAGCCCGGAGTGGATCGTTCAATCGCCATATCCATTCTGAACCCCCGTGTTGCCCGCGGCGGGATTGCGAAGCGCGCCCGCGATGCGACTAAAATTGGACAAAGCCTGTTCGATGTAGGCGGTAAATCCGGGCTCGAACCGGAACTGGCCGTCCTCCGACCAGCGGCCGGCGTCGGAAACGCATATCTGGTCGGCACTCACCAGGCAGCCGAGGTAGGAAAACAGGGTGCGCGCATCCCGCAGGCCGAGGATGCCGCCGGTCCATCCGGTGGACGCGCTCGCCAGCAGCAACGGCTTGTCCTGAAACGGGTCCGGCCCGGCGTTGTCCGGATCGATCCTGGCGAGGCGGGATATCCAGTCGATGGTGTTCTTGAGGTATGGCGATACGTGACCGTTATATTCGGGCGACGACACGATCAGTCCATCGGCGGCCGCGAACCGATCGCGCAGGGCGGCGACATGGCCAAGCACCGCGGGCGTTCGTTCCAGGTCCTGGTTGAAGAGGGGCAGATTCACCTGCTCCGGCGCCAGGATGTCGATACGGCAGGATGCGCCGATCGCGGCCGAACAGTAGTCGATCAGGCGCCGCTGGTGGGAGTTTTGGCGAAGGCTGGCCGGAAACAGCAGCAGACGGGGCGCCGGATGCGCGGCGGCGGGATCACGCAGCGACATGGATTTGCCCGTCATAGGAACTGGCGAGGAAGCGGCGGTTAGCGTTATCCCACGCCAATCCGGAGATACCGGACGCAGTGGGGCGGGAGAACGAAATCCAGCTTCGGGTCGCGAGATCGAATTCGGCCAGCGTACCGGTATAGGCGCCGGTCATCAGCCGGGTACGGTCTTCGTTGGCGCATATGCATTTGACCGAGTTCGGGTGCGGGGTTCGATAGACCTCTTGCTGGCCGTCGGTCCAAATCCTCAGTTTCAGGTCGCGGCCAATGCTGGCAAAGCCGCGCGTGCCGGCCAGGGCGCAGCCGTTGGCGATCTTGTCGTGCGCCTTCGGAATCCGTTGGATCAGGCTGAAGTCCGCGGTGTCGTGCCACGCGATATCGGTCGAAGCGCAAACGGAAAACAGACGGTCGGCGGTTGCGGCCATACCCTTGATGGCGTTGTCGTAGATTTTGTACTGGCCGCGCGGGACCGGCCTGCCGTCGGCGTCCAGCGCGAACACCAGGGCCTCGCCGGTATAGCTGCCGATCGCAATGTGTCCGATTCCGTCGCGCACGAAGCTGGTGCCGCAGTTCAGCGGGGAATGATGGCGGTAAAGGATTTCGCCGCTGCGGGCGTCGAACAACTGGCCCAGTTGGCCGCCGGTGAACAACCGGTTGCCGACCGGCAGCAGGAAGTTGCAAAGGCTGAGAAGCCTGGAGGACGGCTGGCCGTCTTGCAGCAATACCCCGGCGTCGCCGATCGCATAGGTCGAACCGCCGGCGACAGCGACCGCGTTCAGGCCGGGTCCGGCGGCGACTGTGTCCATGTCCCAGGTGTTCTTGCGCCAGTCGAAGACGGCGAAGCTGGACCCGAATGTCCCCACGGCGATGCGGTTGCGGCCGATCGGCGCCGCGGCGCGCGCCCAGATCGGTGCGGGCAGTTCGGCGCGCGACAGTTCGGCGATCGTCCCGTCCGCCGCGACCGACCAAATCGCGGCGGTGCGGTCGTAGCTGAGCGTAATCAGCGTGCTGGCCGTTTGGTCGAACGTGACATACTTGATGCCGGCCCGATGCGCCTGCGTGTATGCAATCGATCCCCCGTCGATCAGGGCGATGCGGCCCTTGTCGTCGCCAGCCAGGATTCGGCCGTCGGCATCGATGGCCAGCGTGTCCGTTCGCACCTGAAGGTCGTTGCGGCGGATCTCGGTACCGGACGATGCGTCCCACTCCCGTATCGTGCCATCCACGCTGGAGGACACCAGGCGATTCCCGTCGCGGGTCCAGGCGACCGACAGGAGATTGCCAGTGTGGCCGCGTAGTATCTTCAGGCAGTGGCCGGAGAGGTCGAATATCCGGATCGTGCGGTCCAGCGCGCACGTTGCGACGCGGGTGCCAGGCGGCGAAAACACCGCCATGTCCACATCGTCTTCATGACCGGTCAGGACGGCCTTCAGGCGCATGGACGGCACGTCCCAGATGCGTGCCGAGTAGTCGCTGCTGGCACTGACCAGCAGTTTGCCATCCGGGCTGAAGGCGCAGTTGTTGACCAGATGATCGTGGCAGCTTCTGGCGATAGCCCGCTTGCTGGCAGCATCCCATAAAATGAGCTGGTTGTCGTAACCGGCGGTCGCGACAAACGCCCCTGCCGCGGCGATGCCCGCGATAGGTCCGCGATGAAACATGGCGATCTTTCAAATTGTAACGGCGCGGGCGGGACCGGAACCGGGCCTGACGACGCAGTCCTGGTTCCGGTGGCCGTCAGGCGTTGAGGTTGACCGACTTGCCGCGCGGCCCCTCGGCGTTGAGCTGAAGCTGCGCCGCAGCTCCCGCGTTACTGCTTGCGGGCGGAGGTGGTGGAGGCGGCGGCGGACTGACTGGCATGGAAATCGGTGCGCTGTAACTGCTGCTTGATCCTACACGCATACCCATGCGCGTTCTCCTTTCTAATCGCGTAACGTGCTGGCGATGCGGCCGCTCGGATCACCTCCTTTCCGGGTCCGTTTGGATTGGCCGCCGGGATGCAGCGTATTGGGCAAATAGTAAAAATCGGGTTAACGCCGGGTACTCCGGGGCCGGATTTCGTCATTATTTTCGGCAAGGCGACCGCCGCTCGTACGGCCTCGCCACTGGGCTTACGATGCCGCTATAAGCCCGCATGTCTCCCGACGAACCCCTCAAGGCCATCGTGCTGGCGGTCAGCGCGACCATGCTGTTCGGCTCCTCCGACACAATCTCGAAATATCTCAGCGGCAGCCTGCCGATCGTCGAGTTCATCTGGATCCGCTACGTCATCTTCCTGATGATGGCGGCCATTCTGGTGCGCCGGACGCCAAACCGGGCAATGAGGGCGCGGAATCCGGGGCTGCAAATCACGCGGGGCTTTTGCGTCGTCGGGTCTTCGATGCTGTTCGTCTATGGCGTACGGTCGATGACCATGGCGCAGGCGACGACGATCAGTTTTCTGTCGCCTCTGCTGATTACCATCCTGTCGATCCCGCTGCTGGGCGAAACTGTTGGACCGCGCCGCTGGGCCGCGGTCGCGGCTGGCATGATCGGGATGCTGATCGTCGTCCGCCCCGGCCTCGGCGGCTTCGATCCGGCCGCCCTGTTCGGTGTCGCCAGCGCGTTCTGCTGGGCGCTGGCCTTGATTATCACCCGCAAGATCAGCAGTTCCGATCCGCCGCAAACCACCGTTCTGTGGTCGGCCTCGATCGGCACCGCCGTGCTGACGCTGATCCTGCCGTTCCAGGCAGTCTGGCCCACACCGAAACAATATGGCCTGTCCCTGGTCCTGGGCATCCTGGCATCGGGTGGCCAGTGGCTGGTCATCCTGGCGCACCGCATCGCGCCGGCCTCGCTGCTCGCGCCGTTCTTCTATGGTCAGCTTCTGTGGGTGACGGTGCTGGGCTTTCTGGTGTTCCGCAACCTGCCGGATACGTTCACCCTGGCCGGCGCCGCCATTATCGTCGGCAGCGGGCTTTACACCGCGCATCGGGAACGGGTGCGCCGCATCGCCTCCGGAAAGCCCGGTTAAGGCCCGCGTTCGGGCTCCAACCGCGGCGAGTCATGAAATCGCCGCTGTTCGCCCCCCTCTGTCAGTCGCCAAACCAGGACCATTTGTGTAGTGAAGGCCGCTCGCCCGATAAGGGCGGCGATTTTGGAGCCGGAGGCATGGTGGATATCGAGACGACAGCTAAGGATCCGGGCAATGCCGAAGCCGGGCGCGATTTCATTCGCGACATCGTCCAGGCCGACCTGGATTCCGGCCGTGTGCGGTCCGTGGTCACCCGGTTTCCGCCCGAACCCAACGGCTTCCTGCATCTGGGTCATGCCAAATCGATCTGCCTGAACTTCGGCATCGCCAAGGAGTTCGGCGGCGCCTGCCACCTGCGGTTCGACGACACCAACCCGGTGAAAGAGGAGCAGCTTTTCATCGACTCCATCCAGCGCGACGTCCGCTGGCTGGGGTTCGACTGGGGCGAGCACCTGTATTACGCCTCGGACTATTTCGAGCAGCTCTACACCTGGGCCGAACACCTGATCCGCACCGGCAACGCCTATGTGGACGATACCGCGCCCGAGGCGATGCGCGCCCAGCGCGGCACACTGACCGAACCCGGCCAGAACAGCCCGTTCCGCACCCGGTCGGTGGAGGACAACCTGGACCTGTTCCGCCGCATGCGCGCGGGGGAGTTCCCCAACGGCGCCCGCGTGCTGCGCGCCAGGATCGACATGGCATCGGGCAACATGAACCTGCGCGACCCGGTGCTGTATCGCATTCTGCACGCGCATCATCCGCGCACCGGCGATGCCTGGTCCATCTACCCGACCTATGATTTCGCGCACGGCCAGTCCGATGCGATCGAGCATATCACCCACAGCGTCTGCACCCTGGAGTTCGAGGACCACCGGCCGCTGTACGACTGGTTCATCGACAGCCTCCCTGTTCCCTCCCGGCCCCGCCAATACGAATTCGCCCGGTTGAACCTAAGCTACACGATCCTGTCGAAGCGCCACCTGACGCGGCTGGTGACCGAGGGCCATGTCAGCGGGTGGGATGACCCGCGTATGCCGACCATCGCCGGGATCCGGCGCCGGGGCGTGCCGGCAGCGGCGTTGCGGTCGTTCATCGGCCGAGTCGGGGTCGCCCGGGCGTACAGCACGGTGGATGTGGCGATGTTCGATTCGGCGATCCGGGATGAACTGAACCCGTCGGCCGCGCGCCGGATGGCGGTGCTGCGGCCACTGAAGCTGATTATCGAGAACTACCCCGAGGGCCAGACCGAGACCCTGGAAGCCCGCAACCATCCGGATGTGCCGGAAGCGGGCAGCCGGATGGTGACGTTCGGGCGGGAACTGTATGTCGAGCAGGACGACTTCATGGAGAACCCGCCAAAGAAGTTCTACCGGCTTTCCCCTGGCAAAGAGGTGCGGCTGCGCTGGGGCTATCTGGTGACCTGCCGCTCGGTCGAGAAGGACGAGGCCGGGAACGTCGTGGCACTGCGCTGCACCTATGACCCGGAGTCGAAAGGCGGCAACGCGCCGGACGGGCGGAAGGTCCAGGCCACGCTGCATTGGGTCGCGGCGGCGGATGCGGTGCCGGCGGAGGTCCGGCTGTATTCGCATCTGTTCAACCGCCCCGATCCGGGCGCGGATGGCGATGCGCTGGCGGATTTGAACCCGGACTCGCTGGAGGTTCTAACCGGGGCGCTGGTGGAACCGGCGTTAGCGGATGGGTTGGTGGGTGAAGCGGTGCAGTTCGAACGCACCGGGTATTTCGCGCTGGACCCGGATTCGCGGCCGGGGCGGCCGGTGTTCAATCGGACGGTTGGGTTGAGGGATACCTGGGCGAAGATGCAGGGTAAGGGTTAGCATCCTGCCCGGGGCAGGACGGGTTTGCGGCGGGGAATTTCCTATGACCAAAAGAACGTCATAACCTTTCGAAGGCGGGAATATTGTGATTCCGGCATATATAGAAGCCCGCATCCGCCGTCAGCCGCCCGAATGGGCGTATGTAGTCGCTGGCTCGACCCCCGTTCTGGCCTTTGGTGATGCCCGCGCCGCCCGTGTGGCAACCCTTGGTCTCAATCCAAGCCGCCTAGAGTCTATCGATAAAGCTGGGGTCGTGTTGGAAGGAGAGAAGCGCCGCCTTGCTACCCATGCATCGCCGGGGTCGTTTGATTTAGCTAACGCGTCGTCGCTTGCGGTATCCAATGTTCTTGAGGACTGTAATCAGTATTTCCACCGGCAACCGTATAGGCGCTGGTTTAACAAACTGGAAACTCCAATTCTTTCGGCTTGCACCGCGTCTTATTATGATGGAACTGCCTGCCATCTCGATTTGGTCCAGTGGGCGACCGACCCCACATGGGCCAAGCTTCCTTCATCCGTGCGGAAAAGGCTGATTACAGAGGATGCTGCCTTTCTAATCAGCCAACTACAGAACGAGAGCATACGACTATTGCTCGTGAATGGTGCATCTGTGTGGCGGTAACTAAAAATGGCAGCGTCAAAAGAACTCGATGTCGATCATACGGAAATAATAGATGGCTATTCTTATAAACCCACCCATCTCTATTGCGGCTACGGCATTCTCACATTTAACTTGCGGCACGGCGCATTCGTTGATTCCCTGATCCTGTCGAACATGGCGTGTTATCATGACGGAACAATGCGTCGCGCTCGGCTATTTTGGGGATGCCCGCCGGGCGGCGACAGGGACGCTTCTGCTGGATCGGGCCATGGCCACGGGCTCGCTGGTGATCCGCAAACTCGGGCCGGCGCGTGGCGAGGAGCTTGCCATT
>JAJZEV010000339.1 GCA_021805665.1 Pseudomonadota bacterium
AAGCAAGAGGCGTCGTCGCCAGCGGTGAGCGGGGGTTTAGGCCACCATCCCAAACAGGTCAACAACCTTTTCCATCTTTTTTCCCTAATCCGTCATATTCATACCCTAGATATCAAAAAACCGGCCACAAAGGCCGGGTTTTTTCGGCGAAATATCAGCAAAGGCTTTCGAACCTAACCCCGCGGGCATCGCGGGCCCCTCCTCGCAAATCCAGAATGGCCGATAAGGTGCCGGCTCCCGGAATTTGCCCGTGATGAATCCGACGACGACCCTATCGAGGTCGATGTATCGATGTCCGCCAACCAACGACGGTTCATCCGGCCTTTGGGCCATGACCCTCACCCCGCGCCTCCCTGGCGACCTCCGGCGCATCAAGCGTGTGGCTATCGAACGCCCGGAACCCAGATTTGAGCACCCGTCCGCCGAAGCATCACCGGGCGTAAGACCCGCGGCATCTCGGGTGAGCTATGTGGATCTCAGATCCGCGCCGCGCGACCGATCGAACGCCGAACGGGTTACAAAATTGACATACCCGCTGGGCGCCAGCAATACTCTTGGGTATCCAAGAGAGCGGGGGGACGTCGTCCAATGAAACTGATGTGGTTCCATCTGATGCCCTACACGGAACTGCCAGAGGATTTCCGGGAGGCCAATCCGTCGGTCTGGGTGGACATCCACTCCTCGTTGTTCGACCCGAAGCGCGCCCACATTATGTACAACGACTTCATGGACGAATTAGAGTACGCGGCCGAGGTGGGCTTCGACGCCATTTGTGTGAACGAGCACCATTCCAACGGCTACGGGTTGATGCCCTCCCCCAATCTGATCGCGTCCTCGCTCGCTCGGCGCACCCGGGACACGGCGATCTGCGTGATGGGCAATTCGCTTGCGCTGTACAACCCGCCGACACGGGTTGCCGAAGAATTCGCCATGATCGACTGCATCTCCGGCGGGCGGTTGATCGCCGGCTTCCCGGTCGGCACGCCGATGGACACCTGCTACGCCTATGGCACCAATCCAAGCCAGTTACGGCAGCGCTACATGGAGGCGCACGACCTGGTCATACGGGCCTGGACCGAAAAGGACACGTTCGCCTTCAACGGCCGCTTCAATCAGCAGCGCTATGTGAACATCTGGCCCAGGCCGGTGCAGAATCCGCATCCGCCCATCTGGGTGCCCGGTGGCGGGTCGGTGGAAACCTGGCACTGGTGCGCGGAGATGAACTACGTTTACTGCTACCTGTCGTACTACGGCTACAAAGCTGGCCGCGCGACGATGGACGGCTTCTGGGCGGAGATGGATCGGCTGGGAAAGGATCGCAATCCATACCAGGCGGGCTTCCTGCAATTCATCGGCGTGGCTGAGTCCCGCCAGCAGGCGTTCGATCTTTATGGCGAGGCCGCCGAATATTTCTATGGACGGTGCCTGCATGTCGATCCGAAATGGGCCACGCCGCCGGGATACACGAGTGAGGGAAGCCAGCGCGCTGGAATCGAAAGCCAGGTGAAAAAGGCCGCTGATTCCGCGGTTCGCGGCAAATCCACCGGGGAGCGATTCGCAGCCGTCGCCCGGGATATGGATGCGATCGTTGACAACGGCTACGTCATCATCGGCTCGCCCGACGAAGTTGCCGAACAGCTTCGCGAAGTCGCAACGCAACTGAATGTCGGTCACCTTATGCTGTTGCTGCAGTTCGGCAACATGAGCAAGGAACTGACCCGGTACAACACCAAGCTGTTTGCCGAACAGGTGATGCCGAAGCTGAAGGACGTGCATGCCAGCTGGACCGACCATTGGTGGCCGAAGCCGATGGATGCCAGCCAGCGCGCGGACATTCCGGCCTATATGCCGAAACTGGCAGCCGAATAATCGGGCTATCAACGATAAGCGGAGCGAGACGTGAGTGAATTCGAAACGTTGACCGTTGACGTCAACGGCTTTCCGACACGCATCTGGCGCAGGGGCAGTGGGCCGGTGCTCGGGTTTCTCGCCGGATATGGCGGGTTGCCGCGCTGGATGCCATTCCTGGATGAACTGGCGAAGACCCGGACGTTGATCGTTCCGTCTCTGCCGGGTTTTCCCGGCGGCGATCGGGGTCACACAATCCTGGATACGCATCTGGATTGGCTGCTGGCGGTGCGGGATACGCTGGACAAAGCAGGGCTGGCCGGTGCGGACCTGGCGGGCAGTTCGGTCGGTGCATCGCTTGCCGCCGAAGTCGCGGCCCTGTGGCCGGACACAGTCCGGAAGCTGGCGCTGATCGCGCCGTTCGGCCTGTTCGACGAGAAAAATCCGCCAACCGATCCGTGGGCGCAGCGCGGCGACGCGGTTCCGGGGCTGATGTGCGCCGATCCGGAAATCTGGAAAGCCATGAAGGCGATGCCCGAGGGCGCCAATTCCATCGAGTGGCCGATCGAACAGGTTCGCGCCAACGAAGCGGCTGCCCGGATATTCTGGCCGTTGGGGAACACGCGGATCGAGAAGCGGCTGCGCCTGATCAAGGCCCCGACCCTGCTGCTGTGGGGCGAGCAGGACAGGATCATGCCGCGGGACTATGCCGAGATCTTTGCGAAGGGGATTGCCGGACCGACCACCACGAAAATCGTGGCCGGGGCCGGCCATCTGGCTGAACACGACAAGCCGGCCGAGGTTGCGGCGGAAATTGTCGCTTTCCTGAGCTAGTCAGCCCGGGAGGTAACGCCGTCGAAGATGGTTTTGAAACGCCACCGGGTCGAGCTTTCGCCCGGTGGCGTGCTGGAGCAACGCGTTGAAGCCCAGGCGGCTGCCAACGCCATGGACATTGGTGCGCAGCCAACCCAGCAGCGGTGACAGGTCGCCCCGGGCGAACGCGTTATCGAGATCGGGGATGACATCCCGAGCGGCCTGCATCAGTTGGGCTGCCGACATCGCGCCGAGCGTGTAACAGGGGAAATAGCCGAAGGCGCCGTCGTACCAATGAATGTCCTGTAAACATCCGCGTGCGTCGTCCGGGGGCGTCACCCCCAGCAGGGCCTGGAGCCCGTCATTCCAGGCTCCGGGCAGATCGGCAACCGCCAGATCCCCGGCGATCATCGCGCGTTCCAGGCGGAAGCGCAGGATAACATGGGCGGGGTAGGTCAACTCATCCGCATCGACGCGGATCAGGCTGCGTTGAACGCGGCGCCAGAGACGGCCGAGGTTTTCCAGCCGGTACGGTTCCGGGTCGCCCCCGAATGTTGCGTGCAACCGGCCGCCCAGCCATCCGAGGAAGGCGTCGGAGCGGAAGGCCTGCATCTCCACGATCAGCGACTGGCTTTCATGAACGGCCATGCCCGCGGCCTCACCGACGGGCAATCGGGCGAAGGCTTCGGGAAGGCCGCGTTCATACAGGGCATGTCCGGTTTCATGGACGACCGCCAGGATGGCAGAGGCGAAATCGTCCTCGACATAACGGGTTGTGATTCGCACGTCGGTTGGCGTGCCGCCGGAAAACGGGTGGGCCGATTGATCCAGTCTGGCGTGGTCGAAGTCGAGGCCCAGGCGCTGGGCCAGATCGCGGCACAACGCTTCCTGCGCTGGGATGGGAAACGGGCCTTTCGGTCGGATCGGCGCGGGTTGGCGGGCCTGGTGGGCCTCGACCTCCGGCAGCGTCAGCGACAGAAAGGATTCATAGGCGGCGAAGACCGGGGCAACATCGTCGGCACCGATCCCCTGCTGGTATCCGTCCATCAGCGCATCGTAGGGGCTTAGTCCGACGGCTTCGGACAAGGCCCGGGCCGTTTCGCACGTTAGGCGAAGAACCTCCGCGAGATGGGGCTGAACCATGCGGAAGTCGGCGTCCTTGCGTGCGATCCGCCAGACTTTTTCACAATCGGAGCCGGCTTTGGCCAGGGCCTGCACCAGGTCTTCCGGCAGCGCGCGTGCCCGGGCATAGGCATGGCGCATCAGTTTCAGATTGGCGGCACTCCATGGGTCGGTGACTTCCGCCTCGGCGAGATCGGCCTCGACCTCTGGCGCAACCAGATGCTGATGACGCAGAACCGCCAGGACAGCCAGTTGGTCCCCGCGCGCGGCACCGCCGCCGACCGGCATGACGGCGGACCCGTCCCAACCCAGCATGGAAGCACACTCGCCAATGGTCGCGACCAGGCGAAACCGGGCGGTGAGCCGATCATACGCTGATGGGCGAATCAGGTGCGCCATGCCTTTCGTCCCCAAATTGCAAAGATGACGGCCAGCGAGACCGCGAGGCCGTACCAGGTGATGACGTAGGAAAAATGGTTGTTGGGCGGTCGGGGTAGGTGTTCCGCGGGAGCAGGGTATGTGCCGTCATAGTCCGTTCCCAGTTCGACCAGCACAAAGGGTGCGGGATCTGGGATACCAACCGCTGCTCCGATGGCGGCAGGGTTAAGCGTATAGAACGCGCGCGCTGCCTGATCGTCCGCGGCGCTGAACCAGTGCGATTTGTCGCCAGGCCTGACGTAGCCGGCGACGGTCACGATATCTGTTGGATCTTCGAGGGGAGACTCGCGCTTTTGCGGTATCCAACCCCGGTTAACCAAAATCGTGCTGGCCCCGTCGCGTTGCAGGGGGACAATTTGATAGAATCCCATAATCGGGCCGCTGTTCGTATCCCGGACCTCGGCGCCAAACTGCGCGGCCCGGTCGAACAGGAAGCGTCCGGTGACGGATACCTTTTGGAATGGGGAAGGATTGGCACCGAGAGGCACGGCGGGCTGGACCTCCGCCGCGGCGATTTGGGCGAGGATCCGCTCTTTCCAGTGCAGGCGGTAAACCTGCCAGGTACCCAGTCCGATCAATACCACCATCATAACCAGGGTACTAAGGCCGGGAAGCAGGAACCGGCGCGTCCTTGGTGTCACAGGCCCATCTCATGCGGACGATGCCGGAACTGCGCACCGACCAGGGCGGCTTTCATGGGTCGCATTATCAGGATGGCGAGGGGGATGGTGACAATGGGCCAAAGAACCGCATGGACCCAAAGAGGTGGCGAGAAATGGAACTCCACCCAGAACGCCAGGATGACGATGACAGCACCGAGCACCATGATCAGAATGACCGCGCCCGCGTCGCCGGTGTCGGAATTGCTGAAGTCCAGTCCGCAGACAGGGCAGGTGGCCCGCAACGTCAGCAGCCCTTTGAACAACTTGCCCTTTCCGCACCGAGGGCAGCGGCAGCGCAAGGCTGCCGCCAGCGACGAAACGACTGGCTCTGCCACCCGTCCCTACTCGGCTGCGATCTGACCGGCGCCATACCAGTAGATGCAGATGAACAGGAACAACCAGACGACATCGACGAAGTGCCAATACCAAGCCGCCGCCTCGAAACCAAAATGGCGTTCCGGGGTGAACTGACCAGCGCGAGCACGGAACCAGCATACCGCCAGGAAAATGGTGCCGACGATCACATGGAAGCCATGGAACCCGGTGGCGAGGAAGAACACCGACGAATACACACCGCCGCCGTTGAATGCGAACGGAGCATGCGCGTACTCGATGCCCTGGCAGAGGGTAAAGCTCAGGCCGAGGAGAACGGTGATTCCCAGGCCACGCACGAGACCCTTCCTGTCACCTTCCAAAAGACTGTGGTGTGCCCAGGTTACGGTCGTTCCAGACAGCAACAGGATCATCGTGTTCAGAAGCGGAAGATGGAACGGATCGAAGGTGTGAACAGTGGTGGGCGGCCAGACCGTCTGACCATTACCCTGAGTGTCGGGAAAGATCAGAAAGTTGAAGTAGGCCCAGAAAAAGCCTACGAAGAACATGACCTCACTGGCGATGAACAGCGTCATGCCATAGCGAAGTCCCAGACGAACGATCGCACTGTGCGCGCCCGGCGTGCGGGCTTCGCGCACCACGTCGCGCCACCAGAAAAACATGGTCGTGAGGACGGTCAACAGACCTAGTCCCAGAACCACATAATTTCCGTAATGGGCCGCCAGGACGATGCCAAACACCGTCAGGAAGCCACCAAGCGATCCGACGATCGGCCAAGGGCTTGGATCGGGAAGATGATAAGGATGCTTCAGACCCGAACCAGCCAGGACTGGTGCACCGTGCGCGTCGCTGCTCATGCCATACCCATAACAACACCGCCGAGGAAACCGCCCCGACCCGGCTACCGCATAATCGCGAAATCCCGCACCAGTTCAAGAGGGCGCGGTATGTTCTTCGCGGCGATCAATTCGATTTCGACTTTTCGGCCGCTTCCGAAGCCGACATTGGCCCGACATGCGGGCCGGCCTTAGCCAGCGCGCCGGACTTATCCGCGTCTTCGAGAGACCGATAGAACGTATAAGACAGGGTGACGACCTTGATATCCGCGGTATTCGGATCCGTGCGGATAGCGGGATCGACCCAAAAACTGACAGGGAATTCCATGCTTTGGTTGGGCGACAGCGTCTGCTGATTGAAGCAGAAACAGGCGGTTTTGTGGAAGTATTTCCCAACCTTCTCGGGAGTGACGTTGTAGAGGGCCATGCCCGTCACCGGCCGGCTGGACTTGTTCACCGCGTGATAGAAAGCCACCTGTTCATCGCCCAGGTTCAAGGAAACCTCGGTCTGGTCAGGCGCGAATATCCAAGGCAGACCAGGATCGGTATCCGCATTGAATCGGACACGAATACTCTGCCCACTGCCACCCGGTGCGACCGCGCCAGCGATGTCCGGGGTACCGCCAAAGCCCGTGGCAGCACAAAACATGCGATACAGCGGGATTGCAGCGAACGACATACCGGTCATGCCAGCCATGATCGCGGCCACGACCCCCGCCAGCATCCGATTGCGCCGGTTCGCCACCATGTCAGAAGTGAGCCATCTTCACGATGGTAATCGCATAAAACAGCCCGACGAGGGCGAACAGCACGATCAGGATCGCCCAACTGCGTCCACGACGTCGCTTGGCAGCCTCGGCTGCCGGCGCCGGTAGGGGCGTCTTTTCACTCATGACCTATCCTATGAGATGGTCGATAGCCAACGCGCCGAACAGCGCGAACAGGTATAGAACCGAGTACTTGAAAGCAGCCTTGGCCGGCGCGTCGTTGGTCAGGCTGTTTCCCTTGAGGTCCTGCTGGTCGGTCAGCACTCGATAGACGCGCTCCAGAAACACAAGCCCCAAAAGCCCGGCCGTGAGTCCATAGGGGATGCGGCTAAAGCCGATCATGTATGGCACGAGCGTCAATGGCACGAGGACAATGGTATAAAGGAGTATCTGGCGCCTGGTTTCCTTCGCGCCGGCGACCACCGGCAACATGGGAACGCCAGCGCGGCGGTAATCGTCGTTAGCCCACAGGGCGAGCGACCAGAAGTGCGGCGGGGTCCAGATGAAGATGATGCCGAACATCACCAGCGCCATGAGATCGACGGAACCTGTCACCGCGGCCCAACCGATCACCGGCGGAAAGGCCCCGGCAGCACCGCCGATAACGATGTTCTGCGGGGTGCGTCGCTTCAGCCACACCGTATAGACGAATACATAAAAGCAGATGGACAGGGCGAGAATCGCGGCTGCGCAAATATTGAGCGCCAAACCCATGACAAGCACGGAGCCAACCGCCAGCGTGACACCGAAGCCGAGTGCGGGGCCGGGCTGTATCCGACCGGCAGGAATTGGCCGGTTCCGGGTCCTACGCATGACTGCGTCGATATCCCGGTCGTACCACATGTTGATCGCACCGCAGGCACCGGCTGCCACCGTGATGCACAGGATCGCGGTGAATGCCAGTACCGGGTTCAGGTGACCGGGTGCGACCAGTAGGCCGATTGCCCCGGAAAACACCACCAGAGACATGACCCTGGGCTTCAGCAGTGCAATCCAGTCGCGATAATCGGCTTCCAGGACGATATCGCGGGAGGAGGGGGCCAAAGCCCCCTCCTCCGCTTGTAGTGCCGATGGAGTGGTGTCGCTCACTGGTCAGGAAATCCGCGGCATTTCCGAATAGGTATGAAATGCCGGAGGGGACGTCTGCGTCCATTCGAGCGTTGTCGCGCCCTCGCCCCAATAATTGTCAGCCACATGCTCCTTCGAGGTGAAAGTGCGGAAGCAGACATAGAGGAAGACCAGGAAGGCCAGACCGCTGACATAGGCCCCGAGCGACGAGACGTAGTTCCAACCCGCGAACGCGGCCGGATAGTCGGGATAGCGGCGCGGCATACCCGACAGTCCGAGGAAATGCTGGGGGAAGAAGGTGAGGTTGACGCCAATAAACGTCAGCCAGAAATGCACCTTGCCCCAGAATTCCGGATACGGGCGACCGGACATTTTACCGATCCAGTAATAGAATCCGGCGAAGATGGAGAACACCGCACCCAGCGACAGCACGTAATGGAAGTGCGCGATTACGTAGTAGGTGTTGTGAAGCATCTCATCGATGCCGGCATTGGCCAGGACCACGCCGGTAACGCCACCGATGGTAAACACGAACAGGAACCCGATGGCGAAGAGCATCGGCGTTTTGAATTCGATCGAACCGCCCCACATGGTTGCGATCCAGGAGAAAATCTTAATCCCGGTCGGCACCGCAATCACTAGGGTGGCACCCATGAAGTAGGCGCGCGTGTCAACGTCGATACCTGACAGATACATGTGGTGAGCCCACACGACGAAGCCGACCACACCGATACCGACCATAGCATACACCATGCCCAGGTAGCCGAAGATCGCCTTCTTGCTAAAGGTCGAGATCACATGACTGACGATGCCGAAGCCCGGCAGGATCATGATGTAAACCTCGGGGTGACCGAAGAACCAAAACAGATGCTGGAACAACACCGGATCGCCGCCACCTGCCGGATCGAAGAACGAGGTGCCGAAATTACGGTCGCAAATCAGCATGGTGATCGCGCCGGCCAAAACGGGCACAGCCAGGACCAGCAGGAACGCGGTGACGAGCTCTGACCAGATGAACAGCGGCATTTTGTGCAGCGTCATACCCGGCGCACGCATATTGAAGATGGTCACGATAAAGTTCATCGAGCCGAGCAGCGACGATACGCCGGCGAGGTGCAAGGCGAAGAGCG
>JAJZEV010000261.1:0-22987 GCA_021805665.1 Pseudomonadota bacterium
TCATAGGCCATCAGGCCGTCCCGCAGGGATTTCTCGGCCGCGATCTGTAGGGCGGGATCCAGGCTGGTGCGGACCATCAAACCGCCTTGGGTCGTCGAATCCTGGCCGAATCGCGCGATCAGGCGGCGGCGAACCTCCTCGGTAAACCAGTCCGCCCCCGGAATCGGCGGCGGGCGGCGGAATTCCGACGGAATCACCGGACCGGACTTGGCTTCGGCCGCCTGTGCCGGGGTGATGGCATGATCCTCCGCCAGCCGGTCCAGCACATAATCGCGGCGGGACCGGGCCGCGTCTGGAAACTTGAACGGATTCAGGTTGTTGGGGGCCTTTGGCAGGGCCGCCAGAAAGGCCGCTTCGGCGACTGTCAGTTTATCCAGCGGCTTGTTGAAGTAGGTTTGCGCCGCGGCTGCCACGCCATAGGCGCCCTGCCCCAGGTAAATCTCGTTCAAATACAGTTCCAGGATGCGGTCCTTGGTCAGACTCTGCTCGATCCGCGTTGCCAGGATCGCTTCCTTGGCCTTGCGGGAGAATGACAGCTCGCCATCCAGCAGCATGTTCTTGGCAACCTGCTGGGTGATGGTGGACGCGCCGATCGGCCGGCGCCCCTGCCCCGCATGCGTCAGATCGAACACCGCCGCGCGCGCGATCGCAATCGGATCGATGCCGCGATGGGAGTAGAAGTTCTGATCCTCCGCCGAGATGAATGCCTGCTTGACGATAGCGGGGATCGCCGAAACCGGAACGAAAATCCGGCGTTCGGTCGCGAGTTCGGCCAACAGGCGGGAATCCCCGGCGAACACCCGGCTCATGACCGGGGGGCGGTAATTCCGCAACCCGTCCACATCGGGCAGGTCGGCGCTGAAATGTTCGTATGCGGCATAACCGGCGACGGCACCGACGATGCCGCCCAGCAGCACAAGACCCAGAATGGCGCCGAACAGGCCGCGCACGGCGCGCACCAGGATGTTCCCGCGCCGCTTCGGGGGCCGGGGCGGCTTGGATTTGCCGCCCTTGGGTTCAGGGGCCCCGGTATTGCCGCGGCTGGAAGGCGCCAGCGGATCGCCAGCGGTCAAAGGTCCTGTCATGCGCGGCGATATGCCCGCTTTTGTCCAAATCCGCCAGCAACGAGATCGCTATCCATCGCGTGCCGTGAATGGCAACAGCAGAGCGCGGCGACCGGCGGGATCGCGGTTCCACCCCTAAACCAGCGGCGTGGCACCACCCGGTGCATGGCGGCACATGAAGGGACCGCACCGCTTGCCCGGGACGCATACGGAACCGGGCGCCGGGCGCCAGCAGTTGAACGGGGAAGCCGCCGGGCAAGCATAGTGCCCCGGGCCCGCCGGCGAGCCAGGACCTTCTGTCTTCATTTCGCTTAAAAGAGCGCGAAGGGCCGCGAAGCGTCGCGAAGGCGGCCGGGACGATCTCCCTTCTTGGCCCTCAGCGGCCCTTCGTGCCCATCCCGGTAAACTACCCAAACCAACAACGGCTTCAGCGTCCAACGAGGCGCACCAACCCCCGCCCGCCCCCAAGCGCCTAACGGCGAACGATGACCGCGACCGGACCGCCGCCGTCCGGCCCCTGGTGTTCTGCCCCGCCGGACACGAACAGATCCGTCCGCCCGGTCGCGGCGGCCAGCACTCCGCCGACCAGCGCCCTCGCGTGGCGGGTGGCAGCGATGTCGCTGTCATCCAGCATGATGTGGCGCGCCCCGCGGATCCGCCCGGTGGACGAGGCATCCGCCTTCGCAAGCACCGCGAGCAACGCATCCCGCCCCTCCGGATCCAGTTGCCCGCGCGATGGCAGCCCGGCGTCTGCCAGCGCGCCCAGCACGGCCGGCAGATCGATACCGTCCTGCATCACGCGATGCGCGATCGTCGAGTCGCTCGCCCATGCCGGACTGTTGCCCAGCACGATCACCTCATTGTGCGTCAGCTCGATACCCGCCGACGTACTCGCCCGGCCGGACCACACAGTCAGGTCGCGGCAGACCATCGCGTCGGACACTGCCTCCCGCGCGATTTCACCCAGGGCGAGGCCAACCCCAAGGGCCGATGCCCCGCGGGAGAAAGCCATCGATTTATAGGTATCCCCGGTCGCCACGGACTGGCCGCGCGCGGCGGCATCGGCGATGCGGTCGCCGGTCAGCAGCGGGCATTTGACCTGCACGTAATGGACATCCGCCGCGTCGCCGATTCCGGCCTGAGCCATCGCGGCCGCCACCGCTTCCGCCGTCGCCTCGATCTGCGCGGTCCGGCCGATTTCCTCTGGCAGGAATGGGCGGGTGAACGCGGTGCCCATGGCCAGCGCCGGCACTCCGGCCGATCCTGACGGCGCGGCGCAGACCGCGAACACCAGCAAATGCGGCGACAACCCGCCCTCGGTACCCCCGGACATGACCATGGCAACGCGCTGCCCGGCCTCGGCGGGCGTACACCCTAACGGTTCGGCCAGCGCGGTTTGCAGTGCGGCCAGCGCATAGGCCCGGGTGAAATCGTTAACGCAGCCGTTGCCCTCGGTCTTGCCGAAGATCGCGCGGATATCGGTGGCCGCGGCAGCACCCGAAGCGATCAGACCGAGCAGGCCGGCAGTGTCCGCCGGGTGGGCGGTGGGAATGCGGAATACGGCGCAGCGGCGCACGGCATCATAATTCATTTATGTATCGATCCTGGCGGTTGGGCCCTACCCCGTCGCCAGATGCGTGACGCCGGCGAAATAGGCATCCACCGCCCTATGCATGGCCTGTGCCACCATCTTGCGATGATCCGCCCGGCGCAACGCCGCCTCGTCCTTCGGGTTGGACATGAAGCCCATTTCCACCAGCACGCTGGGGATATCGGCCGCCTTCAGGACCACGAACCCCGCATGCCGATCCGGATTCGGCAGCATCGGCAGGTCGCGGTCCAGGCTGCCGACAAGTTTGCGGGCGATCTGAACCGAACCGGCCCGGGTTTCCTGCCGCACCAGGCTGGCCAGGATTTGGGAAACCTCCGGCGAAGCACTTTGAAACCGATGGCCGGCGAACCGGTCGGCACTGTTCTCGCGTTGCGCCAAAGCAGCAGTCTGGGCATCGGATGCCGTCCGGGCGAGGGTGTAAACCGAGGCACCGCGGACGGAATGATCCGACAGCGCGTCGGCATGCATCGACACGAACAGCGCCGCGCCGCGATGCTGCGCCCGCTCCACCCGCTCCTCCAGCGGGATGAACACGTCGCGGGTTCGCGTCAGTTCGACCCTGTAGCGGCCCCCGGCCTCCATCTGGTGTTTGAGTTCCAGCGCCGTGGCCAGCGCAACTTGCTTTTCATAGGTTCCGGAGACACCGATCGCGCCGGGATCCTTGCCGCCATGCCCCGGGTCCAGCACCACCATCGGCGGAACTGGCCTGGCTGGCTCGGGTGCGGCCTTCGCAGCCTTCGCCGCCATCGCCCGATGCAGCCCGGGCGGCAGCAGGAACGTGCCGAACACGCTGGAGCCCGCCGCGAAACGGCGCAACAGAAGCCTTCGCGTGACCGGAGGGACGAAAAGCATGATTCGCTCTTAACAGATTGGATACGAATTCGCAGCTTATATATTGATTACGGCGGGTTAATGGCACCCAAATATGTGCCGCTTGCGGTCGGCGCCGGTTTGCGTCATGGTCCACTTGCTCCGGCGATGTCATCGGGGTGGCGGGAACCCGCTGCCCTGTGGCCTGAACCGGCGGCGCGTGATCCCTTGGTTGGCCTGGTCGGAGCCAGGCTTGCAAGTGTGGGGAAGGATCCGCCTCGCCGTGGCTGCATCGCCGTCCGCGTCGCGCCCGCCATTTGGACTTGTGGCGCGCCGGGGTCCTGCACGCGGCTTGGCATCTCGCCACGCGGGCGGCGCCAGCACCGCCTTTTCACACGGGGCAGCGTTCCGCCACGGGACGCGCCATCCGAACGCCAGGAACTGATGAACCACGCCGTCCCATATTCGTCCGACTTTGGACATTCACCCCGCTATCAGGGTGGTATGGCTGTCGCGTGTTCCGATCGCCTTTCTCTTCCTGAACCGTCGGGCGGGCCCCTTCCCGCAAGCCTTGCAAGCCGTCCGCTGACCGCGACCCGAAGAAGGTCCGGCGCCAGCATCCCGGCGGCACACCGGAGTTCAGGACTATATGACGAAGCGCATGCTGATCGACGCCACGCACGCGGAAGAAACCCGCGTTGTGGTGCTGGACGGTACCCGACTTGAAGATTTCGACGTCGAGACTTCGACGAAGCGGCAACTCAAGGGGAACATCTACCTCGCCAAGGTAGTCAGGGTCGAACCAAGCCTTCAGGCGGCGTTCGTGGAATACGGCGGCAATCGCCACGGGTTCCTCGCGTTCAGCGAAATCCATCCCGACTACTACCAAATCCCGGTCGCCGACCGTCAGCGCCTGCTGGAAATGCAGGCCGAGGAAGCCCGGCGCGAGGAAGAGGAAGAAGACCTGGAAATGGCCCTGAGCCAGGGCATGGTCGAACCCCAAATGGTGGAACCCCAGCCCGTTCCTGTCGCAGCGCCGGTTGCCCCGGAACCAACCGCCGAGGCATGGGCCTTCCCATCCACCCCGCATCTGCTGGCCGCCGAACCCGAATCCGAAGCACCGCACGCGGAAGCATGGGCCATGCCGGACGTGCCGCGCCTGATCGCGGAACCCCCGGCCAGGGCGGCGCAACCGCTCGATATCGTTTCCGATCGGGTGAGCGAGGACGACTCCGACAGCGACGACTCCTATGACAACGACGCCGACCACGTCGAAGTGTTGCCCCCGCCGGAAACGGTGGGCGGCGGCGACCAGGAAACCGGTGACGACCGCAACGAACGGCGCATGCCGTCGCGCTTCATGCGCAACTACAAGATCCAGGAAGTCATCCGCCGCCGTCAGATCCTGCTGGTGCAGGTGGTCAAGGAAGAACGCGGCACCAAGGGCGCGGCGCTGACTACCTATCTGTCCCTGGCCGGCCGTTTCGGCGTGCTGATGCCGAACTCCCCGCGCGGGGGCGGAATTTCACGCAAGATCACCTCCGCCACGGATCGCCGCCGGCTGAAAGAGGTCATGGCCGAACTGGATATCCCGCGCGGCATGGGCATGATCGTCCGCACCGCGGGCGCCAACCGCCCCAAGCCGGAAATCAAGCGCGACTGCGAATATTTGCTGCGGCTGTGGGACGATATCCGCGAACACACCATGAAATCGGTGGCACCCGCGCTGATCTACGAAGAGGCCAGCCTGATCAAACGCTCGATCCGCGACGTCTATTCGCGCGATATCGAGGAAATCCTGGTCGATGGCGAAGATGGCTGGCGTGCCGCGCACGACTTCATGCGCATGCTGATGCCGTCCCACGCCAAGAAGGTGCAGTTGTGGCGCGACGGTGGCCAGCCGCTGTTCGCCCGCAATCAGGTCGAAGCGCAACTCGATGCCATGTTGCAGCCCACCGTGCAGCTTCGTTCCGGCGGCTACCTGGTGATCAACCAGGCGGAGGCGCTGGTCGCGATCGACGTCAACTCCGGCCGCTCCACCCGCGAACGCAACATCGAGGAAACCGCGCTCCGGACCAACCTGGAGGCAGCCGATGAGGTCGCCCGCCAGTTGCGGCTGCGCGATCTCGCCGGCCTGGTCGTCATCGACTTCATCGACATGGAGTCCAAGCGCCATAACGCGATGGTCGAGCGCCGGATCAAGGAAGCGCTGAAGAACGACCGCGCCCGCATCCAGGTCGGGCATATCAGCCATTTCGGCCTGCTGGAAATGAGCAGGCAGCGCCTGCGCCCGTCGCTGGCCGAAACCAGCTTCATCCCCTGCCCGCATTGCGGCGGCACCGGCCATGTCCGCAGCACCGAAAACGCGGCGATCCATGTGTTGCGCGGCATCGAGGATGAGGGCAGCAAGCGCCGTTCGGCCGAGATCGTGGTGTATGTCGCCACGCCGGTCGCGCTGTATCTGCTGAACCATAAGCGCGAGCGGCTGCACGAGATCGAAACCCGTTACACCATGCGGGTCATCGTCGCGGCCGACGACGGGCAGATCGCGCCGTCGTTCCGGATCGAGAAGATACGCACCCGCACGGCCGAGGAGATGATTCCGGTCGTGGCGCTGGAACGTCCGATGCCGCCAGTACCGGACATCGAGGACGAAGAGGAAGAAGAAGCCGAAATCGCCGCCGCGAACGACGATGACGACGATGGCGAGGAAGACACCGCCGAGGAAAAAGCCGCCGATGCGGCCGGCGGCGGTGAGGCGGACGAAGCAGAGCGCCGTCGCAAGCGTCGTCGTCGGCGTCGGCGGGGCGGCCGGCGGGATGAGCCGCAGGCAGCAGAATCGGGCGATGGAGAGACTCCGCCGGACGCCGTGGCGCCGGAGCCGTCGGAAGATGGCGACGCCGCACCGATGGTTGCGGCGGAGCCTGTCGAGGCACCCGCCGAGGGCGCCGAAGCTCCGTCCGCCAACGACGACGACCCCAAGAACCGGCGCCGCAGCAGGCGTGGCGGACGGCGGCGGCGGCGCGATGGCGATGGGGAATTGTCTCCGCTCGCATTGCCCGGGGCCGAACAGCCGGATTTGCTGCCGGTTTATGCTGGCCCGACTCCAGCCGATCCGTTCGGCGGCCGGGCGTTCGATATCTTCGACGTGATGGATCAGGCGGAGCGGGCGGCGGAAGCGCAACCCATTGCCCGGGCCGTGGCGGCGATCGAAATCGTCAACGCGACGGCGCCGGAACCTAAAGCCCATGAACCGGGCCTGGTGGACGCGTTGCTGGCGGAAATGCCCGCACCGGTCGAAATCGCCGCCGAACCCGAACACGCGCGCCCGGAATCGGTGCCCCCCGAACTGGTATCCAGCGAACTGGTCCCCCCCGAAAACGCGCGCCCCGAACCGGTATCTGGCGCACCGCTGACCGAAATCGCCGCGGCCGAACAGCCGCCCGAAACCGAGGCCGCGGACGCCGAGCAAACCGCAACAGCGGAACCGCCCGCACCCGAACCGCTGGTCAAGCCGATCCTGATCGGCTCAGAGGAAGCCCCGGCAGCGGAGAAGAAGCGCGGCTGGTGGCGCCGGTAGGGAACATACCGGCGGCGATTAGGGAAACCGGCCGCTCAATAGTGACCGCGGGCCCCTCACCACCATGACGGGCCCGCGGCCCCCGGGTTGAAAACAGCGATGACCACGGGCTTTAACCGCCCGTGGCATCGACGCACGATCACGGCTTGGGAACCGGATCGCCGCCGATCTAAATCCGCTGCCAACCGCCGCCGGTCCAGCGAAAGAAGCCCATCCATCCCAGCACATACACGTGCCTCACGCCCACGCTCGGGATGGCAATAAATTTGACTTATTTCCTATTATTTGCTATTTATCCGGAATGGAAACCCAGACCCAACCAGAAAATCCGCCCATCGACCTCCAGAATGAGGCATGGCGCCATCTGGTCCACACACTTTTCCACTTGCTCCCCCCGCCCCTGACCGACACACCGGAAGGCAGGCGAACACGCAACCGCGCCGCCATCGCCAGAATCGCAGCCCTGGACCCGGTCACCCCCAATGAAGCCGAACTCGCCGCCCAATGTGTCGTCGCCAGGGCACAGGCCGAGGAAATCGTCCGCCTCACCCGCGTCCACGCCAGCGACATCGCGCTGGTCGTCAAACTGAATGCCCAATACGCCGCCATGGTCCGCATTTCGCTCGCCGCCCAGAACCGCCTGCTCCGCGAACAGCAGCGGCGCCGCAAACGCGAGGAAAACCAGCACGACGCCGACACCGACGAATGGACCCGTCACATCGCCGCCAACATCATGCTGCAAGAAATGCCTCCGGAACCAGAATCGGAAGCAAAGTCCCAAAATACGGAAAACGAGACGCCGATGGGACAGCCACCCCGCCAACTCGGCACCCTCCGCCCGCCACCGCCCCGGGCGCCCGACCCGGGCGGGCAAGACGATCCAAACCCTGGACACCTGACGCGCCAGCCCGAACCCGAAGACTGGCACACAAACGCCGCGGCGCCCCCACGATGGCCAGCATCGGTCGCCGTGTAATCCGATCCGGCCCGCCATCCACGCCTTGCAGCGGCGGTCTCGGGAAAAGCATGAATGACGAGCCTCCGCCCGCCACGGCGGTCATTACCGGCTGTGCGTCGATTACAACGACTATTTCGTCGCGTATGCTAGGGGGTCTTCTTCGTCCTGGTTCGGCTCTTACGCTTCGGCGCCGGGACAGGTGCGGCCTCGCCCTGATCGGTCATCAGACCGGGGAACTCGCCAAGGTTATCCTGGATATCGGCTTCCTCGATCCCGGCTCGGCGGGGCGCGCTTGCCGCATCCATCGGATTGGGCAGCAGTCCGCTGCCGGCACTTTCCTCCATGCCCACCAGTTCGCGGGCACGTTCCCAGTATTCGACATCGCGGCCGTGCGGTTTACCCTCGGCCTCCCACATCAGATAGGCGCGTTCGCGAATACGATGCTCGCGATGGGGATCGGCTTCCAGCGGATTATGCGGCGGTTTGCGTGCCATGGGGCCCCTCGGTGATGCGTCAACCGGACCACAACGAACGGTTCGGTACACCGTTGCATCCGTCATGGCCACGGTTCGACGATGCACCGCGACATGAACCGGGTCACGCCCTAAATGAACACACGTCGGTAATGCCGCATGGAAATCGAACCGCCTGCCCGCGGGTCCTACCCCCGGTATTCCGGAGTCGTCTGCAACAGCGGAAACGCGCTGTGGGCATGCGGCTGCGCGACCCGCGGCGCATCCCGGTACACATAACCCGGATGCAATTCGTTCAGGCTCCGCGCACCGGCAAGCGCCATGGCGACACCCATCTCGTGTTCCAGCAATTCCAGCATCTTATGCACCCCGGCATCGCCATCGGCGGCCAGCGCGTAGCAATACATCCGCCCCATCGCCACCGCGTCGGCCCCCAGCGCGATCGCCTTCACGATGTCCGTGCCCCGGCAAATGCTGCCATCCACGATCACCTTCGCGCGCCCGCGCACTGCCGCCGTAACCTCCGGCAGCACATCCATGGATCCCCGCCCATGGTCCAACTGCCGCCCGCCGTGGTTGGACACGTAAACCCCATCCACCCCATGCTCGCAGCACAGCGCCGCGTCCTCGCCGGTCGCGATCCCCTTCAGGATCAGCGGGATTGCGTGCGTGTCCTTGAAATGCTTGACGTTGTCCCAGGTAAATCCGGCCTGATAACTCTGGCCCGTCGCGACCGCGCGCCACGGCTTGACGAAACGGCCGGCGATATCGCGCTCCCGCCGCGAATACGCCGCCGTATCGACCGTGATGGCGAACGCATCGTAACCGGCATCCACCGCCCGCTTCGCGACCTCGTCCACCCAGGCGTTGTCGCCGCGGACATAAAGCTGGAAAATCTTCGGCCCCGGCGCGGCGGCGGCGGCTTCCTCCAGGCCCGGATGGGTCACCGAACTGACCATGATCGGCACCCCGAACGCCGAGGCCGCCCGCCCCGCCGTTGCCGCGCCGCCGGGATGGAACGATTCCAGCGACCCGACCGGCGCCAGCATCGCCGGCATCCGCAGCTTCTGACCGAACAGTGTGGCAGTCAGGTCGATCTTCGACACATCGACGCAAACCCGCGGCCGCAGCGCCAGCGAATCCAGCGCCAGGCGGTTGCGCCGCAGCGTCGTCTCGGTTTCCGTCGCGCCGACCAGATAGCCCCAGATGTGATCCGACAGCTTGGCCCGGGCAGCAGGGATAAACTCATGCAGGCACTGAAAATCGCCCGTCGGTTCGAAGAGATGCTTGGCTTCTGCCTGGTCCATGGTTTCCCCCTACAGCGGCATTTCGGGTGCTATCTGGCCTTGGCGGGCAGCAACGCGCAAGGGCGGATCAGGCTGGCTGGATGGCCCCGCGCGCATCCGGCGCCCGCAACGGGCGGGTTTCCGGCATCGCCAGCCACAGCAGTGCCACCGCGGCCGCGCCAACCGCGCCCAGCATCAGGAACATCGCCCGAATGCCGAACGCCTGCGCGATCAATCCCGCGATCGCCGTGCTGAACGTCGCCCCCAGGCCGGATGCCAGCCCCAGCGAACCGATCGCCAGGTTCAGGTACCCGGTCCGCTTGGTCGCATCGGCGGCGATCAGCGGCAGCATCAACCCGAACACCGCCGCGCTGACACCGTCCAAAGCCTGGAACGCCGCCAGCGGCAACGCGCCGGGCAGGAACGCGAACAGCAACGCCCGAATGGGAACCGCGGCGAAGCCTGCCATCAGCACTGGCCGGCGCCCGATGCTCTGCGCCAACCGCCCCGCCCAAGGTGCGAACATCGCCGTGATCACCTGCGGAACGATAATCGTCGCCGATACCAGATACCCCGGTGCATCGTGCCGCCGGGTCAGTTCGTTCAGCGCGAACGGCAGCAGCGAGGCATTGGCCAGTTGAAACAGCACCGCGGCCACGGCGAAGATATGCAGCGACGGTTCGGCGAAGATTTGCCAGGGCCAGTGCTCGCGGTCCTTCGGGTGCTTCAGCGCCGAATGTCCGTTTGCCACCCCCACCGCCCGATCGTCGCGGATGAGCCACAACGACACCATCGCCGGCACAACCAGCGCCGCGGTGACGAAGAATACCGACCGCTGAGACACATAAGATGCCGCGGCCCCGAGGATCGCGGCGGCCGCGGCGTTTCCCAAAGCGCCATAGCGGGTGTTCAGACCCAGCCGTTCGCCGAACGCCGCGTGTCCGCACACGGTCAACGTCAGCGCGGCAATGACCGGCGTCATCACCGAACTGGCCAGGGCATGGAGGATTTCAGCCCCCCAAACCACCGGGGCTATAGGCGAAACGCACAGCGCCAGCGCGGCAACGGCCATCGTCAGCAAGGCGCCGACGGCGGCGATGCGCTTGCCATGCACCTGATCCACCAGCATCCCGCCCGGCAACTGGGCGACGAGCGCGGCGAAGGTGCCGACAGACAGGGCTACGCCCAGGTCGGTCACGCTCCATCCCTCGCGGGTGAGCCAGACAGCTATGAACGGCCCAAATCCAGCCTGAACCGCGGCGGTGAAAAACGTCAGGCCATTCAGGCCGAACTGGCTGCGCATCGAACAATCCCAACAAAAACGCCGAGCACCCGGGTGCTCGGCGGTTCTGTTTAGACGATATCCGGGATGACGTCATATCCGGGATCGGTGGCCGCGATCGGGCCAGGGCGGTCAGGCCAGGGCGGCTTCCCGCGCCCGAACGGGGTGCATCAAGCTTTTGTAAACATCGACATAATCCTCCGCCATACGGCGGGAGGTCCAGCGGCGGTCGAACGTGGCGCGGACCTTGGCGCGATCCAGCGTATGAATCCTGCCGGCGGCGGCCACGGCTTCGTCGATGTTGTTGACGATGAAACCGGTGACGCCGTCGTCCATTACTTCCGGCACCGACCCGCTGTTGAATGCGATCACCGGGGTGCCGCACGCCATCGCCTCGATCATCACCAGGCCGAACGGTTCCGGCCAGTCGATCGGGAAGATCAGGGCGTGGGCACCGGACAGGAAGGCGGGCTTCTGCGCGTCGTTGATCTCGCCGATGAATTCGACGTCCGGGTTGCCCTGGATCAGCGGCTTGATCTTGGTGTCGTAGTATTCCTTGTCGGCGTTATCGACCTTGGCGGCGATCTTCAGCTTCATGCCGGCCTTCATGGCGATCTGGATCGCCCGATCGACGCCCTTTTCCGGCGAAATGCGTCCCAGGAACGCGCCGTATTCCTGCTTCACCGGCTGCGGCGTCAGCAAATTGGCCGGCATGCCGTGCAGCACGGTCCGCACCCAGTTCAGGTTGGGGATCGGCCGGCGCTGGCTGTTAGAAATCGAAACGAACGGCGATTCCAGATAGGTGCCGTAGGTTTCCACGAACTCCGGGATATCCAGCCGGCCGTGGATCGTCGTCAGGTAAGGCACGTCCTGGCGGCTGAACAGCGACAGCGGGAAGTAATCGATATGGAAATGCAGGACGTCGAATTCGTCCTTACGGCGATAGATCAGTTCGACCATACGATAGTAAGTCGCGACCCAATCCTTGACGGTGGGGTCCAGGCGCAACGCCTTCTCGCGCATCGGCGCGAGGGTGGCGGAGGTGACCGAGTCACCGCTGGCGAACAGGGTGACATCGTGGCCCATCGCGACCAGTTCCTCGGTCAGCGAATAAACCACCCGCTCGGTTCCGCCATACAATTTGGGCGGGACCGCCTCGAAAAGAGGCGATATTTGAGCAATACGCATAAGTATGGTGCCCCGGATTGGACTGTTGGTATAGTGGACCCAGGCACTTTTTTTCTTGTAAACCGAGCCGAAAACTTCAGCTTGACTTGACAATCCAGTGGCGCCTATTGATTATAAGTTATAGATTTCGAATGTGGCGAAAAGTCGGCGTGTTCAATGCGATATCGGGGCAGTTGCCCCGGTGGGCGATGTCGGGGCAGCCGCCCCGGTGGGCGATATCGGGGCAGCCGCCCCCGATCGCGAACATGGCGACACCAAACCGCGCGTGGTCCGGGTCCATGTCCTTACCCCGGTCGGGAGTCCTTCGTCGTCATGCGGCATAAGGCTGGAACCAAGGTTCCGCGCGTTGAAAACCTGCCGTCCCTGCGGGGCCGGCCGCTGGCTTTCCTGTACTCCTATGTCCGCCGCCACCCCGCCGGGCACCTGACGGTGCTGATCTCGGTGCTGGTCGCGGTCACGTGCAGCGTGTCCACGCAATACGGCATGAAGCACCTGATCGACATCGTCGCCACCGGCCAGCTTGCCGCGGGCGACAAGGTCTGGGGCGCCTTTGCCCTGCTATGCGGCCTGGTCGCGGCAGACAATCTGTCCTGGCGGGTCGGCGGCTATGCCGCGCACCGGACCTTCGTGGCCGTAACCGGCGACATCCGCCGCGATCTGTTCCGCCATTTGGCCGGCCACGCGCCGACCTATTTCGCCGAACGCCTGCCCGGCGCGCTGGCCAGCCGCATCACCTCCACCGCCAACGCCGCGTTCACGGTGGAAAATACCGGCGCCTGGAACGTGCTGCCGCCCACCGTGGCGGTGGTGCTGTCGATCTGCTTCATCGGGTCGGTCAACCTCGCACTGGCCGGCACCCTGATGGCCATCGCCGCGGCGATGGGCGCGGTGGTATTCGCCCTCGCCCGCAAGGGATCGGAACGCCACCGCGACTACGCCACCAAGGCCGCCGCGGTCGATGGGGAACTGGTCGATATCATCGGTAATTTCAACGTGGTCCGCGCGTTCGGCGCCACCTTCCGCGAGCAGGCCCGCATCGGCGACCGGATGGAAACCGAAATGGCATCCCGCCGCCACAGCCTGTATTACCTTGAACACATCAGGCTGATCCACGCAGTACTGACGGCGATCCTGACCGCGGGGGTCGTCGCCTGGGGGATCGTCCTGTGGCAGCACGGCCAGGCCAAGGTCGGCGATCTGGTGCTGATCACCTCCCTCGCATTCGGCATCCTGCACGGCACCCGCGACCTCGCCGTCGCCCTCGTCGATCTCACTCAGCATGTCGCTCGGTTGGACGAAGCGATCTCCGCCCTGCTGACACCGCATGAACTGAACGACCTGCCGGACGCCCAGCCGCTGCCCGCCGGCCCCGGCGAGGTGTCGTTCGAACAGGTGCGCTTCGCCTACCCCGGCCGCCCCGCCGTGCTGAAGGACTTCGACCTGACGATCGCCCCCGGCCAGCGCGTCGGTCTGGTGGGATTCTCCGGCGCCGGAAAATCCACAGTTCTGGCCTTGCTGCAGCGGTTCTACGATGTCAGCGGCGGCCGGATTTCCATCGACGGTCATGACATCCGCGACGTCTCGCAGAAAAGCCTGCGCACCGTCATGGCGGTGGTGCCGCAGGACATCTCGTTATTCCACCGGTCCGTCATGGAAAACATCCGCTACGCCCGGCCCGATGCGTCGGAGGCAGACGTGCTGGCCGCGGCCGACATGGCGCACTGCCGCCAGTTCATCGAGGCGATGCCCGAGGGGTTCGAGACGATGGTCGGCGATCGTGGCGTCAAGCTGTCGGGCGGTCAGCGCCAGCGTCTGGCCATCGCCAGGGCACTGCTGAAGAACGCACCGATCCTGCTGCTGGATGAGGCCACCAGCGCGCTGGACACCGAATCCGAACAGGCGATCCAACAGGCGCTGGACCGGCTGATGGCGGGCCGCACCGTGATCGCCATCGCCCACCGGTTGAGCACGCTGCAAAGCTTCGACCGCATCATCGTCATGGATAAGGGCCATATCGTCGATGACGGCTCCCCGGCCGCGCTGGCGGCAAGGCCGGGACCGTATCGCGATCTGCTAAGGAAGCAGCGGATGGAACCGGCCGTTACCGCTGCGGCGGCATAGCGCCGTATAGTGTCGATTCCCCGGCCCGAAGGTGAAACCGCGATGCGCCTGGTGTTGTTTGCCCTGCTGATAGCGTCCGCTCCGGCGCTGGCGCAGACTGACTCGCAAGTCCCCAACGCGCCGATGCCGCAGTGCGGGCCGGCGCTGGACGGGCAGACCATGTGCCGCTTCGGCGTGGTCTATGCCTGCGAATACGTCAGTCCGGATTCCACGGAACGTCACACCGGCTGGCGGTGGAAAAGCGACCTGCTCCTCAGCTGCGAGTCAGATCCCGCCCCCGCCGACCTGCCCGGCGGCAATCAGGGTGGTTTGCCGCCTGGCTTTACCTACGCCCCCCAAAGTGCTCCCCAAAGTCCGCCTTGGGGCACCGTTCAAGGCGGCGACCCACAGATGGCGCCCGCTCAGCGTCCATACGGGCGTGGTGACTGATCTGCAGCGGCCACCGATCAAACATACAGCAACGCCGGCGGCTGGCCCTTCGGATGGGCATGGTCGAACACCACCCAGGCGTGGTGATGTTGGGCGGCGTTCGTCCGTTCCCCCATTTCGAACCATCGGATACGGCTCGTCAGCACGATCACGGCAGAGAACGGGCCAGCCGACAGCGTATCCGCCGCGCGCTTTCCGGCAATCCATTGCAGGCGCACCAGCAGCGCGAGCTGCCCCTGGACTGACTCGGTCAGTGCCATCGCATGCCGCAGAAACGCCAGCATCGCCATCGGGGAACGCGACTGCCCCTTCTGCGATCCGGTATCGCCATAGGGCGGGTTGGTCACGATCGCCCGGCACCCGTCCGGCACTTCGCGGCAGGCCAGGAAATCCACGCCGCCCCTGCCGAAGCCGCGATCGACCAGATCGGTCGAGACCACGTCGTACCCCGTGGCGGCCAGCACCGACGACATCGCACCATCGCCGCAGCAAGGCTCCCAGATTGGCCCGCGAAACACGACGTGCTTCAGCAGCGCCGCGGTCACCGGGGCGGGCGTGGCATAGAAGTCCCTGCCCTCCCGCTCATAGCCGGAGACGTGGATGGCGCGTCTTTGCACCGGTTCATCCAGGGGTATGGTCATCGCAACTGCGTCCATTCGGTGCCGACTCGACAGGGGCGGTCAGTGTAGCCGGCCGGCTGCCGGAATCGCCAATCCCGATGGGTGGCACCCCCGGCATATTGCCCCTAAACTGGCGGAACCATTCGCGGGGCCTGACCCGCGGCATCGCCGGGGAAACCGATCCGCCCATGTCACGCCTTGTCGTCGTATCCAATCGTGTCGCCCCGATCCAGGAGGGTGAGGCCACCGCTGGCGGTCTTGCAGCCGGGGTGATGGATGCGCTGAAGCAGAAGGGCGGGCTGTGGTTCGGCTGGAGCGGCGACGTCAAGGAGGTCAGTGAGCCCAAGCCGGAACGAACCGTCGGGCCGATCACGCTGTTCACCATCGACCTGTCGCGCAAGGACTACGATCAGTACTATCGCGGCTTTGCCAACGACACATTGTGGCCGGTGCTGCACTACCAGATCGGCCTGGGGCATTTCGAATGGCCGGAGTTCGAGGGCTACCGCCGCGTCAACGACCTGTTCGCCGCCGCGCTGACCCCGCTGGTGCGGCCGGACGACCTGATCTGGGTGCATGACTATCACCTGCTGTGCCTGGCGGATGCCCTGCGCGCGCAAGGCTTGACGAACCGCATCGGGCTGTTCCTGCATACCCCGTTCCCCGCACCCGGCGTGTTCATGACGATCCCGTCGCACGCCGAACTGATCCGGGCGATGTGCGCCTATGATTTGTTGGGGTTCCAGACCGAAATCGATCGCTCCGCGTTCATCGACTATGTGCTGCGCCATGCCGGCGGGCTGCCGTTCGGAATCGATGGCGCCGTATCGGTCTTCGGTCGGACCGTGCGCACCGGGGTCTATCCCATAGGCGTTCATGTGGCAGAGGTCCGCGCCCAGGCGGAAACCCCGATCAACCGCCGTCAGGCCACCCGGATGCGCGCCAACCTGCTGGAGCGGCTGATCCTGTCGGTGGATCGGCTGGATTACTCCAAGGGCCTGCGCCAGCGGTTCGCCTCGTTCGAACGCTTCCTGGCGGAATATCCTGCCCAGCACGGTCTGGTGACCTTCATGCAGATCGCCCCGCCGTCGCGATCGGACATCGAAACCTACCAGCGCATCCGCCGCGAGCTTGAAGGCGAGGCTGGACGGATCAACGGCCGCTTCGCCGAGGTGGATTGGGTGCCGCTGCGCTACCTGAACCGCAGCTTTCCGCGCAATGTTCTGATGCCATTGTATGCGGAGGCACAGGCCTGCCTGGTGACTCCGTTACGGGACGGAATGAACCTGGTCGCCAAGGAATACGTCGCCGCGCAAGACCCGGAGGAGCCTGGTGTGCTGATCCTGTCCGAATTCGCCGGGGCGGCCCGTGAACTGGACGCAGCACTGCTGGTCAATCCCTACGATCAAGCCGGCATGGCGCGCGCCATGGACCGTGCGCTGTCGATGCCGGTCGAAGAGCGGCAGGAGCGCCATCAAGCCATGCTGAAGGTCATGCGCACCAACAGCCTGGAGCAGTGGCGCGACCGGTTCGAAGCCGATCTGCGGGGCGGCTGAATCCCGGCTGGCTGTTCGGGTTCACACCAGGGCAGGCAAATCGTAGAAACGAGTGGCGGTACGATGGAACAAGGCGGCCTTCTCATCCGCGGAACAATCCGCCGCCAGTCGTTTGAAGGCGTTCCACAAGACCGGGTAACTGCACATACCCTTGTCCACCGGGAAATTACTCTCGAACATGCACCGATCGGCGCCGAACGCTTCGATGGCGGTCTCCACATAGGGACGCCACGCGACCGCCAATTCCCCGGAGGACGGCGGAAGCGGCTGGTTGTGGAAGCCGAACCCGTTGACGTTCATTGCGAGGCCGCCCAGTTTCAGGCACAGGTTCTCGCAGGCCGCCAGTTCCTTGATATAGGCGCGCCATTGCGCGAACACCTCCGGCCGCAGACCGGCGTAGGGTCCGACTCCGAGCGGACCGCCGAAATGATTGAGTACGACTTTCTGGTCGGGAAAGGTCCAGAGCAGATCGAGGAGGTCGGCCAGTTGCGGGTGGTACAGCCAGGCGTCGAAGGTCATTCCCTGGTTCCGCAGGCGGGCGAATCCCGACCGGAACCGGGCGTCGCGGTACAGGCCTGGCGGCGCACCGGGCGGCGCCGTCGGTTCGATCCCCGGGTCGTACGTGGCGCTGTGCCGGATGCCTTTGAACCGGCCGCCGCCGGCCTGGATATGGGCTTCGAGCACGGCGTCGATCCTCTCGCCCAGCAGGCAGTCGGCGTGACCGACAATGCCGGCGCAGGCGCGCAGCGGGCCGTATGCGCCATTTTCGTATGCCTCGGCCGCGGCGGCGATGAATTCGGTCTCGCCAACGGGCTGCATGTCTTCCGGCCCATCCGTGCGGTACCCGGACCGGCACTGGATGAACACGGTTGCCAATACGTTATGGCCGGTGTGCAGATCGGCGACGAGGTCCTCCAGCAGATAGCGGTCAGGCCGAGCGGTCCAGAGGTGGTGGTGGGGATCGACGATGGGTTGGGTGGGGTCCAGAATGTCTTCGGTCAGCTTTGCCAGCCATGCGGGCCGGACTGGCGGATGATGAAATGGCTGGCGTTCGGGCACCTGGCTGACCATCGCGACTGCTCCCTGCTTTGGCTGTTATCCAGCCATGGACGTCTCGGTCTGGCAATGCGGTTGTTGCACCCGCCTCTCATCCAACGCACCCAGCAGCGACTTCGTCATTGCTCGGCGGGAGAACCGGTCGCGGGCGAACGCGACCTGTTGCAGGCTGCGCTTCTCCCATTCCAGATCGTCGCGCAGCAGCGTCAGGACCGCTGCCGCGAACGAGGCCGCATCGCCGCGCACACTGGCAACGCTGTCCAGGCCGGGAAGGCCCTGGGCGCCGATCGGGGTTGTGACCAGGGGCAGCCCGGCGCGCAGAGCCTCAACGACTTTCAGTTTCACCCCTGCCCCGCTGCGCAGCGGCACGACCGCGACCCTGGCGCGGGAATAGGCCGCGGCCAGTTCCGCATCGGTCACGTCGGCATGGATCGCCACACCGTCCCCGGCCAGCGCGCGGACCGCCCCGGTTGGGTGGGAACCGACGATCGACAGAAGGACATCGGGCTGCTCGCGCCGGATCGCCGGCAGGACATCGGTGACGAACCAGACCGCGGCATCTTCGTTGGGCGTGTGGCCGAAGCCGGCGACGAACACGATTTCGTTGCTGGCCGGGGCGGTACGGATATCGGCGAACGTATCGAAACAATACGGCGTTACGTAGTCGATCCTGGCTTGCGGCCGCAGGGCAGAGGCTATCCGCGCCTCCTCCTGTGACAGGTACAGCGACATATCGGCTTGCGACCAGATGGAACATTCCCGCGCCCGCATCAGTTCGGCGGTTCGGCGCAGTGCCTGGTTGCCGGTCAGGTCCGCCTGCAACCCGATGCGGCGGAAGTGCAGATCGTGGCCATAGTAAATTATTTTTGCTTCGGAGTAATGTCTTATTAGAGGTATCGTATCTTCCGCGACATCCGGGCGGCTGACCAGCACCGTGTCCAGTTCCATGCCGGTTTGCTGGATCCAGGTCTCGAACGGCGGATGACCGGGTCCGTAGAACACCTCGATTCCCGCGGCTTGCAGCATTTCGGTGTAGCCGTGGCTGTAGGCCCGGTTGTGCGGCCAGAATTTCACGATGTAGCCGGCCTGTTGGAGGATTTCCATGCACGACAGGATTGTGCGCGACCCGGCATCCTGATCCGGGGTCGGAACATAATGATCCACCACCAGCACGATCCGGCGCCCCTGCGCCCTTTCCCGCCTGCGGAAGACGTCTTCCCCATTCCGGGCGTGATCGCGCAGGAGTGTGTCGGCCCACGCATCGGCGAACAGCATCTGGTTGCGGGCCTGATACGACTTGATCCCCGCGGCGGTGTCGCGCCCGTGCGACAGGCCTTCATGGTGAACCACCCTGGCGGCGGGCTGGTAGAGCGTTTTCAGGCCCATCCGGCGCAGCCGGAAGCACAGGTCGGTATCCTCGTAGTAGGCCGGGGCGTATCTGGCATCGAAACCGCCGATATCGGTAAAAATCCGGCGTTCGACCAGTAGCGCGGCGCCGGAGCAGTAATCGACCTCCCGCACGTAGTTGTAGGCGGGGTCGGCGGGGTCGCCCAGTCGTCCGAAATTCCAGCCGGAAGCGTCCTGCCAGATAATGCCGCCAGCTTCCTGCAGCCGGCCATCCGGGTACAACAGCTTGGCCCCGACGGCGCCGGTATCCGGGCGGTCCTGGAACAGCGCCACCATCGGCGCCAGCCAGTCGTCCAGAACCTGTGTATCGTTATTGAGGAAGCACAGATAGCGGCCCTTCGCCAACGCCGCCGCCTTGTTGCAGCTATGCAGGAATCCGATATTGGTTTCGTTGCGAATGAGCCGTATCCCGCTCACGCGCCCAAGTTCCGGCGCATCGCCGGCGTCGTCGATGACGATGACTTCGATCGGCACGCTGCCGGTGTTGCGAACCAGCGCGGCAAGGCAGCGCAGGGTGTACGGCACCTGTCCGAAGGTAGGAACGATCACCGAAACCAGCGGCTGTTCCGCCAGGGGCACCGTCAGGCTGTCCGGATCGAGAGTATCCAGGATCGGCGACACCGCGGAAGCCGGGGTCAGGCGGCGCAGACGCCTTGCCCGCAGCCAGTAGCGGGCATGAATATGAAGCTGGAATGTGGCAGTCCACCAGACCAGCAGCACAAGGCGCCGAAGATGGCGCGCGGTTCGCGGCGAACGAACGTTTAGCGAGCGGACCAACGACAATGCACGCCACAGGGTGGCATCGAAAGCAGAAACGCCTATCGAATAACTCACAGGGGCCTCCATTCAGGAGACCCCTGTCTTAAGGTCGAAGTATTAACGGGGGGTTAACAAAGTCTATATTATCGGGCCTGGAACGCCGGTGGACGGCGTTCCCCCATCGCCTTGGTGCCTTCCTTGAAATCGGCGGTATTGCGCAGCCAATCCTGTTCCTCGTACTCGCGTTCGGTGGCCGAGGCGACAGCGTCGGCCAGGCCGCGCCGCAGGGTTTCCCGGGTGGCGACGATGGCCAGCGGGGCCGATCCGGCGATTTCGGTGGCGACCTCCACCGCCTTGGCGCGCACCTGGTCCTGCGCGACGCAATAATCGGCCAGCCCGATGGCGAGCGCTTCCTCGCCCGTCAGGCGACGGCCGGTGTACATCAACATCGCCGCGTTCTGCGACCCGATCAGGCGGGGCAGCGTGCAGGTCAGGCCGAACCCGGGATGGAAGCCAAGGCGGGTGAAATTAGTGGAAAACCGGGCTTCGGGGCAGGTAACGCGGAAGTCCGCCATGACCGCGAGGCCGACGCCGGCGCCCACGGCCGCGCCATGCACGGCGGCGACGATGGGTTTGCCGGTGCGCCACAGCCGCTGGGCTTCCTTATACAGGTGCCTGCCGCGCCTGGCGCCGCGGGCCACGCCATCGGGGCCACGGCTGCCAAAATCGGCTCCGGCGCAGAAATGCTTGCCCTCGGCGCACAGCACGATGGCGCGGACCTCCGGGGTGCGGTCGTACACTTCCAGCGCATCGGCTATTTCAGCCACCATGTCGGTGTCGATGAAGTTGTTGGGCCCGCGCCGCACCTCGATGGTGGCGACGTTGCCGGCCGTGGAGACGGCGATATGTTCGTAAGTCCCGTGTTGCATAGTGGTTTCCTGCCCCATTTGGTCGATAGGTTCGAGTGTAGGGCGGTTTGGGGGAGAGGGGAAACCGGGTGGCCGTGGTATCGGGGCGGGGCGATGTTTGTTCTGTCGAAGAAAGTATTTTTAGCCGCGGACGCACGCAGATGGAAACAAGCGCTAGATTGGGGACGAAGCCGGACACGGCATCTGTCGGGTTTGGTTTTCATGGGGTAAAATATCGATGACAAAATACTCTATTCGAAACGACTAAAAGCAACAGAACTTACTCTCGATCAGCGTTCATTCGCGCCCGAACACCCGAGACGCTCACCCCCCGTTCCGCTTCCTTGCCCCGTTTTTCCGCAACAGGAATTCACGCCCGATCTTGACCATCGGCACGCCATCATATTCCACGATGTCCGCCGTGGCATAGGTTTCATGCCAGGAATCCGGAATGAAACTGCCCGTGCCCACCACATCGATCGGCGCCTTGGCGTCCGCCATGACCCTGCACTTTTCCACGCCGAACCCCGATGAAACAACGATCCGGGTCTTGGGGAATCCGGCCTGATCCAAAGCCTCCCGCATCCGCCAGATTGCGGCCGCCGACACGCCGGTGCCGACCAGCGCGCGCAATTCCGAATCGCTGCGGTAACGGCGGATCGCACCGGGGGCATAGCGTTCCAGCACCGCATAGCTTTCGGCCGGGTCCAGCCCCTCCAGGAACCGTCCGCCGTGGGTATCCAGCCGGAACGACAATTCCCCCGCCGCCGCGACATCGGCAAACCGGGCGCAGACGGCCAAGGCGTCGGTAATCTCGCGTCCGAAATAATCCACCAGTACGGTGATGGGTTCGTCGGGGTAGGTTTGGCGGAACATCTCGGCGGCCCGCAGAGTGGATCCGGCGTAGCCGATCAACGAATGCGGCATGGTGCCGAAGCCGGAGTCGGTGCCGAACCAATGGGAGGTGCCGTCGTTGGCATTGCCGATGAAGCCTTTCGCGCCCTCCCGCCGAGCGGCGGCGCTGCCGACGGATGCTGCGTAGGACATCATGTCGGCCATTTCGGCCCCGGCGCAGTGCCGGGCTTCCATGGCAAGGAAGCCGACGGCCGGCAGCGACAGGGCCATCTGATAGGCGTTATGGGCGGCCACGCAGGCCGGGCCGAGTTTCTGCAACAGAATCGTTTCCAGGTCGGACAGATGCACCATGCTGCCGGTCAGATAGACGATCGGCTCGCCAGCGCCGACCCAGTCGCCTTCCTGGTAGATCAGATCGATATCGATCTCGGTTTCCCGGGCGGCCGCGACCGACCGGAGCCAGTCCAGCATCAGGCGGGGCGCACTGATGACCGGGCGCCGCAGGAACAGCGCATAGGTCACCCGCTTGTCGCCGAATTTGGCGGCGATCTGCTTGGTGCGATTGAAGTAGCTGTCGGTCCTGGCGGTTATATCCGCCGCCAGGACTTGACGATCCCGATCCACCGCCGCCGGCCTACTGGGCCGCGAGCGCCGGGGCAAGCGGCGGTTGACGCCGCCGCTTGAGTTCCTCGGCCACCAGGAACGCCAGTTCCAGGGACTGTTCGGCATTCAGGCGCGGGTCGCAAAACGTCTCATACCGTTCGCCAAGATCGGCTTCGGACAGGCGATGGGCGCCGCCGATGCACTCGGTCACGTCCTGGCCGGTCATTTCCACATGAACGCCGCCGGCCCAGGTGCCCTCGGCCGCATGCACATCGAAGAAGCCGCGCACCTCCCCCAGGATCGAGTCGAAATTGCGGGTCTTCACCTTGGCTTGGGTGCTGATGGTGTTGCCATGCATCGGGTCGCACAGCCACACCACCTTGTGGCCGGAGCGTTCCACCGCGCGCACCAGCGGCGACA
>JAJZEV010000261.1:23512-32566 GCA_021805665.1 Pseudomonadota bacterium
CGAATTCCATGCGCGCCGGATCGGGGATGCGGGCGGCGGCGGTGAACTCCGGCCCGTTGATGATATCGCCGCGGTAGCTTGGCAGCGTCACATCGCCCTGTGTTTCGTTATCCGACGACCGCGGTTTAGCGAACTGGCCGGCCATGCGGCCCATCTTCACGACCGGCAGGGACGCACCGAAGGTCAGCACGACAGACATCTGCAACAGCACGCGGAACGTGTCGCGAATGATGTTGGCGGTGAAGTCGGAGAAGCTTTCGGCGCAATCGCCGCCCTGCAAGACAAACGCCTTGCCCTCGGACGCCAGCGCCAGATGCGCCTTCAACCGGCGGGCTTCGCCGGCAAACACCAGCGGCGGATACTTGCCCAGACGGGCTTCCATGTCTTCCAGCTTCGCCGCGTCCGGATAGGTGGGAAGCTGGCGAACCGGGCAATCGCGCCAGGAATTGGGGTTCCACTGACGCGGGGACACAGCGCTGGCAGGGGTCGTGGTCGGCATAAACATTCTCCTCGTGCGGCTTTATGTCGCGAAATCGCCGGAATGGCTACTCCCGCGTCAAAACCCCGCCCGTTCGGGTCCGCGGGCAGCCTGGCCGACCCGGTCGGCTTGAGCCCGGGTCCAACACGGGATATGGATGAGAGACAAAGAGAAGCCGCCCAAACGGGCCGCCGGCCCGGGGGGATCGGAAACCAAGTGGACCTCGAGATTCTGATCGAGAACGTGCTGAACGCACTCGCCGCGGGCATCACGATCGGCTGCATTTACGGACTGATGTGCATCGGGCTTGGCCTGATTTTCGGCATCATGCGGATCGTCAACTTCGCCCAGGGTGAGTTCCTGATGCTGGGCATGTTTTCCAGCCTGTATCTGGTCACCGGAGGCGGCATCCTGGCGTTCCTCGGACCTTACATCGGCCCGTTCGTGGGGGCCCTGCTGGCCGGCCCCATCGTCTTCGCCGGCGGCGCGCTGGTCCATAAGCTGCTGATCGCCCGTGTGTCCGGCCTGCGCACCACTGGCTCGCTGGACGAGGGGCATTTCGGGCAGCTCGTCGTCACCCTGGGGATTTCGCTGATCCTGCAGAACGGCGGCCTGATCCTGTTCGGTTCCACCCCGCAGACTGTCCGCACGCCGCTGGCGTCCAGTGCGATCGAGATCGGGCCGATCTACGGCGACGCCACCGTGTTCCTGAACAAGGCCCGCCTGATCGCCTGTGCGATCGCCATTGTCGTGGCGGTGGCGCTTTATCTGCTGCTCGAATACACCCGTATGGGCAAATCGCTGCGGGCGGCGGCGGACAACCCCACGGCCGCCACTTACATGGGTATCGATACCGATAAGACCTATCGCTTCGCCTTCGCCCTGGGCAGCGGCATCACCGCCGTGGCGGGCGGGCTGATGGCGGTCTATCTGTCGTTCGGCCCCTTTGTCGGCCTGGACTACGTCATCATCATGTATTCCGGCGTCGTGCTGGGCGGCATGGGCAGCATCCTGGGCGCGTTCTGGGGCGGGCTGACGGTCGGCTTCGTGCAGCAATGCTCCGCCCTTGTCCTGCCGCCGCAGTTGCAGAACGCGGCGATCTTCGTCGTCTTCCTGATGATCGTGCTGCTGCGGCCGCAAGGTCTGTTCGGCCGTTCGGCGGAGCGTGCCTGAGATGCGATACGGCTCCGCCCCTCGCCTGAAACGGGACCTGATCGCGCTGGCCGTCGTTTCCGCGGCGTATCTGGCGCTGTCCACGCTGGTGTCCAACAGCTACTACCAGTTGATCATGACGCTGGTGCCGGTCTGGGCGATGTTCGGCGTGTCGTGGAACATCCTGTCCGGCTATGGCGGGCAGCTTTCGTTCGGCCATGCGTCGTTCTTCGGCATCGGCGCTTATGTCGTTACACTGTCGCTGGTTTACTGGAACCTGACGCCGTGGCTGGGAATTCCGCTCGGTATGGTAACAGCGGCGGTTGCCGCCGTGCTGATCGGGCTGCCGACCTTTCGGCTGAAAGGGCATTACTTCGCCCTGTCGATGTTGGCTTACCCGCTGGCGATCCTGTATTTCCTGCAATATCTCGGTTTTCAGGAAATGTCCCTGCCGATGCACCGGGACAATCCGATCGCGTTCCTCCAGTTCGCCAACCCGCACACCTATACCTTCGTCGCGGTGGCGTTCCTGATCGTCGGCATTTTCGTCTGCATGCTGGTGGAAAACTCCCGCTTCGGACTGGCGCTGCTGGCCATCCGCCAGAATGAACTCGCCGCCGAGGCTGCCGGCATCGACGCCCGTCTATGGAAAATGCGCGCCCTGGTCGTTTCGGGTATGATCGCGGCGGCGGCGGGCGGGTTCTATGCCTGCGTGCTGCTGGTGGTCACGCCTGATTCGGTGTTCGGCATGCTGGTGTCGGCGCAGGCGGTCGTGGTGACATTGTTCGGCGGCGTGGCGTCGGTGTGGGGGCCGGTGATCGGTGCCGCCATCCTTGTGCCGCTGGCCGAATCCCTGAACGCGGAACTGGGGAATATCCTGCCCGGCATCCAGGGCGTGGTGTACGGCGTGGCCATTATCGGGATCATGCTCGCCTCCCCCGACGGGCTGTTCTGGACGATCCGCGACCGGTTTTTCAAACCGAAACCCCCTGCCCCGCTGCCGGCCTCGCTGGCCACCGGTGCGCCCGCGACGCAGCAGGCCCCAGCCGGAACGCCATTGCTGAAAGTCGAGGGCATTTCCCGGTCGTTCGGCGGACTGCGGGCTGTCAGCGACGTCAGTTTCGAGGTCGGAGCCGGGGAAATTCTGGGCATCATCGGCCCGAACGGTGCCGGCAAGACCACGTTGTTCAATCTGCTGAACGGCGTGCTGGGTTCCGACGCCGGCAAGGCCACGCTCGCCGGCGAGACCATGACGGGCAAAAAGGTCCATGAAGTCTGCCGCATGGGCGTTGGGCGCACTTTCCAGGTCGTCCGCTGTTTTCCCCGGCTGCCGCTGCTCGATAACGTCATTGTCGGGGCCTATGGCGCCGGATTAGGCGACGCCGAGGCCATCGCCTCCGCCGCGCGGGCGCTGGAACGGGTGGGGCTTGCCGATCGAGCCGGGGTGGCCGCCGGTCAACTGACCAACAAGCAGCTTCGGCTGATGGAACTGGCGCGCGCGTTGGCGGGCGCGCCGAAGGTTCTGCTGTTGGACGAGACCCTGGCCGGCCTGGGCCGGGAGGAATGCGACGATGTGCTGGATGTCCTGGTCCGGCTACGGTCGGAGGGCATGACCGTTGTCATCATCGAACACACCATGCACGCGATGATGCGCATCGCCGACCGGTTCGTGGTGCTGGACCACGGCCGCGTCCTGGCCAGCGGCCTGCCGCGTGCGGTCGTGGAGGACCGTACTGTGATCGAAGCCTATCTGGGCAAGAAATGGGCGGCCAGACAAGATGCTTGAGATCGCCAATCTTTCCGTCTCCTACGGCGGGCTGCGCGCACTGACGGACGTTACATTGTCGGTAAAAGAGGGGCAGTTCGTCACCGTCGTCGGCCCCAACGGCGCGGGCAAATCCACGCTGTTCAAAACGATTTCGGGCATCGTGCCGGCGGTGGGTGGGCGCATTACGTTCATGGGCCAGGATCTGTTCGGGCTTCCCCCGGCCAGGCGTGCGCATCTGGGCATCGCCCATGTCCCGGAGGGACGGCAGGTGTTCAAGACGCTGACCGTGCGCGAAAACCTGGAGATGGGCGCCTATCCCAAGGCCGGCCAGGATGCGTGGCACCACACGCTGGATCGAATTCATACGCTGTTCCCGATCCTGGCCGAACGGGCGACGCAGCTTGCCGGGACCTTGTCCGGCGGCGAACAGCAGATGGTCGCCATTGGCCGCGGCCTTGCCTGCGCCCCCCGTCTGCTGATGTTGGACGAACCGTCGATGGGCCTGGCCCCGGCCGTGGCCGATACGATCTTCGAACGGGTGTCCCAAATCCATAAGGAAGACGGCGTCACCATTCTGCTGGTGGAACAGCGTGTCGCCGAGGCCCTGGAACTGTCCGACCATGGCTACGTGCTGGAAACCGGCCGGATGGTGCTGGACGGGCCGTACGAGGCATTGTTGCGGGACGACCGGGTTCGCAAGTCCTACCTGGGGCTGAGCTGAGCGATGGATTTGTGCGAACCGCATCGGCGGCTTTGTTTGCCCGAATACCGCGATTCAACACGGAGAAGAACGAGGGCCACAAAGGGCCACGGAGTTCTTATAATCCTTTCGGTAAAGGGCGCCGGTCCAGGAAAGACTTCAAGAAACGAAACTGCCGACAATAGATTTCGGGTCGAGCACCGCAGTCGAAACCAGCACGCGCGAAGTGCCCGAATGCTTCCTCCGTGGCCCTCCATCTGCCCCGTGTTGAAATGCGGATTTTCCACACGGCGCAGTCCCGACCAGTAAACGCCCGAGACAAAACCCCAAGAAGCGAGCCCCGCCCATGACCGAACTGTCCCGCCGCAACACCATCGGCCTTGGCCTGGCCGGCGCCGCCGTGGCGTCCACCCGCCTGAAAGCCCAAACGCCGGCCGAGGTGAAGATCGCGATGCTGGTGCCGCTGTCCGGCCCGTGGGCCCGTCAGGGCATCCTGGAACAGATGGGCGCGCGCCTCGCTGTCGAGGATGTCAACGCGGCCGGCGGCATCAAATCCATGGGCGGCGCCAGATTGAAGCTGGTGGAATACGACGCCGGGGATTCCTCGGAAAAAGCCAAGGATGCGGCGCAGCGCATGGTGGCGCAGGAACCCGATCTGGTTGGCGGCTTCGGCTGCTGGCTGTCCTCGTTCACCCTGGCCGCGACCGAGGTCACCGAACGGGCCGAACTGCCTTGGCTGACGCTGTCGTATTCGGACCTGATCACCTCGCGCGGGTTCAGGCACATCTTCCAGTCCTCCCCCACCGCCGACCGGCAGGCGGAGGAGGAACTGCCGATGATCATGGAACTGGCGCAGAAGGCATCCGGCAGAAAACCCGCCAAAGTGGCCTTTGTCGGCGACAACACGGCATCGTCGGTCAGCTTCATGAAGGCGATGCGCGGCCATGTGGTGCAGCAGCAGGGCCTGACGATCGTCGCGGACGAGGTCTATACGCCGCCGCTGACGGACGCCACGACGATGGTGCAGCATGTCCGCTCCGGCCGGCCCGACTTCGTCGTGCTGCAATCCACGAATGTTCCCGACGACAAGCTGCTGGCCGACAAATTCGCCGAATTCAACATGCGCAGCGACCGGCTGCCCAAAATCGGCGGCGGCGGCCACTGGGCGGTGCCGGAACTGCTGAAGAACGCCGGCGCCGAGAACCTGGAAGGCATCATGGTCGGGCTGGCGAACTGGCCGGGCAAGAACCAGGCGGAACTGGAAAAGCGCTTCATGGCCAAAACCGGCGAACCGTGGTTCGGCCACGATTCCATCTTCGCCTATGTGCATGTCATGATCCTGAAGGAAGCCCTGGAGCGAACCGGTGCGGCCGACCGGCGCAAGGTCAGCGATGCCATCCATGCCCTGGACATGACCGATGGCCCCGCCCTGTTTTTTCCCGATGGGCACCTGAAATACGACGAGGCCGGACGGCGCGTCGGCGCCAAGCTGTGCGTGGTGCAATGGCGCGACGGCAGGCCGGTGGCGGTCTATCCGCCGTCCATCGCCACCCGGGACGTGCTTTGGCCGAAGGTGTGACCTGAACAGCCATGACCCGCTTCGCCGCATTGCTGCAACGGCTCCGCCTGCCGCTGATCGCCGCACCGATGTTCCGCGTCTCCGGCATCGATCTGGTCATCGCCGCTCGGCGGGCCGGAATCATCGGCGCATTTCCCACCGCCAACTGCCGTTCAGCCGCCGAACTCGACCGTTGGCTAACCGAAATCGGCACCGTTGAAGCCGCGGCCCCATGGTGCGCCAACCTGATCGTCCACAAATCCAACCCGCGGATGCACGAGGATCTGGCGATCTTGCTGCGCCACAAGCCGGAGATCGTCATCACCAGTGTCGGCTCCCCGGCCGGGGCCATCGCGCCGCTGCACGATGCCGGTGCCCTGGTGTTCGCCGATGTCGCCTCCATCCGCCATGCCGAACGCGCGATCGCGGCTGGTGCGGACGGGCTGATCCTGCTGACGGCCGGAGCGGGCGGGCAAACCGGCTGGCTCAATCCCTTCGCGTTCGTCCGCGCGGTGCGCCGGATATTCGCCGGACCGCTGGTGCTGGCGGGCGGTATCGGCGACGGGCAGGCGCTGGCAGCGGCGATCGCCCTGGGCTGCGACCTCGGTTACATGGGTACGGGGCTGATCGCCGCCACGGAAAGCATGGCGCAGCCGGAATACAAGCAGATGCTGGTGGACAGCACCGCCGACGACGTTCTGCTGACCCGGGCGTTCACCGGCCTGCAGACCAACATGCTGCGTCCGTCCATCGCCGCCGCTGGCCTGGACCCGGACAATCTGCCCGAACGCGGGACGATCGACGTGGCAAAGGACCTGACAGCGGGCCAGCCCCGCCGCTGGAAGGACATCTGGAGCGCGGGTCACACCGTATCCTCGGTCACCGCCATCGTGCCAGCCCGCACACTGATCGATACCGTCGCCGCCCAATTCGCCGCCGCCCGTTCGGTATAGTGGACGCGCGCAACGAGCGCCCATAAGGTTGGGTGCATGAAGAATATCGCGGTACTTACAAGCGGCGGCGACGCCCCCGGCATGAACGCTGCTATCCGGGCAGTCACCCGCAGCGCGTTGGATGAGGGCATGAATGTCTTCGGCGTGCGCCAGGGCTGGCAGGGTCTGGTCGATGGCCAGATCCGGCAACTGAACGCGCGCGACGTGGGCGGGATCATCCAGATCGGCGGCACATTCCTGGGCAGCGCCCGGTCAGTGGAATTCCGCGAGGAAACGGGCCGCTCCAAGGCCGTGCGCAATCTGGCGCAGATGGACATCGACGGCGTCGTGGTGATCGGCGGCAACGGGTCGCAGACCGGATCTTACATGCTGAGCCAGCTTGGCATCCACGTCGTCGGCATCGCGTCCACCATCGATAACGACCTGCTGGGCACCGATATCTCTATCGGCAGCGACACCGCGATCAACGTGACGCTGGAGGCGATCGACCACCTGCGCACCACCGGTTCGTCGCACAACCGTGCGTTCCTGGTGGAAACGATGGGGCGCGACTGCGGCTATCTGGCGATGATGGCGGGTCTGGCGGGCGGCGCGGAAGTCATCTCCACCCCCGAATTCGAAGTCCCGGCCAGCGAGATCGCGAAACGGCTGCATGCGGCGTATGAGCGCGGCAAGACGCATGCGATCGTGGTCATCGCCGAGGGCGTAAAGGAGAATGCCGCCAGGATCATGGCGTATTTCGATGCCGAGAAGCAGAAATCCGGATTCGAACTGCGCGCCACGACGCTGGGCCATGTGGTGCGCGGTGCCCCGCCGCGGGCGTTCGACCGGCTGCTGGCGACACGGCTGGGCGTGAATGCGGTGAAATCGCTGAGTGCCGGCGTGACCGGGGTGCTGGTCGGCTGGCAGAAGAACGAAGTTACCCGCACACCGCTGGCCGATATCGTCGGGCGCACCAAGCCGGTCGATACCGAACTGCTGGAACTGGCGCGTATCCTGGCGAAATGACCCCGGTCCGGCCCGCGTCGGAGTAGCGGACCCGCCGGGGTTCAGGACCGCTACAAATCGAAATTGGTGGGCAGCATCACCACGTCGCGAATTGTCATGCCGCGCGGCCGCGTCAGCATGAACATCACGACATTCGCCACTTCGGCCGCCTCCAGAAGGCTGCCGGCCTCCCGGGCTTCTTGCAGCTTTTCCGCCGGCCAGTCCGCCAGCAGCGCACTGATCACCGGGCCGGGCGAGATCGACCCCACGCGAATGCCGTGCTTGAATACTTGGCGCCGCACCGTCTGCACGAAGCAATTGACCGCCCATTTGGACGAGGCATAAACCGGCTCCCACGGTGTCGGAAAATGCGCCGCCAGCGAGCTTGTCACGATGATATCGCCGGTTCCCCGAGCGATCATGTGCGGCAGCACGTCGTGGACATTCTTCATCACCACGTTGACATTCAGGTTCAGCATCCGGTCGATCGCCCCGGTATCGGCATCCACCAGATCGCCGCCCACATAGATGCCGGCATTGGCATGCAGAATGTCGAGTTGACCCGCCTCTTCCAGCACCCGCGGCAGCAGCCCGGCACACTCTTTTGCATCGAGCAGGTCGAGGACCACCGGAATCACCGCCTCGCCATGCTTCGCGCGAAGGGCGGTCAACGCAGCCGAGTCGCGGTCCACCATCGCGACACGCGCGCCGGCGGCCAGCATTGCCTCTGTCGTGGCCAGTCCGATGCCTGAGGCAGCCCCCGTTATCGCGGCTACCTTACCCTCCAGTTCCCGTCCCATGGCTTGTCCCTTCTTGTCGAGGCCGCTGCCTGTTGGCATGCCCGCGGACCAATGATTCGCGATTGCCCATAGCAGGATTGACCGGAAAAGGCTTCCGCTAGCAGCAGCCCTTCCACGACCCGGGCTTGATGACGATCCCGAATGGAGCCCAGCGCGCCCGGGTCAGAACTGCTTCAGCAGCCGATCGATGTAGTCCAATTCCTGCACCGGCCTTTCCCGATCCGCCCCGCGGCGGCGCAGTTCATCCTGGATTGCCCGGGTGCGCTGGCGTTCCCGTTCCTCCGGGACGCTGGAGTCCACGCTGGCGGCACTGGTTCCGGGGTCGATTCGGCCCGGGGGATCGCGGCTTTCGGGCGACATCTCATCGGTCGCCTCCGGCGATATGCCGCCGCCGTTCGCGGGCCGGCCGCCGGGCATCGCCACGCCCATCGATCCGGATTCGCCCTCGCCGTCCTGCTCCTGCCCCGCCTGCTGGCCGCTTTTCGCCATCGCCTTAGCCAGTTCGCGGTTGCCCTTTTGCAGCGCGGCAATGGCCTGCCGCTGGCGGTCGCCCGCCGTCCCGTCCTGGCCCTGGTTCAACGAGGCCGCGGCATCGCGCATCGCCTGATCCGCTTCCCCAAGGCCGGGCGACGCTTCCCCGGTCAGGTCGGTGAACTGC